>NZ_JBJHAK010000026.1:0-68835 GCF_054050975.1 Blastococcus sp. SYSU DS0828 | reverse complement strand
GGTATCGAGGACGTCGACGACCTGCTCGCCGACCTCGGGCAGGCCATGACCTCGTGACCCTCCGGATCACACCGCGGCCACGTGCCGTCCCCCGCTCGCGCTGAGCCGCTGCGGGGGGGGGGGGGGGGGGGGGGGGGCGCCGCCCCCGCCCCCCCCCCCCCCCCCCCCCCCCCCCCCCCCCCCCCCCCCCCCCCCCCCCCCCCCCCCCCCCCCCCCCCCGCCCCCCCCCCCCCCCCCCCCCCGGCCCCCCCCCCCCCCCCCCCCCCCCGCGACGGCCAGGTCGTGGGCGTGGCCCTGTGGTTCCTCAACTTCTCCACCTGGCGCGGCACCCACGGCATCTACCTCGAGGACCTCTACGTCCAGCCGCGGCACCGGGGCACGGGCCTGGGCAAGGAGCTGCTCCGCACGCTCGCCGCGGTCTGCGTCGAGCGCGGCTACTCCCGGCTGGAGTGGTCGGTGCTGGACTGGAACACCCCGTCGATCGACTTCTACCGGGCGGCCGGCGCCGTCCCCATGGACGAGTGGACGGTGTTCCGCCTGACCGACGACGCGCTCGCGTCGTTCGCCTCCGACGACCGAACCTGACCGCGCGGCGCTAGCGTTCGACCCGTGACCACCGAGCGCGGACCGATCGAGTGCTGGCTGACCGACATGGACGGGGTCCTCGTCCACGAGGGGAACGCCCTGCCGGGTGCCAAGGATTTCCTCGACCGGCTGGTCGAGCGACGGCGCCGGTTCCTCGTCCTGACCAACAACTCCATCTTCACGCCCCGCGACCTCGCGGCCCGGCTCAGCCGGACCGGCCTGCTCGTACCCGAGGAGGCGATCTGGACCTCGGCACTCGCGACCGCCGACTTCCTCGCCACCCAGCTGCCCGGCGGCTCGGCGTACGTCATCGGCGAGGCGGGGCTGACCACCGCGCTGCACGAGGTCGGGTACGTCATGACCGACACCGATCCGGACTACGTCGTCCTCGGGGAGACGCGCACGTACTCGTTCGAGGCGATCACGCGGGCGATCCGGCTGGTGGAGGGCGGCGCCCGGTTCATCGCGACCAACCCGGACGTGACCGGCCCCTCGCCGGAGGGTCCGCTGCCTGCCACCGGCTCGGTGGCCGCGATGATCACCGCGGCGACCGGCGCCAAGCCGTACTTCGTCGGCAAGCCCAACCCGATGATGTTCCGCAGCGCGATGAACCGGATCGAGGCGCACTCGGAGTCGACGATCATGGTCGGCGACCGCATGGACACCGACGTGGTCGCCGGTATCGAGGCGGGCCTGGAGACGGTGCTGGTCCTCTCCGGGTCCACCTCCGCGAGCGAGGTGAGCCGCTTCCCGTTCCGGCCCAGCCGGGTCCTCGACTCCATCGCCGACGTGATCGACCTGGTCTGAAGAAGGAACCCGTCGCCCACCCCCTACCGGCCCCGTTCAGGGGCCCGCCCCGAGCGTGCGAGCGATGGGGGAAGGGGGTCCTCGTTCAGCGGCCGTCGTACGCCAGCCGCGAGTCGGGCGCGGCCAGCAGGTAGAGCACCGCGCCCACCAGCGCCAGGATCGGCAGGCCGATCAGCGGCTGCTGCGCGGAGAAGGCGAACGTGAAGCCGGTCAGCCCCAGGAACAGCTGCATCGCCACCACCGGCGCCCGGGCCCAGCCGGCGACCCTCCACAGCCCTCGCGCGGCGGCCCCGAGCACGCCGGCGGCCAGCGCGGCCAGCACCACCTCGGCGAGCGCGCGGGGCACGCTCTGCGGGGCGCCGGTCAACGTGAGGTAGAGCAGCACCAGCGCGCCCACCGCGAACGCCACGGCCTCCAGGGCCACCGCCAGGGCCGCCCGGCGCAGTGACGGCGGCGCCTCCGTCGCCGGCCCGGCGGGGCGCGGCGCCGGCTGGGCGGCGGTGGCGCCGAACAGCCGGTCGGCGAGGCGACGGGGCGGCGGGGTGGGCGCTCCGCGGTCCTCGGTCACGACGGCGAGATTACGCCCGGGCCCGGGCTGCGGTCGCCCACCGGACGTCCTGCCGCACCCACGCCGGGCCGCTGGATAGCCTGGCGGCATGCGCGCGCTCGTGGTCGTCAACCCTGCGGCCACGACCACGACCGCCAAGATGCGCAACGTGCTCGTCGGCGCGCTGGCCAGCGAGCTGAAGGTGGACGTCGCCGAGACGACGCACCGGGGGCACGGCCGTGAACTGGGCGCCCGGGCGACCGCCGAGGGGATCGACGTCGTCGTCGCCCTCGGCGGCGACGGCACCGTGAACGAGGTGGTCAACGGCCTGCTCACCGACGGGCCCGGACCGGCCGTGCCGACGCTGGCGGTCGTGCCGGGCGGGTCGACCAACGTGTTCTCCCGGGCCCTCGGCCGGTCGCGCGACCCGGTGGAGGCGACCGCCGAGATCCTCGCCTCGCTGCGCGCCGGCCGGACGCGGTCGGTGTCGCTGGGCACCGCGAGCGCCACCGGCACGAGCACCGCGGCGGTCACCGGGGTCGCGCCGGAGGCGGCAGAGGCGGTCGCCCGGGCCGACGCCGACGCCGACGGCCCGGGGTGGACCGCCCCCCGGTGGTTCGTGTTCGCCGCCGGCTTCGGGTTCGACGCCGAGGTGATCGCCCGGGTGGAGGCCCATCGCGCCCGGGGGCGCCGGTCGACCGGCGCGCTCTACGTCCGGGAGGGCACCAGCGCCTTCCTGTTCGGGCGGGAGCGGCGACGCCCCGCGATGACGCTCCAGGTGCCCGGCGAGCCACCCGTCGAGGAGCTGTTCCTCTGCCTGGTGTCCAACGTCAGCCCCTGGACCTACCTGGGGGCGCGACCGGTCAACCCGACGCCGCAGGCCTCCTTCGACACCGGGCTGGACGTCTTCGCCCTGGGCCGCATGGGTGCCGCCCGGATGCTGCGCGCCCTGCGGCAGACCATGCGGCCCGAGCCGGATCTGCGCGGACGCGGCCTGCACCGGTGGCACGACCTCCGGGAGCTGTCGATCACCGCCGTCCGGCCGCAGGGTTGGCAGGTCGACGGCGACCACCTGGGCACGGCCACCGGCGTCCGGATCACGGACGTCCCGCACGCCCTGCGCGTGATCGCCTGACGGCTCTTCTTGAGTGATCGGCACGGCTTTTCCCCCCGCCGGGTGGCGGGCCTAGCACGGGCGTGGTGAGGTTGCTCACGCGGGGGTCAGCGTCGACCCCGATTCGCTTGACAGGCGTCCGGCACGTGAAAACATCGCTGCTGGGACGCAACCTGCCGGTAACAAAGCAGGCAGTCGCTGCCGCCAAGACGCTGGGTGACCGGTGTCGGCCCGGCGATCGCAGACCGAGCAAGGCGACTGACGCACCGACCGCAGACGACATCGAGGAGTACAACGCCATGGACTGGCGCCACCGCGCGCTCTGCCGGGACGAGGACCCGGAGCTGTTCTTCCCGATCGGGACGACCGGCCCCGCTCTCGTCCAGATCGAGCAGGCCAAGGCCGTGTGCCAGCGCTGCCCGGTGGTCTCGTCGTGCCTGGACTGGGCCCTGCGCTCGGGCCAGGACTCCGGTGTCTGGGGTGGGCTCTCCGAGGACGAGCGGCGCGCGCTGAAGCGGCGTCAGGCTCGCACCCGGGTCCACACCGCCTGATCCGGACCACCACGACGGCCGCCGGGGTTCACCGGCGGCCCACCGCACCACCGCGAAGCACCGACCGCCACGAGGCCGGTCCGGGTCCTCCCGGACCGGCCTCGGCGTCGTCCGGGACGGTGCAGCTCTCACCGCCGCGGCCGGGCGGTGCAGGGCAACGTCAGCACGACCTCGGTGCCCGACCGGCCCTCCAGCGTCCCCATCGTCAGGCTCCCGCCCAGCTCGCTGGTGACCAGCGTCCGCACGATCTGCAGGCCGAGCCCGTCGCTCGTCGCCGGGTCGAAGTCCGGTGGCAGGCCCTGCCCGTCGTCGCGGACCCGGACCCGTAGGTCGTCCCCCTCGCGCTCGGCGACCAGCTCGATGACCCCCGGCTCCCCCTCGGGGAACGCGTGCTCGGCCGCGTTGTGCAGCAGCTCGGTCACGGCGAGGACCAGCGGGGTCGCCGCCGCCGCGGGCAGCTCGCCGAACGAGCCGGTGCGGCGGGTGCGGGCCGCGGGCCCCACGGAGGTCAGGTCACCGAGCATCGGGAGCACCTGGTCCAGGACGTCGTCGACGTCGACGACGTCCTCCCGGCTGCCGGCGAGCGTCTCGTGCACGACCGCGATGGACGCCACGCGGCGCACCGACTCCTCCAGCGCCGCCCGGGCCGCGGGCTCGGTCATCCGGCGGGCCTGCAGACGCAGCAGCGCGGCGACCGTCTGCAGGTTGTTCTTCACCCGGTGGTGGATCTCCCGGATGGTCGCGTCCTTGGTGAGCAGCGCCCGGTCCCGACGCCGCACGTCGGTCACGTCGCGGACCAGCACCAGCGCCCCGGGCTCGGCGCCGGGGGCGTGCAGCGGCAGGGCCCGCAGGAGCAGCGTCGCGCTGGCTGCCTCGACGTCCATGGGGTCCAGGTAGCGACCCGCGATCGCCGCGGTGATGCCGGCGGCCGCCGCTTCCCCCGCCACGCGGTCGGTGACCACGCGGCACGTCACCTCCGCGAGGACGGCGCCGGCCAGGTCGCCGACCACCCCGATCCGGCGGTAGGCCGAGAGGGCGTTCGGGCTGGCGTAGGTGACCCTGCCCGCCCCGTCGAGGCGAACCAGCCCGTCCCCCACACGCGGGCTCATCTCCGCGTCCTGCGCCCTGACCGGCGGGAAGGTGCCCGCGGACACCATGAGGCAGAGGTCGGCGGCGATGTCGAGGTAGGTGAGCTCGAGCGTCGACGGCGCCCGCGTCACCGCGAGGTTGGTGTCCTTGGCCAGGACGGCGATCCCCACGCCCTCGTGCCGCACGGGGATGACCTCGCGCCGGCGCGGGGGCGTCCCCGACCGGTCCGGTTCCCCGTCGGTGACCGGCCGCCCGTCGCGGAGCGCCGCGGTGAACGACCGCGCCGCGTCGGCGTCCACCTCGACGCCGACCATGTCCTCCGGCCGGCTGGTCGGCGCGGTGAGCGGGCGGACCTGGGCGACGCACCACCACGATCCCGAGGACAGCGGCACCCAGAGCGTCAGGTCGGCGAAGGCGAGGTCGGCCAGCAGCTGCCAGTCGGCGACCAGCCGCCGGGCGTGGTCGATCTGGGCGGGGCTGGACGCCGTGCCACGGGTGAGGCGCTCCGAGAGGCTGCTCATGGTGCCCCGAGCCTATGACCCGTCCCGAGGCCCACCCCGAGCGGGCGAGCGGGACCGGGTCCTCTCCTACGCTGCACCGCGTGCCTCCCCTCCCCGCCGTCCGCATCGAGCCGGCGGTCCCCGCCGACCACGACCGCATCGCCGCGCTCACCGTGGACGTGTACGTGCGCGGCGGCCTGGCGTCGGCGGGGTACGCCGCCGAGCTGGCCGACGTGGCCGGTCGTGCGCGGCTGGCCGAGCTGCTGGTCGCCCGCGACGAGGCCGGCCGGCTGATCGGCAGCGTGGCGTTCGTGGCGGGCGGCGAGTTCGGCGAGGTGCTCGAGTCCCCCGACGAGGCCGGTTTCCGCATGCTCGTGGTCGACCCGCGGGCGCAGGGCCGCGGAGTGGGCGCCGCCCTGGTGCAGGCGTGCCTGGCCCGCGCCCGCGCGGCGGGCCGGCGGCGCGTCGTCATCTCCACCGGCACGCGCATGCGCGCGGCCCACCGGCTCTACGAGCGGCTGGGCTTCACCCGGCTGCCGGCGCGCGACTGGACGCCCGCCCCCGGCGTCGACCTGCTCGTCTACACCCGCGACGTCTGCTGAAGGACCCCGCCCTCCTCACCCCTCGCACGCTCGGGGCGAGCCTCCGGGCGGGGCCGTCAGGCGTCGGCGACGGTGGCGATGAGGTCGCCCTCCTGGAGGACCTCGCCCTCGACCACGTGGAGCTCCTGCACGGTCCCCGCGCGCTCGGTGAGCACCGGGATCTCCATCTTCATGGACTCCAGGATCACCAGCGTGTCACCGGCGGACACCCGCGCACCGGGCTCCACCAGGACCTTCCAGACACTGGAGACCATCTCCGCGTGGATCTCCTCGACCGCCACCGGAACCTCCCGCGCCCGCCCGATCATGAGCCCCCATCCAAGCACGGGCCCCGGGCGTCAGGTTTCGGGGAAGGCGCGCCCCTCGGCCAGCCCGCCGAGCACCGCGCAGACCTCGGGGCCGTCGTGCGGCACCCCGGCCCCGGCCAGCCCGGACAGCGCCAGGCCGGCCGCACGCGCCGCCGCCGCGACGTCGTCCGCGCCGGCGCTCACGGTGGCCAGCAGCGCGTCGTACCAGCCGTCCAGCCGGTCACCGGGGTCGTAACCGCTGACCGCGACCAGGTCGACGCCGCCCTCGGCCGCGGGCGGGCGCCCGGAGCCGGGGAGGCGACCGCTGATCCGGCCGGCTCTCCCCGGCGGGAGCGTGGCGCGCAGCTGTGCGACGACCGCCGCCCGCGGTTCGCTGCGGGCCACGGGGCCCGGCCCGGGGACCCGGGGTCCGACGGCGCTGCGCAGCGCCAGCTCGACGGCGTCGACCCCGTGCGACCGCTCGAGCACCGCCATGTCCAGCGAGAAGCCCGCGGCGACCTCGGCCAGCTCGCCGTCGGGGGCGATGCCGACGGTGACCAGCCCGCGCCAGCCCACCTCGGCGAGGCGGTGCGCGGCCGCGGGCAGCTGCCGGGGCTCGCCGGGGGTCCAGGACACACGTGCGATGCCGGCGGCACGATCCCGGGCCACCGAGGTGGCGAAACGCAGTCCGTCGGCGGTGACCCAAGCGAGGAAGCCGCGTTCGCTGGCCGGCTCCACGCCGTCACCACCGAGGCGTTCCAGCACCTCGGCATCGGGACCGCCCCAGCGCAGCCCCGCCCGGACCACCTCGGCGGCCAGTCGCGCGTTGCCGGCCAGGGCGGGAGGAACCGGGAGCACCGTGTCGGCTCCGCTGCGCCGGGCCGCCTCCACGATCCGGTCGACGGCCAGGTAGGACTCGGCGGCCGGCGCAGGCCCCAGCAGCACTGCGTCGTCGGCCAGGCGGACGTGCCGTGCCGAGCGCTCCGTCTCGCTGTGCACCGCCACCGCCTTGAGGCCGAGCCGCTGGCACGCCCGGACCACGGCGCACCCAGCGGGTCCCCGTCCGGCGACGAGGACGGTCTCGATCCCCAGCTGCGGCACTGCTGCTCCTCCTGCGTTCGCCCTGCCCGGCGCACGGCCGGCTCTCCCCGTGAGAGGCTTGCCGGGTCAGCTTGGCGGGTCCGCCAGCGCGGCGCACCCCGCGTGCGCCGGCTCCGGCCCCCCGCACAACCCACGGGCCGCCCGGCCCACCAGCAAGTATGAGAGGAGGGCAGCGATGTCCAAGCGCGGACGCAAGCGTCGCTCCCGCAAGGGGAACAAGGCCAACCACGGCAAGCGCCCCAACGCCTAGAAGGACCCCGTCCTCCCCACCCTTCGCAGGCTCAGGGTGGGCCCCTGAACGGGGCCGGACGCCAGAGGCCCAGAACCCGTCGGGTTCTGGGCCTCTGGCGTTCGCCCCCCACTCAGGCGGTGGGACGCTCTTCCGAGTGCTCGATCGTCAGCCGCTCGACGCTGACCTGGGTCCCGTCCTCCTCGAACGAGACGCTCGTCAGCTGCATCTTGATGCGGTCGCGCAGACCCGACGGCGGCTTGTCGCCACCGCAGCGTCGCCG
Organism: Blastococcus sp. SYSU DS0828; assembly: GCF_054050975.1. Taxonomy (NCBI): domain Bacteria; kingdom Bacillati; phylum Actinomycetota; class Actinomycetes; order Geodermatophilales; family Geodermatophilaceae; genus Blastococcus; species Blastococcus sp. SYSU DS0828. The sequence goes on along the minus strand of NZ_JBJHAK010000026.1, from coordinate 61,140 downwards.
GACCAGCGCCTTGAACTCCTGCTCGATGCCGAACTGGCGCAGACAGGGCGAGCACTCGTCGAGGTGCTCGGCGATCACGCCCCGGCGCTCGTCGGAGGTCTCGTGGTCGAGGAACTCGAAGACGTGCGTCAGGACGTCGTCGCACGAGTTGATGTCGAGGGGCTCACCGGCCCCCTGCTGGTCGCTCACGGGCGGGTCGCCTCCTCACCGGCCCCGGCGCGGACGAAGCCCCGCTCCCGGGCGTAGTCGGCCAGCAGCTTCTGCAGCCCTCGGCGACCGCGGTGCAGCCGGGACATCACCGTGCCGATGGGCGTGCCCATGATCTCGGCGATCTCCTTGTAGGCGAACCCCTCGACGTCGGCCAGGTAGACCGCGAGCCGGAAGTCCTCCGGCAGCTGCTGCAGGGCCTCCTTGATGTCGGAGTCCGGCAGGTGGTCCAGCGCCTCGATCTCGGCCGACCGCAGGCCCGAGGAGGTGTGCTCCTCGGCGGCGTAGAGCTGCCAGTCCTGCACCTGGTCGGTGGGGTACTGCTGCGGCTGCCGCTGCTTCTTGCGGTAGCTGTTGATGTAGGTGTTCGTGAGGATCCGGTACAGCCAGGCCTTGAGGTTGGTGCCCTCGGCGAACTGGTGGAACGCGGAGTAGGCCTTCACGAAGGTCTCCTGCACCAGGTCCTCGGCGTCGGCCGGGTTGCGGGTCATCCGCAGGGCCGCCGGGTAGAGCTGGTCCAGGTAGGGCAGCGCGTCGCGCTCGAACCGGGCGTCCCGCTCGGCGCGGGTCTCGGCGAGCTCCGTGCGACTCCCGCCCTCGCGGGCCTCGGGCACCTCCACCGGCGCGCCCTCGGGCAGCTGACCGGGGTTGTCGACCACGGAATCCTCAGGCACCGACCGTCCTCTCCGGGGCCCCCGGACGCGGGGCACCACGTCGGTCGATCCTAGCCGTGCGGCGTCCGGACGGCCCGGGGGACGCCGGTGCACAGCCCGTGCGCGAGTGGTGGAGACGCTGCTGCTCACGGCCGGTGCAACGGCACCGGCGGCCGCGGCCATTCCCGACGGGCCGTGCTCGCTACGCTGCGGCGCCGTGGCGGCAACCCCGGCGGTACGGGTCCTGGAGCAGGCGAAGGTGGCCCACACGCTGCACCCGTACGACCCCGAGCACCCGGCCGACCAGGGCCACGGCGAGGCAGCGGTCGCCGCGCTGGGGGCTGATCCGCGGCAGGTGTTCAAGACCCTGGTCACCCGGGTCGACGGCGTCCTCACCGTCGCCGTGGTGCCGGTCAGCGGGACCCTCGACCTCAAGGCGCTGGCCACCGCCGCCGGTGGACGCAAGGCGGCGATGGCCGACCCGGTCGACGCCGAGCGGGCCACCGGCTACGTCCTCGGCGGCATCAGCCCGCTGGGGCAGCGCAAGGCGCTGCCCACGGTCGTCGACGCCTCCGCCCTGGACTTCCCGACGGTGCTGGTCAGCGCCGGGAGGCGCGGGCTGCAGCTGGAGCTGCCCCCGGCCGAGCTGGTGCGGCTGACGCGCGCCCGCACCGCCTCCATCGGACGCTGAGGTCAGGGCGCCGCGTACGGCGTCAGGAGCTGGTCGACCGGGGCGAAGTCGTCGGTCAGCACGCGGGCGTCCCCGATGAACCGGGTCAGCTCCTCCCCCTCCGCCACCTGCCAGGCCAGGTCCCGGCGGGTCAGCGCGGCGGCGATCTCCTCGGCGGGCAGCGGCCGCTGCGACCCCACCGCGATGACGTTGCCGCCGTCCTCCCCGGCCAGGACCGGCGCGCGGGCCAGGAGGACCACGTGCTCGAACACCTCGCGCATCGTGGCCAGCTCGGCGCGCACGAACGACAGCGGTGGGTGGTCGATGAGGTTGACCGCGTAGACGCCGTCGTCGGCCAGCGCCCGGTCGACCAGCTCCAGCGCCTCCCGGGTGGTCAGCTGCCAGGGCACGGAGAGCCCGCCGAAGGCGTCGCCGACGACGAGGTCGCGCTGCCCCGCCGGCTCCTCGGCCAGCCCGACCCGGCCGTCGGCGACCCGCACCCGCAGGTCGGCCGACGTCTCCAGCCCGAGCTGCTCGCGGTCCATCGCGACCACGCCGGGGTCCACCTCCACCACCACGCTCTCGGTGCCGGGCCGCACCTCGGCGAGGTACCGCGGCAGCGTGAGCCCACCACCCCCGACGTGCAGTGCGGAGATGGGCTCGCCCGTGGGGAAGACGGCATCGGTCACCGCGGCGACCGCCCGGATGTAGGCGAACTCCAGGTGGGTCGGGTCGGCGAGGTCGACGTAGGAGTGCCGGAGGGTGTCGAGCATCAGCACCCGGCCCGAGGGCCGCTCCGGATCAGCCACCACCCGCGCGCAGTGGTAGGCCGTCTCCTCCTCGCAGGGGGTGGGGGCGACCGCGGCGAGGCCGGCGCCGACGACGGCCAGGACGAGCAGGCCGGCCGGGACGGTGCGCGGCCCGTCACCGCGCCGCAGGACCACGCCGACCGCCACGCCGGTGAGCACGGTGACCGCACCGGTGGCGACGAGGATGACGCTGCTGGGCAGGACCGCCACGAGCACGAACCCGGTGGCGAACGTCGCCGCGATCCCCCCGAGCGTGCCGATGCCCGACAGCCGCCCGACGACCGCGCCGGTCTCGTCCAGGCTGGCGAGCTGGAGCTTCACGACCATCGGCGGGACGGCGGAGAGCAGCGCCGCGGGCACGACCACGGCGACCGCGGCCAGCAGCAGCACGCCCCCGGCGTCGGCCCCGCTGAGCAGCGAGCCGGTGAACCGGACCAGCGGCAGCACGGCGACGACCAGGGCCCCGCCGGCGATCAGCAGCGGCGCCAGCAGCCGGCGCGGGTCCGTGCGGTCGGCCGTCGCACCACCCAGCCACGCGCCGACGGCGATCGCCGCGAGGGCGAAGCCGATCACGGCGGTGCTCGTCTGGACGGTCACGCCGACGTAGGGCGCGATCAGCCGAAGGCCGACGATCTCCAGCACGAGGACCGCGCCGGAGCTGAGGAAGGTCAGCCCCGCCGCGACCCAGGCCGGCAGCGCGCCGCCCGGTGGTGGGGGTGGCGGCGGCGTGTCGACCGGAGCACCGGCGGATGCCTCGTCCGCTGCCACGTCAGAACAGCGCCGGCTGGTCGGCGGGGGCGTCCACGCCGTCCGCCCGGGCCAGCAGCTCGGGCCCGTTGTTGCGCACGCTGTTGACCGCCGGGCTCACCGGCCGCAGCTCCAGGCCGGCGACGAGCTCCGGCGGGGTGGACCGGGCGAGCTCCGCCACGTCCTCGCGTGCGGGGTCCAGCCACTCCGCCCAGCGCTCCCGCGGGAGCACCAGCGGCATCCGGTCGTGGATCTCGGCGAGCGCACCGGTGGCCGGGGCGGTGACCACGGTGCACGTGTAGAGCCGGTCCTCCCCCTTTCCCCAGACCTCCCAGAGGCCGGCCATGGCGAGCACCGACCCGTCCTCGGGGGTGATGAAGTAGGGCTGCTTGGCCGGGGAGTCCAGGCGCTTGGCCCACTCGTACCAGCCATCGGCCGGGACCAGGCACCGCCGCGAGCGCGCCGCGCTGCGGAAGGCCGGCTTCTCGGTCAACGACTCCGCCCGGGCGTTGAGCATCCGGTTGCCGACCGACACGTCCTTGGCCCACGAGGGCACCAGCCCCCAGCGCACCGCCCGCAGCTCGCGGAACCCTCCACCGGTCGGCCTGCCCTCGGTGTCGCGCTCGCGGGCGTGCCGGACGACGTAGACCTCCTTGGTCGGCGCCACGTTGTAGTCGGCGGCCAGCGGGGGCTGCCCGCCGGCCGGGACCGCCTCGAACTCGAGCGCGAGGTCCTCGGGCTTGCGGCTGGCCGCGTAGCGACCGCACATGACGCCTCCTCGAGGGCACGGGGCTGTTCCCCCAGCACTGTAGGTGCGGCCACCGACGAGCCGGCGCCCGTGCGTGTGCCAGCGACCACCGGGTAGGGCCCCTCTGTCGGAACGCTCGACGAGAGACGAGGATCACCGCGTGACCGCGACGCAGAACCCACCGACCGACCACCCGAAGACCGCCAGCGACAGCGCCGACCGGCGCTACGCGACGGTCAACCCCTTCACCGGCGAGACGGAGAAGGAGTTCGACTTCACGCCGACCGAGGCGATCGACGGCATCATCGAGCGGGCGCACGCCGCCTACCAGCAGTGGCGCGAGCTCCCGGTCGCCGACCGCGCCGCCGTGGTGCGCCGAGCCGCCGAGCTGATGGACGAGCGCCGCGAGGACCTGGCGAAGCTCATCACCACGGAGATGGGCAAGCGCCGCGACGAGGCCACCGGTGAGCTGTACCTCTGCTCGATGATCCTCAAGTACTACGCCGACAACGGCCCCGGCTTCCTGGAGCCGACGCCGATCCAGCCGCTGATGGGCAAGGGCGAGGCGGTCATCGAGACCCGCCCGATCGGCGTCCTGCTCGCCATCGAGCCGTGGAACTACCCCTTCTACCAGGTGGTCCGGGTGGCCGGCCCGAACCTGGTGCTCGGCAACACCGTCATCCTCAAGCACGCCGAGATCACCCCGCAGTGCGCGGTGGCGATCGAGCAGCTGTTCGCCGACGCCGGTGCACCCGAGGGCGTCTTCACCAACACCTTCCTGCGCATCTCCGACGTCGAGCAGGTCATCGCCGACCCCCGCATCCAGGGCGTGACCCTCACCGGGAGCGAGCGCGCCGGCAGCGCGGTCGGCGCGCTGGCGGGCAAGCACCTCAAGAAGTCGGTGCTCGAGCTCGGCGGCAGCGACCCGTTCATCGTGCTCGACGCCGACGACATGGCCGCGACGGTCAAGGCCGCGACGATGGGCCGGATGCAGAACACCGGGCAGGCGTGCACCGCCTCGAAGCGGCTGATCGTCACCGAGGAGCTGTACGAGCCGTTCGTCGAGGGGCTGAAGCAGGCGTTCTCGACCTTCTCCCCGGGCGACCCGGCCGACTCCTCGACGTCGCTGGCGCCGCTGTCCAGCGAGCGGGCCGCGCAGGACCTGCACGCGCAGATCCAGGACGCGATCGACAAGGGGGCGACCGTGGTCGCCGGCGGCCGGCGGCCCGACCGCCCGGGTGCGTTCGTCGAGGCCACGATCCTCACCGACGTCACCCCGGACATGCGCGCCTACAGCGAGGAGCTGTTCGGCCCGGCCGCCGTCGTCTACAAGGTGAAGGACGCCGACGAGGCGGTCGAGCTGGCGAACAACAGCGCCTTCGGCCTCGGCGCCACGGTGATGAGCAGCGACCTCGACCGCGCCCGCGCGGTGGCCGAGCGGCTGGAGGCCGGGATGGTGTGGATCAACCAGCCCACCGGCTCCTCCCCCGAGCTGCCGTTCGGCGGCATCAAGCGCTCGGGCTACGGCCGGGAGCTCTCCGAGCTGGCGATGTTCGAGTTCGCCAACCGGCGGCTGCTGCGCACCGTGCCGGTCAAGAAGGCCGACAAGCCGCAGGCGGGCTGATGGAAGGACCCCGTCCTCCTCTCGCCTCGCACGCTCGGCGCGAGCCTCGGGACGGGGCCACGGTGCGGCGCGGGTGACCGGGCAGACTGATCACGTGTCAGACGTCTGGTCCGCGCCGCACCACCCGGCTCCCGTCGACGCCGTCGTCACGCTGCCCGGCTCCAAGTCCCTCACCGCGCGGGCGCTCGTGCTGGCCGCCCTGGCCGACGGCCCCAGCCGGCTGGTCCGCCCGCTGCGCGCCCGGGACACCGACCTGATGGCGGCGGCGTTGCGGGCACTGGGGGTGCGGGTCGACGAGGACGGCGAGGACTGGCTGGTCACCCCGGGCGGGCTGCGGGGGCCGGTGACGGTCGACGCAGGCCTGGCCGGCACCATCCTGCGGTTCCTGCCGCCGGTGGCCGCCCTCGCCGACGGCGACGTGACGGTCGACGGCGATCCGCGGCTGCGTGAGCGCCCCAACGCCGGGCTGATCGGCGCCCTGCGGGCACTCGGGGTCGAGGTCGACGACGACGGCCGGGGCCGGGCACCGTTCACCGTGCACGGCACGGGGCGGGTGCGGGGGGGCGCGGTCACCGTGGACGCGAGCGAGTCCTCGCAGATCGTCTCCGGGCTGCTGCTCGCCGCGGCCCGTTTCGACGAGGGCATCGACCTGGCCCTGACCGGCGGGGTGCCGTCGATGCCGCACGTCGAGATGACGGTGACGACCCTGCGCGAGCACGGCGTCGACGTCACCGGCACCGGGAGCGGCTGGCGGGTGGTCCCCGGGCCGGTCGCGGCGCTGGACCGCGTCGTCGAGCCCGACCTCTCCAACGCCGCCCCGTTCCTCGCCGCCGCGCTGGTGACCGGCGGGCGGGTGACGGTCCGCGACTGGCCGGCGGTGACCACCCAGCCGGGCGCGCAGCTGGACCGGCTGCTGGCCGCCATGGGCGCCTCCGTCGAGCGGACCCCCGACGGCGCGCTGCGGGTCACCGGCGGGGCGGGCGTCCGCCCGCTCGTGGCCGACCTCGGCGAGGTGGGCGAGCTGACGCCGGTGCTGGCCGCGCTGTGCGCCCTGGCCGACGGCCCCTCCCGGCTGACCGGGATCGCCCACCTGCGCGGGCACGAGACCGACCGGCTGCAGGCGCTCGACGAGGTGCTCACCGCCGTCGGCGCCCGGGTGCGGCAGCTGCCCGACGGACTGGAGATCGCGCCCGGCCCGCAGCGGCCGGCCCTGCTGGACTCCTACGCCGACCACCGCATGGTCATGGCGGCCGCCGTCCTCGGCCTGGCCGTCGAGGGGGTCCGGGTGGCCGACCCGGGCGCGGTCACCAAGACGCTGCCCGATTTCCGTGAGCGGTGGTCGAGGCTGCTGGGCGGGCCGGGCGGAGCCCTCTCGTGAGCGCGCAGCGCGGCGCCCGGCGCATGGACGAGGACGACGTCCGGGTCCGGCCGAGCCGCCGTGGCTCCCGCCCCCGCACGCGTACCCGCCCGACGCACGCCGACGCCGTGCCCGGTCTGGTGATCGCCGTGGACCGCGGACGCATGACGGTGCGGGTCGACGGGCCCGACGGCGCCGTCGACGTGACCACCATGCGCGCCCGCGAGCTCGGCAAGCACGGCGTCGTCGTCGGTGACCGCGTGCGGGTGGTCGGCGACACCAGCGGCCGCACCGACAGCCTTGCCCGCATCGTCGCGATCGAGGAGCGCACGACCTCGCTGCGGCGCACCGCCGACGACACCGACCCGACCGAGCGCGTGGTGGTGGCCAACGCCGACCTGCTCGTCATCGTCACCTCGGTCACCGACCCCGAGCCGGCGCTGGGCTTCCTCGACCGCTGCCTGGTCGCCGCGTACGCCGGCGGGCTCGAGCCGCTGCTGTGCCTCACCAAGACCGACCTGGCGTCACCGCAGCCGCTGCTGGACCGCTACGCCGGGCTGAGCCTGGACGCCGTCCCGATGTCGCTGGAGCTGCCGCTGGACGACCTGACCGAACGGCTGCGGGACCGGATGAGCGTGTTCGTCGGGCAGTCCGGCGTCGGCAAGTCGACGCTGGTCAACCGGCTGGTGCCCGACGCCTTTCGCGCCACCGGCGACGTGAGCAAGATCGGCAAGGGCCGGCACACGTCGTCGTCGGCCGTGCTCTTCGACCTCCCCGGCGGGGGCACCGTCATCGACACCCCCGGCATCCGGTCCTTCGGCCTGGCGCACGTCACCGCCGACGACGTCCTGGCCGCCTTCGAGGACATCGCCGAGGCCGCCACCGAGTGCCCACCGGGCTGCGGGCACACCGCCGAGGACCCCGAGTGCGCGCTGGACGCCTGGGCCGCCGCGGGACCGCCGGCCCGGGAGCAGCAGCTGGCCGCCCTGCGCGTCCTGCTGGGTGCGGTGGGCCAGGTCGGCCCCGGTTACTGACGGCGGAACCAGCCCCGCCGCGGCTCGGTGAACAGGTCGTCGGCCATCGGCTCGTCGACCGCCTCGATCCGCAGGTCGTGGCCATGACCCGCCACGTCGCCCCCGAGAGCCTCGGTCAGCACGCAGGCACCGGTCTGCAGGTCCAGGCGGACCCGGTGCGCCTCGGGGTAGGTGGCCAGTACCTGCTGGGGGTGGTCCCGGTACTCGACGACGTCCACGTCCCGCGAGCGGAGCAGCGAGCAGCACCCGCAGCGCGGCTCGTAGGCCGGCGTCACCCGGGCGACGGCCTCCCACGCCGGGCGTCCGCCGTGCTCGGTCGTGACCACCGTGTCCACCAGCAGGGGCGGCTCGCCGGGCTCCGCATCCGTGTGCGAGTCGGCGAGCTCGGCCGGGTCCAGCATCGCGATCCAGAAGTAGTTCTCGTACATCGGGTCGTCGTGGAGCACTCCCCACGGCCGCTCCGCCACCAGACCGTCGGCCCGCCACACCGGCGCGGCAGCGGGCACGGTCAGGCGCGAATCACGGCCGGCCTGCAGCACCGCGCCGTCGAGGTCCTCCACCCGCAGGGAGTCGGGCCGGCGCAGCCACGCCCGCACGGGCGTGGCCCGCCACGGGTCGCCCGGCCAGGACACCGTGAAGCGGAGCGTCGTCCACCGCCACGGCGAGGAACGCGCGAGGGCGGCGAAGGCATCGGCGGACGGGGTCGGGGCCACGCCGGCAGTCTGCGGGGGCCGGCAGCGGGTCGTCGAACGGATTCGTCGACAGGTCGACACGTCGACGAGGTGACTCAGACCTCCACGTAGCCGCCGCTGCGCCAGTAGACCCCCGCATCGCGGCTGAGCAGGCCCTCGTCGACCAGGTAGCGGCGCAGCGCGGCGACGTCGGGGTGCCAGACCGCCAGCAGCGCGTTCACCTCGCGCTCGGGGTAGCGGACGCCGGGCTCGAACACGCGCACCAGGTGGTCGAGGACCACCAGCCGCTTGCTGCGCTGGGCGGGGATCGATGTCAGCCGGCCGTCGCGGACGAACGCGGTGAGGACGGCGTCGGCAGCGGGGTCGTCCGACAGCGGCTCCGGTGGCGGCGCGGCCTCCGCCGCGGCGCGGGCGGCTGCCCCGAACCGCTCGGTGCGCAGCGCCAGGGAGTGCCCGTCGCGGGCGACGAGCCCTCCGCGGGCCAGCCGCCGGGCGGCGAGCGCGACCTCCTTCAACGACAGCCCCGACGCCGCGGCCACCTCCTCGATGGTCGTGGCGCCCAGCGCCAGCGCGGCCACGACCTTCAGCCGCACCGGGTCGGCGAGCAGCCCCGCGATCGTCGCTGCGTCCACGCACCCGACGGTATCCGTGCATCGGTGCCCGGGTGCGGGGTAGGACCCCGACCATGGTCAGCCCCATCGACATCCAGAAGGCCCTGTCCGGCATGGACTACCCCGCGGGCAAGGACGACATCGTCAAGCACGCCGAGCAGCACGGTGGCGACAAGGATGTCCTCGACGCGCTGAGGAACATCGAGGACCGCGAGTACGAGGGCCCGAGCGGGGTCAGTTCCGCCGTCTTCGACTGACTCCCCGCTAGGTTGGGTGCCCATGACGTCGGGTCGGGGCTTCTCAGAGGACATGCGGCTGGCACACGTGCTGGCCGACCAGGCCGACTCGATCAGCATGGAGCGGTTCAAGGCGCAGGACCTGACGGTCGACACCAAGCCCGACCTGACCCCGGTCACCGACGCCGACCGGGCGGTCGAGGAGATGCTGCGCATCACGCTGAGCCGGGCACGCACCCGCGACGCGGTGCTGGGCGAGGAGTTCGGCACGACCGGCCACGGGTCCCGCCGCTGGGTGCTCGACCCCATCGACGGCACGAAGAACTTCGTCCGCGGCGTGCCGGTGTGGGCCACGCTGATCGCGCTGTTCGACGGCGACGAACCGGTCGTCGGGCTGGTCTCGGCGCCGGCGCTGAACCGGCGGTGGTGGGCGGCGAAGGACGTCGGCGCCTGGACCGGACGCCGGCTGGAGTCGGCCACCCGCTGCCGCGTGTCGGAGGTCGCCCGGCTCGGTGACGCCAGCCTCAGCTACTCCAGCCTCTCGGGCTGGGAGGAGCGGGGGCAGCTCGACGGCTTCCTCGACCTCACCCGCTCGGTGTGGCGCACGCGTGCCTACGGCGATTTCTGGAGCTACGTCCTCCTGGCCGAGGGGGCGGTGGACATCGCCTGCGAGCCGGAGGTCTCGATCTGGGACCTCGCCGCGCTGGACGTGATCGTGCGCGAGGCCGGCGGCCGGTTCACCGACGTCTCCGGCGCTCCGGGACCGGCCGGCGGGAGCGCCCTGGCGACCAACGGCAAGCTGCATGACGCCGCCCTGGAGCGGCTGGGGGCGGGCGAGACGGTCCACCCGCTGACCTCCGCCCCGCCGGTCCCGCCCTCCTGATCAGCTCCACTGATCAGCACCGCGACGGATCGACCACCGGCCCGGCCTCGCGCACCGGGACGACGTCCACCCCGACACCGCGCGCGGCCAGCAGCGCCGCACCGACGGCCGAGGCGCTGCGCAGGTGCACGACCTGGACCGGGCGCCGCAGGGCGTCGGCGAGCAGCTGCGGCACCGGAGCGGACCGCACCCCGCCACCGGTGAGCACCACCGGGACGTCGTCGTCGGGTGGCTCGAGCAGCCCCGTCGCGGCGGCCACCGCCCCGACGACGCCCTCCACCGCCGCACGCGCCAGGTGCGCCCGGCTGGTTCCCGGGTGCAGCCCGTCCCAGCCGGCGCGGTCCTCCGGTCCGGCGACCCCGCCCCGCTCGCCGGTGAGGAAGGGCCGGAAGACCGCTCCCCCGGCGTCGGGCACCGACGCGGCCGCCGCGAACAGCTCGGCCCAGGACAGGCCCAGGACACCGCACACCCAGGCCCAGGCCGAGCCGCCGTTCTGCAGGGCCGCCATCGCGTACCAGCCGCCCTGCGCGTCGGCGTAGCCGTGCACCAGGGGGTCCACCACCGGACGCGGCGACCAGCCCGGGCGCAGCACCTGCGCACCGGTGCCCAGGTTCACCTGCAGACCGGTGTCCGTGCCCGCCGCCAGCAGGGCCAGCGGGGTGTCCGCCGCGCCGACGACGACCGGCACCTCCCCGACGGGCAGGGCAGCCGCGCCGACCAGCTCCGTGCCGGGGCGAACCGTGGGGAGCAGCCGCGCCGGCACCCCGGCGGCAGCGGTCGCGGCACTCGACCACCCGTCCGCCGGGACGTCCCACAGCAGCGTGCCGGAGGCGTCGCTGCGGTCGGTGACCGGCGAGCCGCCGGGCACGAGCGCGGCCCGCAGCGCGTCCTTGGGCAGCAGGACGGCCGCCGCCCGCCCGAGCACCTCCCGCTCGTGCCGGGCCAGCCAGGCGAGCACCGGCCCGGTCATCCCGGGCACGAGCGGGTTGGCCAGCGCGGCCCGGTCGGCCGTGGCGAGCTGCCGCCAGCCGGCCAGCTCGTCGACCGCGCGGGTGTCCGGCCAGAGCACCGCCGGCCGCAGCGGCGCACCGGCGTCGTCCACCAGGACGGTGCCGTGCATCTGACCCGACAGCCCGAGCGCTCGCACCCGGGAACCCCGCAGGACCGGCGAGAGCTCGTCCAGGGCCGCGTCCAGGGCGCCCCGCCACACCGCCACGTCGATCTCGGCCCGGTCCGGCGCCGGCCGGTCGTACGCGTACGGGGACTCGGCCTCGGCCACGACGGCGCCGTCGTCGCGCAGCACGACCACCTTCAGCCCGCTGGTGCCGAGGTCCGCCCCGAGGAAGAGGCCCGTCCTCATCGGCTGCCGACGGTTCCCAGCGGGCCGGGGCCCGGCATGTCGGCGGCCGCGCTCACGCGGCCGGCTCCGGGCTGTCCCCGTAGGCGTAGCTGCTGTCCACGTACCGCCCGCCGACCGCAGCGCCCGGCGGCGCGATGGCGTCCAGCCGGGCGAGGTCGTCGTCGTCGAGCTGGACCCCGACGGCGGCGACGTTCTCCTCCAGGTAGCGCCGGCGCTTGGTCCCCGGGATGGGGACGACGTCGTGGCCCTGGGCCAGCACCCACGCCAGCGCCAGCTGACCGGGCGCCACGCCCTTCTCCGCGGCGAGCTCGCGGACGGCGTCCACCAGGCGCAGGTTGGCCGCGAACGCCTCCCCGGTGAAGCGGGGGTGGCCCCGCCGCCAGTCGTCGGCGTCGAAGTCCTCCGGGCCCCTGATCGCCCCGGTGAGGAACCCCCGGCCCAGCGGGCTGAACGGCACGATGCCGATGCCGTGCTCGCGGGCGACCCCCAGCACCTCTTCCTCCAGGTCGCGTGTCCACAGCGACCACTCGCTCTGGAGCGCGGCGATCGGGTGGACGGTGACGGCGCGCCGGATCGACGCCGCACTCGCCTCGGAGAGGCCCAGGTGACGGACCTTCCCCTCGGTCACCAGCCCGGCCATGGCACCGACGGTGTCCTCGATCGGCACCCGTGGGTCGACCCGGTGCTGGTAGTAGAGGTCGATCGCCTCGACGCCCAGCCGACGCAGGCTGGCCTCGGCGCAGGCCCGCACGTTCTCCGGCCGGCCGTCGATGGTCATGCCGCCGTCCGGGCGGCGGGACAGCGAGAACTTGGTCGCCAGCTGCACCTCGTCCCGTCGCCCGGCGATCGCCTCGCCCACCAGCTGCTCGTTGTGGCCGCTGCCGTAGACGTCGGAGGTGTCGAGGAAGGTCACGCCCAGCTCGAGGGCCCGGTGGATGGTCGCGATCGACTCAGCGCGGTCGGCCGGGCCGTACATCTGGCTCATCCCCATGCAGCCCAGGCCGACGCTGGAGACGGTCAGGCCGTCGCGGCCGAGCGTGCGGGTACCGACGGCAGGCGGCGTGGCGGCAGGCATGCCCGCATCCTCGTCCGGGCGTCGCGCCGTCCGCCACTGCTCAGGCGGCGTCCCGCACCCACCCCGACCCGGCAGCGGGAGGTCGCGGGCGGGCGGGCCCCAGCCGCGCGGACGGGACCGCGCCGGCGGGGCGGACCGTCCGCACCCGCGCACCGGCGGACCAGCGCCGGCAGGCACGGTCGGCGAGGCGCCACAGCGTGGGCAGCGTGAGGAGCACCAGCGCCCCGGCGGCCCACCCCGCCAGGACATCGCTGACCCAGTGGGTGCCCAGGTAGACCGTGGTGGCGCCGACCGTGACCGCGAGCACCGCCGCGACGACCGCCGCCAGGCGCCGGTGACGCGTGACGAGGTACGCGACGAGCCCCCACATGACGACGGCGTTGGCGGCGTGCCCCGACGGGAACACCATGCCGTCGGTGAAGACCTCGGCGGCCCCGGGCCGGAGCGCGGCCTCCTCGAGCTGCAACGGGCCGAGCCGCCCGAAGGCGATCTTGGCCGCGCCCACCGTGGCGTTGAGCAGCAGCGTCGCGGCAGCCACCACGAGCAGCGGGCGCGGATCGCGGTCCCGGAGGAACCGCACGGCCAGCCAGCCGCCCAGGACCACCAGGCAGACCATCCGCTGCCCGAGCAGGACCCAGTGCGACAGCAGCGGTTCCCACTCCGGCCAGCGGAGCGCGGGCTGCCAGCGGAGGGCCGCGGCATCCATCGCCACCAGGGGCGATCCGGTGCGGACGGCGACCGCCAGGGCGGCGTAGACGGCGACCAGCACCCCCGCCAGCAGGACCTTGCGGTACCGATGACCGGGGCGCGGCGAGGAGGGTGAGGACCCACCGTCGCCCGGGATCCCCACGGGTCGAGGCTAGGCGGGGCGGCCCGACCGCGCCCCGCGAGGACGGGCGACGGCGGGCCGTTCGGCGCGTGCACCCCACGACGCGCGTACCGAGGCACGTCTCCGCGCCCGCGTCCTCACGCACCGTCGCCGGCCGCGGGGAGTTTCTGGGTGCGGGCCGGGGGTAGCCGGGCAGGGCGTCCGGGTGCTCCCACCGCGCTGCACCGGCGCCGGGGCCGCCGCCCGGGCCCGCGCGACGTCACCCGCGCGACCACCGCCGGACGAACGTCCGAGGACGGACCGACCGAACCGGAGGATCCCATGAGCTCCCACCGCAGCCGGCCCGGCCTGCGCCGCACCGCCCGCGCCCTCGGCCTGGCCAGCACCGGCCTGGGCGTGGTGATGCTGCGCGACCCCGACGGCGTCGCCCGGCTCTCCGGGGTCGACGACTCCGCCACCGCCCGGTCGCTGATCCCCGCCGTGGGGGCCCGCGAGCTGGTGCACGCCGTCGGGTTGCTGGCCGGCCGGCCAGGCTGGGCCTGGACCCGCGTGGCCGGCGACGCGATGGACCTCACCGCTCTGGGCATCGCCCTGTCGCACCGCGAGGGCGACCGCCACCGGCGGCTCCGCAACGCCACGATCGCCGTCGCCGGGCTGGCCGCGCTCGACCTGCTCACGGCGGTGCGGTCGGCGCGGCAGGGCGGCCGCAGCGCCGCGCGGGAGCTGCTGCCCGCCTCCCCGCCCTGGACGAGCGCGATCGACGTCTCGGCGGCCGCCACGGTGAACAAGCCGCCGCAGGAGGTCTACGCCCGCTGGCACGACTTCTCCCGGCTGCCGGAGTTCATGGCCCACGTGCGCGAGGTCCGCCCCGCCGGCATCGGGCGCTGGCACTGGGTCGCCGAGGCACCGGGCCGGCGCACCGTGGCGTGGGACGCCGAGGTGGTCGAGGAGTCCCCGGGCGAGCGGATCCGCTGGCGGTCGCTGCCCGGGGCCGACATCGAGAACGCCGGCGTGGTCGAGTTCCGCCCCGCCCCCGGCGGCCAGGGCACCGAGGTGCGGGTCCGGCTGGCCTACGCGCAGCCGGCCGGGAAGCTGGGCAAGGCGGTCGCGAAGCTCTTCGGCGAGGCCCCCGACCAGCAGATCCGCGACGACCTCGCCCGCTTCAAGCAGATCCTCGAGACCGGGCAGGTGGTCCGCTCCGAGGGCACGCCCGAGGGCCCGCTGGCCCGCCGGATGGCCAAGCAGCAGCCCGCCGCACCCCGCTCCTGATCCCGCCCCGTCTCCGGAAGGACACCCCCGTGCGCGCCACCCAGTGGATGGGCAAGAACCACGTCGAGGTCAACGAGGTCCCCGACCCGCAGCTCCTCAACGACCGGGACGCGATCGTGAAGGTCACCTCGACCGCCATCTGCGGCTCCGACCTGCACCTCTACGACGGCTTCATCCCGACGATGAAGAAGGGCGACATCCTCGGCCACGAGTTCATGGGCGAGATCGTCGAGGTCGGCAAGGGCGTGTCGAACCTCCGGGTCGGCGACCGGGTCGTCGTCCCGTTCCCCATCGCCTGCGGAGCCTGCAACGCCTGCGAGCGCGGGCTCTTCTCCGTCTGCGAGAACTCCAACCCGAACGCCGGGATGGCCGAGAAGCTGTGGGGCCACTCCCCCTGCGGGATCTTCGGCTACTCCCACCTGGTCGGCGGGTACCCCGGCGGCCAGGCCGAGTACGCCCGCGTGCCGTTCGCCGACGTCGGTCCGCTGAAGGTCGAGGACGACCTGACCGACGAGCAGGTGCTGTTCCTGACCGACATCTTCCCGACCGGCTACATGGGCGCGGAGATGTGCGACATCTCCGGCGGCGACGTCGTCGCGGTATGGGGCGCCGGGCCGGTCGGGTTGTTCGCGGTCGCGAGCGCGAAGATGCTCGGGGCCGAGCGGATCATCGCCATCGACCGGTTCGACTACCGGCTGGCGAAGGCGCGGGAGGCGGGCGCCACCGATGTCCTCCACTACGAGGAGGTCGACGTCCTCGACGCGCTCAACGAGCTCACCGCGGGCCGCGGACCCGACGGGTGCATCGACGCCGCCGGGCTGGAGGCCACCCACCCGACCGCCGTGGTGGACGCCTACGACCGGGCCAAGACCGCGGTCATGGCCGAGACCGAGCGGCCGCACGCGCTGCGGGAGGCGATCATGGCCTGCCGCAACGGGGGCACGGTCTCCATCATCGGCGTCTACGGCGGGCTCATGGACAAGTTCCCGGTCGGCTCGCTGATGAACCGGTCGCTGACCGTGCGGACCGGCCAGGCGCACGTCCACCGCTACCTGAAGCCGCTCTACGAGAAGATCCGCGACGGCGAGATCGACCCGACGTTCCTGATCTCCCACACGCTGCCGCTGGAGCAGGCGCCGCAGGGCTACCGGATGTTCCGGGACAAGGAGGACGACTGCACCAAGGTCGTCCTCAAGCCCTGACCGTCCATCTGCTGAGATGATCACGACCGGGCACGGCGACGGAGCCGCGCCCTGGTGGAAGGAGGGCGCCACCGTGCAGTACGCCGAGTCCGTCGTCGACCTGGTCGGCAACACCCCGCTGGTCAAGCTGTCGTCGGTGACCCGCCACCTGGGACCCGACGCGCCGCTGGTGCTGGCCAAGGTCGAGTACCTCAACCCCGGCGGCTCGGTGAAGGACCGGATCGCCGTGCGCATGGTCGACGCGGCGGAGGCCGACGGCCTGCTGGAGCCGGGCGGGACGATCGTCGAGCCGACCAGCGGCAACACCGGCATCGGCCTGGCCCTGGTCGCCCAGCAGCGGGGCTACCGCTGCATCTTCGTCTGCCCCGACAAGGTCGGGCAGGAGAAGATCAACGTGCTCAAGGCCTACGGCGCCGAGGTGGTCGTCTGCCCGACCGCCGTGGACCCGGCCGACCCGCGGTCGTACTACTCGGTCTCCGACCGGCTCAGCCGGGAGACCCCCGGCGCGTGGAAGCCCGACCAGTACTCCAACCCCAACAACCCGCGCTCGCACTACGAGACGACCGGCCCGGAGATCTGGGCGCAGACCGAGGGCCGGATCACCCACTTCGTCACCGGCGCGGGGACCGGCGGGACGATCAGCGGCGTCGGCCGCTACCTCAAGGAGGCCTCCGGCGGCCGGGTGCAGATCATCGGCGCCGACCCCGAGGGCTCGGTGTACTCCGGCGGCACCGGCCGCCCCTACCTCGTCGAGGGCGTCGGCGAGGACTTCTGGCCGACGACCTACGACCCGGCCGTCGCCGACGAGATCGTCGCGGTCTCCGACGGCGACTCCTTCGCCATGACCCGCCGGCTGGCCCGCGAGGAGGGGCTGCTGGTCGGCGGCTCCTGCGGGATGGCGGTGGTGGCGGCGCTGCGCGTGGCCGAGCGCCTGACGAAGGACGACGTCCTGGTCGTGCTGCTGCCCGACGGCGGCCGCGGCTACCTGAACAAGATCTTCAACGACGCGTGGATGGCCGACTACGGCTTCGTCGAGGCCACCGGCGGCGAGACCGTCGGCGAGCTGCTGCACACCAAGTCCGGCGAGACGCCGACCCTGGTGCACACCCACCCGAACGAGACCGTGCGCGACGCCATCGACATCCTCCGCGAGTACGGGGTCAGCCAGCTGCCGGTGGTCCGGGCGGAGCCACCGGTCACCGCCGGGGAGGTCGTCGGCTCGATCGACGAGAAGACGCTGCTCGACGCGCTCTTCGCCGGCCGGGCCTCGCTCGCCGACCGGGTGGAGAAGCACATGTCGCCCCCGCTGCCGATCGTCGGCTCCGGGGAGGCGGTCAGCGCCGCCGTCGCCCAGCTCGGCTCGGCGGACGCGCTGCTGGTCCACGTCGACGGCAAACCGGCCGGTGTGGTCACCCGACAGGACGTGCTCGGGCACCTGGCCGGCATCACGCCTACGGTCGGCGCATGAGCGAGCTCCCGGGCTTCAACACCCGCGCCATCCACGCCGGGCAGGACCCCGACCCGGCCACCGGCGCGGTCATCCCCCCGCTGCACCTCACCACCACCTACAAGCAGGACGGCGTCGGTGGGCTGCGCGGCGGCTACGAGTACAGCCGCAGCGGCAACCCGACCCGCGACACGCTGCACGCCGCACTGGCCGCGCTGGAGGAGGGCACGACGGCGCTGGCGTTCGCGTCGGGGCTCGCCGCCGAGGACACCCTGCTGCGCACCACCTGCCGGGCCGGCGACCACGTCGTCCTGGGTGGCGACGCGTACGGCGGCACGTTCCGGCTGATCTCCCGGGTGCTGTCGGAGTGGGGCCTGGAGCACACGCCGGTCGACCTCGCCGACCCCGACGCGCTGCGCGCCGCGATCCGGCCCACGACGCGGGTGGTCTGGTGCGAGACGCCCAGCAACCCGCTGCTGAACATCACCGACATCGAGGCGGCGGCTGCGATCGCGCACGAGGCCGGCGCGCTGCTCGTCGTCGACAACACCTTCGCCTCGCCCTACCTGCAGCGGCCGCTGACGCTCGGTGCCGACGTCGTCGTGCACTCGACGACGAAGTACCTGGGCGGCCACTCCGACGTCGTCGGGGGCGCGCTCATCACCCGGGACTCCGCGCTCGGCGAGAAGCTGGCCTACAACCACAACGCGATGGGTGCGGTCGCGAGCCCCTTCGACTCGTGGATGGTGCTCCGGAGCCTCAAGACGCTCGGCGTCCGGATGGACCGGCACTGCGCCAACGCTGCCCGGATCGCGGAGTTCCTCGCCGGCCGGCCCGAGGTCACCTCCGTGCTCTACCCGGGCCTGCCAAACCACCCGGGCCACGAGATCGCAGCGAAGCAGATGTCCGGCTTCGGCGGGATGATCTCGTTCCGGCTCCGCGACGGCGAGGACGCGGCGCTGACGGTGTGCGAGCGGACGAAGCTCTTCACGCTGGCGGAGTCGCTCGGCGGGGTCGAGTCGCTGATCGAGCACCCGGGCCGGATGACCCACGCCAGCGCCGCCGGCTCGCCGCTGGAGGTGCCCGCCGACCTCGTGCGACTCTCGGTCGGTATCGAGGACGTCGACGACCTGCTCGCCGACCTCGGGCAGGCCATGACCTCGTGACCCTCCGGATCACACCGCGGCCACGTGCCGTCCCCCGCTCGCGCTGAGCCGCTGCGTCGTTCCTCGCGGGAGCCTCCGGCCCCCACTCGTCACGACCGGCATTCACCTCGGGAGGGTCAGGATCCTCGGCCCGTCCTCGGTGACGGCGACCGTGTGCTCGACGTGCGCGGCGCGGCTGCCGTCGGCGCTGCGCAGGGTCCAGCCGTCGGCGTCCACCCGGTAGTCGTCGCTGCCGCCGGCGAGGAACCACGGCTCGATGGCGATCACCAGCCCCGGACGCAGCGGCACCCCCCGCCCGGCGCGGCCCTCGTTGGGCACGGACGGCGCCTCGTGCATGGAGCGCCCGACCCCGTGGCCGCCCTGGTCGGTGTTGATCCCGCAGCCCCCGGCCCTCCCGACGGCCCCGATGGCGGCGGAGATGTCGCCGACCCGGTTGCCGACGACGGCCGCCGCGATGCCCGCGGCGAGCGCGCGCTCGGTGGTGGCCACGAGTTCGAGGTCCTCGGGCCGCGGGGTGCCCACCGGGAAGGTGATGGCCGCGTCCCCGACCCAACCGTCCAGGACGGCGCCGGCGTCCACGCTCAACAGGTCGCCGTCCTCCAGCACCTGCGGTGTCGGGATCCCGTGCAGGGCCACGTCGTTCACCGACAGGCAGACGACGCCGGGGAACGGCGGGGTGGTGGACAGCGGCGCGTAGCCGAGGAACGGCGAAGTGGCGCCGGCGTCGGCCAGGACGTCGCGGGCGACGGCGTCCAGCTGGCTCAGCCGCACGCCCGGCGCGGCGAGCGCCCGCACCGCCGCGTGCATGTCGGCGACGACCGCGCCGGCGGCCCGCATGGCATCCAGCTCACCGGGGGTGCGCAGCTCGATCAACGGTTCTCCTCGTGCGGGTCGGCCGTCAGCACCGTCGTGTAGTGCTCGACGACGGGGAACGGGTCGTAGAAGGGGTGCAGCAGTGCCCGCCACTCCTGGTAGGCCGGCGAGCCGCGGAACCCCTCGGTGTGGTCCTCGAGACGGTCCCACTCCACCAGCAGCAGGTAGCCGGTACCCCGTTCCAGGCAGCGGGACAGCCGCAACCCGCGGAAGCCAGGGATCGACGCGATGAGGTGCCGGGCCCGCGCGAACGCGGCCTCGAACGCCGCCTGCTCGCCGTCCCGGACGGTCAACGGTGCATGTTCGAGGACCACGGCGGCACGGTACGGGAGGCAGGTGCTCCCCCCTCGCGTCAGCGTCGTCATCGCCACCCGGGACCGCCGCGAGTCGCTGCTGCGGTCGCTCGGCCGGCTGGACCGCGACGGGGTGCCGGTCGTGGTCGTGGACAACGCGTCGACCGACGGCACGGCGCAGGCGGTGCGCGAGCTGCACCCCGCCGTGCAGGTGGTCGAGCTGCCCGTGAACCGCGGGGCGGTGGCGCGCACCACCGGCGTCGAGCGGGTCGCCACGCCCTACGTCGCGTTCGCCGATGACGACTCGTGGTGGGCGCCCGGTGCCCTCGACCGGGCGGCGGACCTGCTGGACGCCCACCCCGGCGTCGCCGTCGTCGCGGCGCAGGTCCGGATGGCCGCCGACGGGTCGGTCGACGCGGTCACGCGCAAGCACCGGGCCGCCGTGCTGGGCACGACGCCGGGCGCCCCCGGCCCCGACGTGCTCAGCTACCCGGCGTTCGCCACCGTGGTCCGCCGCGACGCGTACCTGTCGGTCGGCGGCTTCTCGCCGCTGCTGTTCTTCGGCGGGGAGGAGCACCTGCTGGCGCTCGACCTCGCCGCGGCCGGGTGGCAGCAGGTCTACGCCGACGACGTCGTCGCCTGGCACGACCCCGCCGGGCCGGCCACCGTGTCCGCCGATCGCTGGGCGCTGCAGACGCGCAACGACCTGCTGGTGGACTGGCTGCGCCGGCCGCTCCCGGTGGCGCTGGCCGCCACCGCCCGGCTGGCCCGGCGGGCGGTGACCGAGCCGGCCGCCCGGCGAGCGCTCCTGGGGTGGGTGCGCCGGCTACCGGCCGTGCTGCGCCGACGCCGACCGGTCCCTCCGGCCGTCGAGCGCCGGTTCAGCCGTGCGCAGCGCCCGCTGGACGCCCCAGCTGCGCGCTGAACCACCGCCGCGCCTCCTCGATCCCGGCGGCCCCCCGGAGGCGCGACCGGGTCACCGCGTCGGCGAGGTCACCGGACAGGCAACGGGCGAGCGCCTCGTCCAGGGACTCGGCGGTGACCTCCTCCGCGTCCAGCACCAGCGGCCAGTCCAGTGCCCGCGCCTGCCCGGTCACCTTGGCGCCGCCGGCGATCGGGTCGCAGGCGATGACCGGGCGGTCGTTCTTGAGACCGAGGACCAGGCCGTGCAGCCGCATGCTCACGACGGCGTCCGCACGCCGGAGCAGCGCCTCGACCTGCGCCGGTCGCCGCGGGTGGGGCTTGTCGAAGAGGTCGGTGTCGATGGGGAACCAGGGCAGGGCGCGCGCAGCCAGCCACTCCTCGATCACGCCGCGGACGCGGTCGGCCCGGCTGCGGTCGCCGTACTCGCCCTGCACGGGCGCGAACGCCACCGCCAGCACCGGCGCCTCCGGTGCTGGGCCCTCCACCGCGAGATCGGGCCGGGTGATGTCCGGGGCGTCCCGCTCCCAGACCTCGTCGAACATCGACCGCACGGCGTCGTCGACGACGGAGACGTTGACCGCCAGCCGCCGGGCGGTGGCGAAGGTCGCCGTCAGCTCCCGGAGCGGAGCGAGGTCCCTCCCGACCGGTCCCGTGGTGAAGACCAGGTGCGTGTAGTCCGCCGGGTCGACATCGCGCCAGTGCACGCCCCGCCCCAGGTAGGGCGCCCACGCCACGTCGTGGTCGATGCCCAGCTCGGTCAGCCACCCGGCGACGGCGTCGGCCCCCAGTTCGTCGCCGACGGTGGCGATCACCTCGTCGAAGCTGAACCATCCCGCCACCAGAACACGCACGACGTCCAGCCTCGCAGCCGGACGTCGCCCGGGCATCCGGAGGAAAGGAGATCCTCGCCCCCGTCCCGCGCCTCAGCGGTCGGTGTCGGCCACCAGGTCGGCGTAGTCGGGGTGCCGCTCGATCCAGCCGGCGACGAACGAGCAGCGCGGCACCACGGCACCGCCCCGCGAGCGCACCTCGTCGAGGGCGGCGCGGACGAGGGTGCTGCCCAGCCCGGACTGCCCGGCGTCGGGGTCGATCTCGGTGTGGGTGAACACGAGGGTGTCGCCGCGGCGCTCGTAGGCGGCCACGCCCAGCACGCGGTCGCCGTCGCGGATCTCGAACCGGTCGGACTCGGGGACGTCGGTGACGGTGGTCTCCATGTCAGCGGTCAACCGGCCGCGGTGGCCGGCTGTTCCTCGACCAGCTGCAAGGCGCGGGTCGGGCACTGCCGCACCGCCTCCTCGGCGTCGCGGAGCTCGCCGCCTTCCGGGTGCGGGCGCAGCACCGTCACCGTCCCCTCGTCGCCGACCTCGAAGAGGTCCGGCGCGAGGGCCTCGCAGGCGCCGGCGCCCACGCAGCGCTCCAGGTCTGCCGCCAGCCGGCTCATCAGCTCCCCGCCAGCCGGGCCGGGAGCCGCTTGAGCCCGTTGACGAACGAGGACCGCAGCCGGTCCGGCGGACCGGTGATCTCCAGGTCCGGCAGCTGCTCGAACACCCGGGCGAAGGTGATGGCCAGCTCGCGCCGGACCAGGTGGGCGCCCAGGCAGAAGTGCGGCCCCTTCGACCCGAAGCCGACGTGCGGGTTGGGGTCGCGCCCCAGGTCGAAGCGGTGCGGCTCGGCGAACACCTCGGGGTCGCGGTTGGCGGCGGCGTAGAAGAGCAGGAACTTGTCACCGGCGGCGAACCGGTAGCCGTTGAGCTCCCCGTCGCGGGTCGCGGTACGGCGCATCCAGGTGATCGGGCTGGTCCAGCGCACGATCTCCTCGACGGCCGTGCGGGTGAGCCCCGGATCGGCGAGCCAGCGGGCCCGCTGGTCCGGGTGCTCCTGCAGCGCCAGCAGCCCCTGCGAGATGGCGTTGCGGGTGGTCTCGTTGCCCGCGACCAGCAGCAGGATGAAGAACGAGGCGATCTCCTGGTGGGTCAGGCGCTCGCCGTCGACGTCGGTGGTGACCAGGGCCGTGGTGAGGTCGTCGGTGGGCCGCGCCACCCGCTCGGCGGCCAGGCGCTCCATGAGCCCGGCCAGTTCGATGCCGGCCATGAGCACCCCGGTGAGCGGGTCCTCCTCGTTCTCCACGAGCTCCGGGTCACCGCCGGAGAGGATGACGTTGGACTTCGCCAGCACCATCGCCCGGTCCGCCTCGGGGATGCCCATCATGTCGCAGATGACCCGCAGCGGGATGGGTGCGGCGAGGTCGGCCACGACGTCGAACGTGCCGTCCCCCGCGGCCGCCTTCCGCCGCACCTCGGCCAGGACGTCGTCGACGATCCCGGCCACGGAGTCCACCACGCGCTCGAGCATCCGCGGGGTGAACGTCTTCGCCACGATCCGGCGGATCTTGGCGTGCCGCGGGTCGTCCATGCTGATCAGCGAGCCGTAGAACTCGTTCAGGTCAGCCGGGATGTCCTGGATGGAGACCGCGCCCTCCCCCGAGCAGAAGACGGCCGGCTGGCAGCTGATCGCCTCCAGGTCGGCGTAGCGGGTGACCGCGTGGTAGCCGGGACCGCTCGGCATGTTCGGGATCTCCGGCTCGGCGAAGAACGCGAACGGTCGCTCGGACCGGAGCCGGTCGAAGACGGCGTGGCGCTCGGCCGGGGGGCGCAGCCAGAAGTCGCGGTCGGACAGGTCGATGCCGAGGTCGGCGGCGCCCGCCTTGCGCGAGGGCGGCACGGTTCCCGGTGCTGGTGCGGCGTCGACGGACACGAGCGGTCCTCCCTGGGCGGCGGTCGTGCCCCGCACGCTAGAGAGAATCGGGGTGACACACAACACACTCCCGCGGGATGCCCCGGGCCCGACGCACGGAGGCCCGGTCACCTGCGTGACCGGGCCTCCGTCGTGGTAGCGGGGACAGGATTCGAACCTGCGACCTCTGGGTTATGAGCCCAGCGAGCTACCGAGCTGCTCCACCCCGCGTCGGTGATCCCTACAGTACACCTGCCGGGCACCGGAGTCACACCTGCCGGCCACCGGAGCTCGGTGTCGGTCCCGCGACGCGCGCGACGCCACGCCCGCGACGACACTGTGACCAGCCGCTCGTCCCCTGGAGGTCCCCCGTGTCCCAACCGTCCGCCGGCCTGCGCAACGTCGATCTGCTGGCCATCTACTGCAACGACCACCTGGCTGCCTCGACCGGGGGCATCGAGCTGGTCCGGCGGATGCTGGACGTGCACCGGGGGACGAAGTACGCACCCAGGCTCGAGCAGCTGCTGGCCGAGCTGCACGAGGAGAAGGCCGCGCTGAGCGCCACCATGGACGCCCTCGGCCTCCCGATCCAGCGGCACAAGCAGGTGGCGCTGTGGATCGGCGAGAAGATCTCGCGGCTGAAGCTCAACGGCCGCCTCCTGACCCGCTCCCCGCTGAGCGACCTGGTGGAGTTCGAGTTCCTCGCCTCCGCGGTCCGGGCCAAGCGCAGCGGATTCGAGACCCTGCGGGAGGTGGCCGACGCCGACGACCGCCTCGACAAGGAACAGCTCGACGGGCTGGTCGAGCAGGCCAACCGGCAGCACGAGTGGGCCACCGTGGTCCGGCGCGAGGTCGCCGCGCGGGTCTTCGGCGGGAACGACCACGCGTCGGACCGGGCGGCGGACTGACCCCTCCGGGTCCCGGCGGGCCCGGAACGTCCGCCGGAACGGGTTTGCCGCCCCCGCGGGTCGTGCACACCGGAGGAGGCCGATGTCGCCGCACCTCCCCGGTCGCGGCACCGCGTTCGTGCGGCCGGGCCGCGCCCGCGCCGCGACAACCACGGAAGGGGCTGCCGTGCGCGCAACGGGAGAAGCCGGGACCGGTCGGGTCGTCGTCGTGACCGGTGCGAGCGGGGGGATCGGGCGGGCCACCGCCGTCGCCTTCGCCCGCAGAGGGGACCGGGTAGCCCTGCTGGCCCGGGGCGAGACCGGCCTGGCCGGGGCCGCAGCGGACGTGCGGGCCGCCGGCGGCACCCCGCTGGTGATCCCGGTCGACGTCGCCGACGCGGCGGCCGTCGACGCGGCGGCGAGCCAGGTGGAGGAGGAGTTCGGGCCGATCGACGTCTGGTGCAACGTCGCCTTCAGCACCGTGTTCGCGCCCTTCGAGGAGATCACCGCCGAGGAGTGGGAGCGCGTCACCCAGGTCACCTACCTCGGGTTCGTGCACGGCACCATGTCGGCGCTGCGGCGGATGAAGCCCCGGGACCGCGGCGTGATCGTGCAGACCGGCTCCGCCCTGGCGTACCGGGGCATCCCCCTGCAGAGCGTCTACTGCGGGGCCAAGCACGCCATCAAGGGCTTCACCGAGTCCCTGCTGACCGAGCTCCGGCACGACGGCAGCAACGTGCACGTCACGATGGTGAACCTGCCCGGGGTCAACACCCCGCAGTTCGACTGGGTGCTCAACAGGCTCCCCGAACGGCCGCAGCCGGTGCCGCCGATCTACCCGGTGGACATGATGGCCGAGGCCCTCGTGCACGCGAGCGAGCACCCGCGGCGCCGTGCGTGGTGGGTCGGCAACCCGACCGTCTGGACGATCCTCGGCAACAAGGTCTGGCCGCAGTTCCTCGACTGGTACCTCGCCCGCAACGGGTACGAGGGCCAGCAGCGCGGTGAGCCGGCCTCTCCGGACGACCCGGTGAACCTCTGGAAGCCGGCCGACGGGCCCGACGGCCGCGACTTCGGCGCCCGCGGCAGCTTCCGGCACCGGACCCGCGACCGGGATCCGCAGATCTGGGCCTCCCGCCAGCACGGCACCCTCGCCGCGGCCGGTGCCGGGCTCCTGGCGACGGCGGTGGCCGCCTGGCGCCGCGACCGCTGACCGATGGCGGGGCGGATCGAGGACTACGCGCTGATCGGGGACCTGCAGACCTCCGGATCATGTACGGCCTCGACAGCACCCGGCGGCTGCCGGAGCACGAGCTGCCCTGGCTCGCCGGCTACGAGGGCTCCGCGCCGGTACGGATCGGGAACGCCGCCGCCGACCAGTTCCAGCTCGACGTCTGGGGCGAGGTGCTCGACAGCCTGCACCTGGCCCGCGAGACCGGCATGCCGCACAGCGCGGACGCGTGGTCCCTGCAGCGGGAGCTCCTGGACTACCTGGAGGGCGCGTGGCACGAGCCCGGCAACGGCCTGTGGGAGGTGCGCGCCACGCGTCGGCACTTCGTGCACAGCAAGGTCATGGCCTGGGCCGGCGTCGACAGCGCGGTGCGGGCGGTCGAACAGCAGGGCCTCGACGGTCCGGTGGACCGCTGGCGGGCCCTGCGGGAGGAGATCCACGCCGACGTGTGCGCGAAGGGCTACGACGCCGAGCGCGGCACGTTCACCCAGTACTACGGCTCGCGGGGTCTGGACGCGGCCCTGCTGCTCATCCCGCGGTTCGGGTTCCTCGACTGGGACGACCCCCGGGTGACGGGCACCGTCGAGGCCGTCCGCCGCGAACTGGACGAGGACGGCCTCCTGCTGCGGTACCGGCCGGAGGCCGAGGACACCGACGACGGGCTGCCCGGTCCCGAGGGCGCCTTCCTCGCCTGCAGCTTCTGGCTGGTCGACGCGCTGAACGGCACCGGCCGCCGCGACGAGGCGACGCGGTTGTTCGAGCGGTTGCTCGGGCTGCGCAACGACGTCGGGTTGCTGAGCGAGGAGTACGACACCCGGCTCGGTCGTCAGCTCGGCAACGTGCCGCAGGCGTTCAGCCACGTCGGCCTGGTCAACGCCGCCCGGCACCTCAGCGGGACGCACCCGGCCGAGCAACCCGGATCGGACACAGCCGGCCGGCTCTGAGCCGGCTGGTCCCGTGGGAGTCGGGCCGTCCGGACCTCAGGACGGCGTGAGTCCGGCAGCAAGGTGTGACAGATGTGCGCAAGTCCCCAGCGGCGGTGCTGACATCGTCGTGGGGCGGGAGGACGGCGCTTCCCGCAGACCCCATACGTGCTCACCGGCCAAGTGACTACGGTGCTCGCGATGGCGCGAGTCTTGGTGACGGGGATGTCAGGCGCCGGGAAGACGACGCTCTTGGCCGAGCTGGGACGCCGAGGTCACCTGACCGTTGACACCGACTACGGCGGGTGGAAACGTCCCGACGGCACTTGGGACGAACGGCGCATGGACCGGCTGCTGGCCACGCACCCTGAGGTGGTCATCTCCGGCACGGTGGACAACCAAGGCCGCTTCTACGACCGCTTCGAGCATGTCGTCCTCCTGAGCGCGCCGCTTGACGTGCTGCTGGACCGGGTGCGCACCCGGCAGAACAACCCGTACGGCAAGACGATGGAGCAGCAGGCCGAGATGGCCCGCTACCTGGACGAGGTCGAGCCGCTCCTGCGCCGAGGTGCCAGCCGGGAGCTCGACGGGCGACGTCCGGTAGCCGAACTCGCCGATGTGGTGGAGGACCTTCTCACCGGCAGGTCGTGACCTGCAGCTCGACCCAGCGGAGGTCACGCGCTGTCGTGCGACTTGCGCACAGAACATCTCACCTTGCTGCTGAACTCAGGACGGCGTGAGTTCGGCAGCAGGTGGCCTCAGGTGGTGCGCAGGAAGGGCACATCTGGCCGCCCCGCCGGGCGTTGAGCCGCGTCAGGGCGCGGTTCAACGCCCGGTGGCTCGGCTCGACCCGCGTGCCAATACGGCACGGCGGGCCTCCATGCCGGGCGGGGCCCCTCCCACCCGGGAGTCACCGTGCTGCCGAACTCAGGACGGGGTGCGCGCTTCCTCCGCGCTCGCGTTCGCCGCGTCCCGGTCGGCCGCCCGGGTCCGCTGCGGTTCGACGGTGTACTTCGGGTCCTTCGCGCTGGCCATGCCGGCGTCGAAGACACCGAACCGGGTGAGCGCGGAGCCGGCCGCCAGGAGGGCTCCCCCGAGCACCGCCGGCAGCCGGCGCCGGCCGGAGGCCAGCGTCAGCGCCGTCCCCGCGACCGTGCAGGCCCGGGCCGCCTTCAGCAGCCGACCCGGGCGGCCGGCGCGGTAGGGCTCGCTGACCAGCCCGTGGCCGTGCTCCACCCGGTGCATAATCCCGAGCTCGATCGCGGCACCGGCGACCGCGACCTTCCGGGCGGGCCCGGCCTCCGCGACCGGGGTGCACGCCGTGGCGATGCCTCCCCCGGCGGCCATGGCCGAGCCGGCGAAGACCAACGGCAGCTCCCGGTGCGCCTCGTGCCACGAGGGCACCGCGGTGTCGGAGAGCAGCGCCGCCGTGTAGGTGGTCATCGGCCCGCCGAGCACGGCCGCCCCCACCCCGGTGAGCACCCGCAGGCGCGGGAAGCGACCCAGCAGGTGGGCGCCGGCCGTCGCCGTGGCCAGGGCGCTGAACGGCGCCAGGATCCAGGACCCCACCGACAACGGCGACGTCGGCTTGAACACGCGCAGCATGTAGAGGAACCGCGCCGGCCGGCCCAGGTCGTGGATGAGGAAGGCCACCGACGAGAGCGCCCCGCCACCGGCGGTCAGGTGCGCGACCCGCGCGAGCTGCGGCCGGCCGGTCAGCTCGGCCATCGTCCCCAGCAGCGCCGACGAGCCGGCCGCCCCACCGAGGAAGAGGTACAGCGGCACGTCCGGGGTCTTCCACACCGGCGGCTTGATCACCGGCCGCCCGTAGTAGGAGGTGAACTCCGCCTCCCCGACCACCGACTCGCCAGGACGCGGCGGGCGGCCCCCAGCGCGACGCCGTCGCTCCCGGTCCTCGGCCGGTGGCCCGTCCGCCCGGCGCCAGCCCGCCCCGGGGACGCCGTCGGCCGCCGTCACCGGCGTCGCCCCACGAACGCCGACGCCACCACGCCGACCACCATCGCCGCGCCGGCAGCGACGTGCCGCCACATCGACGGCAGGTCGCGGGTGGTCACCACCGGGTCCGGCGGGAGCCCGTACACCTCCGGCTCGTCCAGCAGCAGGAAGAAGGCGCCCGCGCCACCGACGCCGTCGTCCTCGTCGCGCCCGTAGAGCCGGACGCCCTCGACCCCCTTGTCCTGCAGCGCCGCCAGCCGGGCGTCGGCCCTGGCCCGGAGCTCGTCGAGGTCGCCGAACTGGATCGACTCGGTCGGGCAGGCGCTCGCGCACGCGGGCTGGAGCCCGTCGGTGAGCCGGTCGTAGCAGAGGGTGCACTTGAACACCCGCCCGTCGTCCTCCCGCTGGTCGATGACGCCGTAGGGGCAGGCGGGCACGCAGTAGCCGCAGCCGTTGCAGATGTCCTCCTGCACCACGACGCTGCCGAACTCGGTGCGGAACAGCGAGCCGGTCGGGCAGACGTCCAGGCAGGCGGCGTGCGTGCAGTGCTTGCAGACGTCGGAGCTCATCAGCCACCGGATCTCCCGGTCCGCCGACGGCGTCTGCTGCGGCGCGCTCTGCTCGGCCGTGGTCGCCGACGCCGGCACCCGGGGGTGGACGACGGGCGGGTCCTGCAGCGGCCGCTGACCGCCGACCGCGCCCGGCGCTCCCACCGTCGGCATCGGGAGGTCGACCGCGCGGCTCTGCTCGACGAACGCCACGTGCCGCCAGCTGTTGGCCCCGAGCATGCCGGTGTTGTCGTACGACGCCCCGGTCAGCCCGAGCTGCGCCCGGTTGCCCTCGGCGTCGTCCATCGGGAGCGTGTTCCACTCCTTGCACGCCACCTCGCACGCCTTGCAGCCGATGCACACCGACGTGTCGGTGAAGAAGCCGACCCGGGGCGGGTGGTCGTCGCCGTACCCGCGCTCGCCGGCGACGTCGGGGACCGGGCCGAACAACCGGTTCTGCGGGTCGTCCCCGGAGAAGGCGGTGCTCGCTGAACTGATGGTCGTCATGACCGCTCCTCGATCGGGGCCCGTCCGTTCGGTCCCAGCCGCCCGCTCGCGACGCCGGCCCGGCGGCGGTGGTCCTCGACGAACTCGACCAGCTCCGGCCCCCGGGGCCGGCGGCCGGGCCGGATGTCGCAGGTGGCGACCTTGGACTCCTGGATGTGCACGTTCGGGTCCATCACCACGCCGAGCAGCTCGTTCGCCGAGTCGCCGGTGGTGATGCCGTTCTGGCCCCAGTGGTACGGGATCCCGATCTGGTGCACCTCGCGGCCGGCGACCCGCAGGGGGCGCATCCGCTCGGTGACGAGCACCCGTGCCTCGATGGCGTTGCGGGCGCTGACCAGCGTGGCCCAGCCCATGTGCTCCAGCCCGCGCTCGGCGGCCAGCTGGGGGCTGACCTCGCAGAAGAACTCGGGCTGCAGCTCGGCGAGGTACTCCAGGGTGCGGCTCATCCCGCCGGCGGTGTGGTGCTCGGTGAGCCGGTAGGTGGTGACGACGAACGGGAAGACCTCGTTCATCGCGGGGTTGGCCCGGTTCCACGCTCCTCTGAGCTCCTTGCGCGCCGGGTTGGCCTGCCGCGCGTACAGCGGGTTGGGCACCGGCGACTCGGCGGGCTCGTAGTGGGTCGGCATCGGCCCGTCGGCCAGCCCGGCGGGCACGAACAGCCACGCCTTGCCGTCACCCTGCATGATGAACGGGTCCGTGCCGGCCAGCGCGTCCTCGGCCGTGGCGCCCTCGGGCGGGGTGTAGTCGGGCCGCTTGGTGGCCTGGAAGTCCGGGACGTCGGGCCCGGTCCACTTTCCGGCGTCCTCGTCCCAGTACACGTACTTCTTCCGCTCGCTCCACGGCCGGCCCTCGGGATCGGCCGAGGCACGGTTGTAGAGCACCCGGCGGTTCATCGGCCACGCCCAGCCCCACTCCGGCGCCACCAGGTCCTGCTCGGTGTGCGGCTTCTTGCGGTTGGCCTGGTTGATCTCGTCGGCGAAGACACCGGAGTAGATCCAGCAGCCGCAGCTGGTCGAGCCGTCGTCGGCCAGCTCGGTGTACCCCGACACCGCCGTGCCGTCCGGCCCCGTCCCGCTGATCTCGCGGAGCACCGCGTGCGCGCTGGGCTCCTGCAGCGGACCGTGGGTCGGGTAGTCCCAGGTGAGATCGAGGATCGGCCGGTCCCGCGGGTCGGTGGAGCCGGCGAGCTTCTCGCGGATGATTCGGCCGAGGTGGAAGTAGAACCACAGGTCGCTGCGGCAGTCCCCCTGCGGCTCCACGGCCTGGGAGTGCCACTGCAGAAGCCGCTGGGTGTTGGTGAACGAGCCGTCCTTCTCCACGTGCGCCGCGGCGGGCAGGAAGAAGACCTCGGTGGGGATCTGCTCGGTGACCAGCTCACCGGTCTCGATCTCCGGGCCGTTCTCCCAGAAGGTGGCGGACTCGATCATCTGCAGGTCGCGGACGACGAGCCATTCCAGGTTGGCCAGGCCGAGGCGGGACATCTTCCCGTTCGCGTTGCCGACGACCGGGTTCTCCCCCACCAGGAAGTACCCGGGGACGGTGCCCTGGATCTGCTCGGCGATCGTCGAGTAGTTGCTGTGGTCGCCGGTCAACCGGGGCAGGTGGTCGAAGCAGAAGTCGTTCTCCGGCTGCGCGGCGTCGCCCCACCACGCCTTGAGCAGGCTGACCGCGTACTTCCGCATGTTGCCCCAGTAGCCGACCGAGCCCGAGGCCTCGGCGACGAAGTCGTCCAGGTCACGGTCCTCGCGGGCGTGCGGCATCGGGATGTACCCGGGTAGCAGGTTGTAGAGCGTCGGGATGTCGGTCGACCCCTGGATGCTGGCGTGCCCGCGCAGCGCCAGGATGCCGCCCCCGGGGCGCCCCATGTTGCCCAGCAGGGCCTGCAGCACGCTCGCGGCCCGGATGTACTGGACGCCGACGGTGTGCTGGGTCCACCCCACCGAGTAGACGAAGGCGCTGGTGCGCTCCCGGCCGGAGTTGCTGGTCAGCGCATCGGCGACCTTGCGGAAGACCGCCGGCTCGATGCCGCAGACCTCCTGGACCAGCTCGGGGGTGTAGCGCGCGTAGTGGCGCTTGAGCACCTGGAAGACGCACCGCGGGTGCTGGAGGGTCTCGTCCCGCTGCGGCTTGCCGCCGACGGGCAGGCCGCCGCTGCCCGACTCCTCCGAGCTGCCCTCCGCGTGCTCCTCCGGGTCGGGCGCCGTCCCGGGCTGCCGACCGTCGCGGGAACCGGAGGCCCCCGGCTTGGGCCCCTGGCGCTGACCGGCCGCGGCGGTCACGGGAGCGCCCTCGTACTGCCACGACTTCTCCTCGTACTGCCCCTTCTCGGGGTCGTAGCCGGAGAACAGGCCGTCGAGGTCCTCGGTGTCCTGGAAGTCCTCCCGCAGGATGGCCGCCGCGTTGGTGTAGGCGGCGACGTACTCCCGGAACTCCAGCCCGTTGGACAGCACGTGGTTGATCAGCCCGCCGAGGAAGGCGATGTCGCTGCCCGCCCGCAGCGGCACGTGCAGATCGGCGAGCGCGCTGGTGCGGGTGAACCGCGGGTCGACGTGGATGACCGTCGCGCCGCGCGCCTTGGCCTCCATCACCCACTGGAAGCCCACGGGGTGGGCCTCGGCCATGTTGGAGCCCTGAATGACGATGCAGTCGGAGTTGGCCAGGTCCTGCTGCGGCATCGTCGCGCCGCCGCGACCGAACGTGGTCCCCAGACCGGGGACCGTGGAGGAGTGCTATATGCGCGCCTGGTTCTCGACCTGGACCGCGCCCAGGGCGGTGTAGAGCTTCTTCATGAGGTAGTTCTCCTCGTTGTCGAGGGTCGCCCCTCCGAGGCTCGCTATCCCCATCGTCCGGTTGACCCGCTTGCCGTCGACCTCGTCCTGCCAGGTCTCGCGGCGGGTCCTGATCACCCGGTCGGCGATCATGTCCATCGCGGTGTCGAGGTCGAGGTCCTCCCACTCCGTCCCGTACGGACGGCGGTAGCGGACCTTGGTCTGACGGGTCGTACTGGTGACCAGGTTCTTGCTGGCCGCCCCCTTGGGGCACAGCCGGCCGCGGCTGATCGGCGAGTCGGGGTCACCCTCGATCTGGGTGACCTTCTCGTCCTGGACGAACACCCGCTGGCTGCAGCCCACCGCGCAGTAGGGGCACACGCTCTGCACCACCCGGTCGGCGGTGGCCGTGCGGGGGGTCAGGGAGTTCGTGCGCTTGCTCCGGACGGCGTCGCCACGACCGAGCGGATCGTTCCCGGTGAGCTGCCGGACCACCGGCCAGGCGTCGAGCCAGGTCTTCATGCGCCCCTCCTGCAGAGCCCGCGCCGCCGGGAGGGGCGGACGGGTCGCCGGGCGTGCAGGCACGGTCTCGGTCGCACGCCTCGGCCCGTTCAGCTGCCGTATCCGACCCTAGCCATCCCCCGCGCTGCCTGCACGTCCGCGCGCTGCGCCGTGGTCGCCGGCTCGCCCGCACCGGGCTCGTCGCCCAGCATGGGGACGATGAGCGGGAAGCCGGATGCCGTCGTCGTCGGCTCGGGGCCCAACGGCCTGGCCGCGGCCCTGCGGCTGGCCGCCGCGGGGCTGCGGGTGCAGGTCCTCGAGCGCGACGACCGGCCCGGAGGAGGCATCCGCTCCGCCGAGCTGACCCGGCCGGGCTTCCTCTCCGACATCTGCGCCTCGGTGCACCCCATGGCGGCCGCCGCTCCGTTCTTCCGCGAGTTCGACCTGCCGTCCCGCGGCGTGCGGCTCCTGCACCCGGAGGTCCCGTACGCCCACCCCCTCGACGAGGGCCGGGCCGCGGTCGCCCACCGGTCGCTGGAGGAGACGGCCGACGGGTTCGGGTCCGACGGCCCCGCCTACCGCCGGTTGCTCGGCCCGCTGGTCGACGCGGGCGACGACCTCGTGGACTTCTTCCTCGGCAGCGCGCTGCGCCGGTTCCCCACCCGGAGCCTCCCGGCGATGGCCTCGTTCGCCGTCAACGGCCTGCCCGACGTCCGCTGGCTGGCGCGCCGGTGGTTCCGCACCGAGGAGCCGAGCGCACTGCTCGCCGGGGCCGCCGCGCACGGGACGCTGGACCTCACCCGCGCGATCACCGGCGGGCTCGGCCTGCTGCAGGGGATGCTGGCTCACCACAGCGGCTGGCCGGTGGTCGAGGGCGGCTCGCAGCGGTTGGCCGACGCGATGGTCGTCGCCCTCCGGGAACAGGGAGGTGAGGTGGTCACCGGGCACGAGGTCACCGACCTGCGCGAGTTCGAGGGCGTCCCCGCGGTCCTGCTGGACACCACCCCGCAGGCCTTCGTCCGGCTGGCCGGCGACCGCGTCCACGAGGGGTACCGCCGCTGGGTCTCCCGGTACCGCCACGGCCCAGGCGTCTTCAAGATCGACTGGGCGCTGTCGGAACCGGTGCCCTGGACTCATGCCGACGTCCGCCGCGCCGGCACCGTGCACCTGTCGGGCACCCTCGACGAGACCGTTGCCGCCGAGTCCGCCCCCTCCTCGGGACGCGACACCGACCGGCCGTTCGTGATCGCCGTGCAGCCGACCGTGGCCGACCCGACGCGGGCACCGTCCGGGGGGCACGTGCTGTGGGCCTACGCGCACGTGCCGAACGGGTCCGACGTCGACATGACCGACCGGATCGAGGCGCAGGTGGAGCGGTTCGCCCCGGGGTTCCGCGACACGATCCTGGCCCGGCACACCATGCGCGCACCCGAGATGGAGGCGTACAACCCGAACTACGTCGGCGGGGAGATCTCCAACGGCGAGGCGTCCCTCCGGCAGATGCTCGCCCGCCCGGTGCCCCGGTGGAACACCTACAAGACGCCCGTGCCGGGCACCTACCTGGCCTCGTCGGCCACCCCACCGGGACCCGCCGTCCACGGCATGTGCGGGGACAACGCGGCACGGGTGGCGCTGCGGGAGGTCTTCGGCGTGCGCACCGGGCCCCCGTTGCGGCCCCCCGCGGCCCGACGCCCCGGTTCGCGCGCCCCGGGTTCGGACCCCGGGGGCCGCGGGTAGCGGACGTGGTGCCGCACCGGTCCACCCGCCACAGCGCGAGGAGCACCCATGAGCGAACCGACCCGGAGCAACTCCACCAGCGACCTGCTCCAGTCGTTGAGCACCGACCTCTCGGCCCTGGTCCGGCAGGAGCTGCAGCACGCCCAGGCCGAGCTGGCCGGCAAGGCCAAGCAGGCCGGTCGCGCCGGCGCACTCCTCGGCGCCGCCGGCGTCCTCGGCGCGATGTCCGTCGGCAGCGCGACGGCCCTCCTGCTGCGCGCCCTGGACCGCAGGGTGAGCCCAGCCACCTCCGCCGCGCTGGCGACCGGGCTCCTCGCCGGTGGCGCCGGCGCGCTCCTCGGGGGTGCGCTCGCGGAGCTGCGCCGTGCGTGGCCGCTGGTCCCGGACGAGACGGTGGAGAGCCTGCGCGACGACGTCCGCATCGCCTCAGCCCGCCGCCCGGCCGCGGGCTGAGGCACCGCGGCGCTCAGCGCCGCGCGGCGTCCAGAGCGGGGCGCGGCGACCGCGACCGGTCGGGCATCGGGGGCACCGCCGGTTGCGGCGCGTCGTCCGCGGGCGCGGATCGGACGAGGCGCAGGACGAGCACGACGGCGGCCAGCAGGTAGACCGGGGTGCCGGCGGCCCACAGGACGGCGCCGGCCACCTGCTGGTCGGCCACGGGGTCGAAGCCGTGGTCGGCGGCCCGCTCGACGTACACCCCGTACCAGGGGCTGGACGAGAGCATCATGACGCCACCGAGCACGGCCTCGCCGAACGCCGGCACGAGCACGGCGACCAGCCCCGCCACGAGCTGGCCGAGCCGTCGGCGCGGGACGCGCAGCACGCACCACCAGAAGACGACACCCGCGGCGAGGAACGTCAGGTGCTCGGCGACGTGCACCGCCTCCGAGCGCACCGCCGCCTCGTAGGCCCCCGGCAGGTGCCAGAGGAGGACCACGGTCAGGTAGCCGACGGCCACCCCGAGCACCACGGCGGGACGACGGGCACCCCGGGCCACCGCCGACCACGGGCGGGCGAGGACCTCGCGGGCCCGGGGCGGCAGCGCGGTGAGCACGCGCGGCACCGGATCGGCGAGCACGAGCAGCGGCGCGGCGACGATGGTCAGCAGCAGGTGCTGCGTCATGTGGGCGGTGAGGGAGTCCTCCGCCAGCCGCTCCAGCGGCGAGGCGAGGGCGGCGCCGAGCGCGGTCAGGCCGAGCAGCCAGGCCGCCCCCGGTCCGGCCGCCGCCCAGGGCGAGCGACGACGGGGCGCGGTCCAGGCCAGCAGGCAGGCGTAGCCGAGCGCGGCCAGCCCGAGGAAGGCGATCGTCGCGTACGACCAGTCGCCGCCCCCGCCGAGCGGGTGGGCCAGCGTGCTGCCGGGGACCGGGGCGCCGCTCACCGCGCCGGCCCTCCGGCCACCACGTCGAGGACCGTGTGCATGCCCGCGGCGTGGTGGCCGGTCACGGTGCACCACAGCTCCACGCGCTCGTCCGCCGCCACCGCGAACGCCAGCTCGTGCGCCTCGCCCGGGTCGAGCACCGGGGTGACGGCACGTTGGTCGCCGTCGACGCGGACGGCGAGGTCGTGCGGCGCCGCTCCCGCGTTGGTCACCACGAGCCGGATCTCCCCCGGGAGCAGCGGACGCCCCTCGGTCACGATCTCCCACTCGGTCAGCCCGACGCGCTGGTCGGCGGCCGGCGGCGCGGGTGCCGCCGGTGCCGTGGACGAGGCCCCGGCCGCGCACCCGCTGAGGAGGACCGCGAGCCCAAGCGGCACCAGCCGCCGGTGCGCCCGGCGCCCGGTCACGGCTCCTCCAGCAGGGCGCGGACCGCGTCGGCGGCCGGGTGGTCGGGGGCCAGCTCCAGGAACCGCCGCAGCGTGGCGGCCGCCGCGTCGTCGGCGAGCGCGTGCTGCGCGGACCCCAGCATGAGCAGCGCCTCCGGGTGCTCGGGGTGCTCGGCCAGCACGGTCTCCACCACGGGGCGGGCCTCGCCGGGCCGATCGTCGCGGAGCAGGGCGAACGCCAGCGAGAGCGCCACCGCCGGGTCGCCCGGCCGCTCCTCGAGCACCGCCCGGTAGCCGGTCGCCGCCTCGGCGAAGTGCCCGGCGTCGTCCAGCGCCCGCGCCTGCCGCAGCAGCTCGTCGGCGGGGTCGGCGCCGACCGCGCCCGGGGCGCTCACCGGTGCGGATCCCTCTTCGGCGGCGTCGGCGGCGGCGGGCGCCGCGGCGCGGGGGACGACGACCAGGGCGACGGCGCCGGCCGCGGCCACGGCGACCACCGGGACGACGACCGCCGGTCGCGGCAGCCATGTCCGCCGCACCCGGACCGGCCTCTCCTCCGGAGCCGGGGCGCCGCCCTCACCGAGGTCGTCGGGGACCGGCTCCCGCCGGGGGGCCGACAGCCGCAGGATCTCGGCCAGCAGCTCGTCCTCCGCGGCGCGCGCCTGCGCGGTCGTCCGCGGCCCGGACCGGACGTCGTCCAGCAGCTGCAGGGCCGCCTCCAGGCGCTCGTCGTCGCCCGACCCGGTCAGCCGGTCCGGCCGCGCGGCGGCCGCGGCCACGGCGGCCTCGGCCGCCGCGCGGTCGGCGTCGGTCAACGTGATTCGGCTGCCCGGCCGCCGGCGGGAGACCAGGACGCCGACCGCGATCACCCCGCCCACCAGGGCCACCCCCGGCAGGACGACCAGCGCCCAGCCCACCCCCTCCCGGGGCGGGTCGAGCAGGATCCACTCGCCGTAGCGCCCCACGAACCAGGCGCGGATCTCCTCGGGGCTCTCGCCCGCCGCCACCTGCTCGGCGATGACCGCCCGCATCCCCCGGGCCGCCGGCGCCGCCGAGTCCGCCGCGGACTCGCCCGCACAGGTGGGGCACCGCAGTCCGGCCGCGATCTCCCGCGCGGTCGCCGCCGGATCGGGCTGCGTGACCGGCTCCTGGCGCCACCACAGCGCGGCGACGAGGGCGAGCACCGCGAGCACGACGGCCAGGACCCGCGCCCGGCCGCTCACCCCGCCTCCAGCCGCGGCAGCACCTCGTCCGCCAGCCACGCGGCGGAGACCGCGCCCACCCGGCGGGCGACGACCGTGCCGTCCCGGTCGACGACGAAGGTCTCGGGCACACCCGTCGTCCCCCACTCCACGGCCAGCCGGCCGTCGGGGTCGGCCACGCTCGGGAACGGGGTGCCGCCGACGCCCGCGAGGAACTCGCGGGCGGCGTCGTCGTCGTCGTTCACGTCGATGCCGACGACCCGCAGGCCCTGCGGCCCCCACTGCCGCGCCGTCTCGACCAGCAACGGCATCTCCTCCCGGCACGGCGCGCACCACGAGGCCCAGACGTTCACGAGCACCACCGAACCGCGCAGGTCCGCGAGGTCGACGTGCCCACCGTCCAGGGTGGCACCCGCCAGGGCCGGGGCCGGGCTCCCCACGATCGCCGTGGAGGGGGCCCCCTCGGGCCGGTCCAGCGCGAGCGCGAGCGGCACGGTCAGCACCAGACCCACGAGCAGGGCGGGGACCAGCAGCAGCCACCGCCGCCGGCCACTCACCGCTCCCCCGACGACAGGCTCGTCGCGGGTTCCTCCGACGCCTGCTGCCCCCGCCGGACGCGGCGGGCGGGCCAGCCGGCCACCGCGGCCCCCAGCGCCATCACCCCGCCGGCGATCCAGAGCCAGGAGACCAGCGGGTTCACCGCGATCCGGACCAACGCCCACCCGCCGTCCGGGTCGACCTCGGTGACGGTCAGGTAGACGTCACCGGCGAGCGTGGACCGGACCGCCGGCGAGGCCACCGTGATGGAGTGCGCGGGGAACGTCCGCAGCTCGGGCGCGGCCGCGCCCCTCGCCCGGCCGGCCTCCTCCAGCTCCAGCCGCGCGACCACGCGCATCTCCTGCGCCGTCCGCTCGCGTTCCACCGATTCCAGCCGCGCCGTCCAGCCCGCCGCGCTCACCGCGTCCCCCACCGCGACGCGCTGCTCCGTCGCCGCCGCGAAGGAGGAGGACGCCGCCACGGCGACGGCGGCCAGCGCCACCCCGACGTGCACGACCAGCCCGCCGTACAACCGGCGCCGGCGGCGGCCGGCCTCCAGCAGCGCCCGCGGCCACGACCGGCCGGTGGCCCGCCGGACGACGCGCGTCCCCTGGCCGACCAGCTGCACCGACGTGGCCAGGACGAGGGCGGCCAGGCCGAACGCGGTCAGCGCCGCGGCGCCGGAGACGCCCAGCACCACCAGCAGCGCGACCAGCCCGACGGCGACGGCGACCGGCACCGCCACCCGGCGGGCGAGCGCCGGCACCGAGTCGCTCCCCCACGACACCAGCGGACCCAGCGCCATCAGCAGCAGCACGACGAGCGCGACCGGCACCGCCATCTGGTTGTAGTAGGGCGGGCCCACCGACACCTGGCGACCGTCGGCCAGCTGGGCGAACACCGGGAAGAGGGTGCCCAGCAGGACGGTGAAGGCCAGCCCGACCAGCAGCACGTTGTTCCCGAGGAACACCGTCTCCCGGGAGAGCCGGGCGGACAGGGTCCCGTCGGGCCCGAGCCGGTCGGCCCGCCACACCAGCAGCACCGCGACGACGACCAGCACGACGGCGACGAACCCCAGGAGCAGCGCACCCAGCGACGACCGGCTGAAGGCGTGGACGCTGTCGACGATGCCGCTGCGGGTCAGGAACGTGCCGACCAGCACGAGCACGAAGGAGGCGACGGCCAGGCAGACGTTCCACACCCGCAGGGTCGCCCGCCGCTCCTGCACCATGGCGGAGTGCAGCAGCGCCGTGGCCGTCAGCCACGGCAGCAGGGAGGCGTTCTCCACCGGGTCCCACGCCCAGTAGCCGCCCCAGCCCAGCACCGCGTAGGACCACCAGGCGCCGAGCACGATCCCCAGCGTCAGGAAGGTCCAGGACACGAGGGTCCACCGGCGGACGGCCAGCAGCCAGCCGCGCCCGGTGTCCCCGGTGACGAGGGCCGCGACCGCGTAGGCGAAGGGGACCGCGAGTCCGACGTACCCCAGGTACAGCAGCGGGGGGTGCGCCCCCATGAGCGGGTTGTCCTGCAGCAGCGGGTTCGGGCCCGGGCCGTCGGT
Source organism: Blastococcus sp. SYSU DS0828 (assembly GCF_054050975.1). Taxonomy (NCBI): domain Bacteria; kingdom Bacillati; phylum Actinomycetota; class Actinomycetes; order Geodermatophilales; family Geodermatophilaceae; genus Blastococcus; species Blastococcus sp. SYSU DS0828. Next base: position 21,579 of record NZ_JBJHAK010000026.1, on the reverse strand, counting down.
GGGCGCCGGGGAGACCCGCTCGAACGCGTTGCCCCCGAACAGCGCGAGCGCGAAGAAGAAGGCGGCGACGACCGACAGCGTCACCAGCACCCAGGGGTGGTGCCGGGCGGCCCGCGCGTCCGGGCGGCGGGCGACCGCGGCGGCGTAGCCGGCGAGCACCACCAGCCAGAGCAGCAGCGACCCCTCCAGGGCGGACCAGAGGCTGGTCACCGTGTAGTACAGCGGCACGGCGCGACCGCCGTTCTCCGCCACGTACCGCACGCCGAAGTCGTGGGTGAGGAGCGCCCACTCGAGCACGGCGGCGGCCGCCAGCGCCGTCCCGAGGACGGCATAGGTCAGCCGCCGCGCCGATCCGGCCGGCGCGCGGCCCGTCGCGACGCCCACCCAGGCCGCCACGGACGTGAGCGCGAGCACGAGTCCCGAGGCCAGCGAGGCGGTCCCGAGCAGCGCCGTCACCCGGTCTCCCCGATCGGCTGGTACTCGTTGGAGTGCTTGACCAGGACCAGGTCGCCCACGAAGACGCCGTCCGCGCGCAGCCACCCCTCGACGACGGCGCCCTGCCCCTCGGCGAACACCGCCGGCAGTGCCCCGGAGTAGACGACGGGAAGGGTCCCGACGCCGTCGGTGACGGTGAACCGGGCCTCCGCGCCGACGCGCTCCAGGGAGCCGGCCTGCACCAGACCCCCGAGGCGCAGCCGCTCGTCCTCCGCCGGCTGCTCCGCGACGACCTCCGTCGGCGTGCGGTAGTAGACGAGGGTGTCGGCGAGCCCGCTGACCCCCAGCAGGGCGAGCGCGCCGGAGACCGCCCCGACCACCACCAGCAGCCGGAGCGACAGGGTGCGCCGCCGCGCGGTGGACCGGCTCACCGGTCACCCCGCCCGGGCCGGGTGGCCCACAGGTACCCGGCCCACACCAGCAGCGTGAGCAGGTAGCCGAGGACCACCGCCAGCTGCCCGCTCACCGGCCGCCCCCGGGGACGACGGTGATCACCGGCGCGTCCTCGCCGCCGGCACCGGCGGGCGCGCCGGCCGGCTCGGACGCCTCCGCCCGCAGCCGGGCGACCCGGCGGCGGACGACGAGCACCGCGAGGAGGGTGAAGGCGAGGACGCCCGCGCCCAGCGCCCACGCCATCGTGGCGTGGATCGGTGGGCTGCCCTCGGGGCCGAGCACGGTAGGCGGCTGGTGCAGCGTCCGCCACCAGACGACCGAGAAGTGCACGACCGGCACGTTGAGGAAGGCGACGATGCCGATGGCCGCGGACCGGCGGGCGGCGACGTGCGGGTCGTCGGCCATCCGGCGGACGCCGAGGTAGGCGACGTAGACCAGCAGGAGCACCGCCGTCGTCACCAGCCGGGCATCCCACGTCCACCAGACGCCCCAGACCGGGCGGCCCCACAGCATGCCCAGCGCGATCGCCAGCGCCGTCAGCCCGACGCCCAGCTCGGCGGCCGCCTGCGCGTACCGGTCGAAGCCGAGCTCACGGCGCACCAGGTAGCCCACGCTGCACACCAGCACGGTCGCGAACGCCAGGTAGGCCACCCAGGCGGCCGGGACGTGCACGTACATCAACCGCTGCGCCGGACCTTGCACCCCGTCCTCGGGGGCGACGACGAGCGCCAGGACCAGCGCGACCGCGGTCGCCCCGGCAGCGGCGGCGGGGAGGAGCGCACCGCCGGGCACCGGAGTCCTACGCACGCTCGCTCCTCCTGTCGACCGGTCCCCGCCCGGGAAGGCCCGGGGACGGCTGGGTCAGCGGGGACCCGGCCAGCCTCTCACTCCTCCAGGAGGAAGGGGAAGACGGCCCAGGCGGTCGCCCCGGCGACCAGGTCGTAGGCGACCAGCAGCACCAGCCACGGGAGCGGCTCCGCCACGACGCCGGCCTGCGTCCCGGCCAGCAGGGCGGGCAGCCCGGCGGGGAGCACCAGGGCCGCGAGCAGGCCCGCACCGCGGGCCGAGGCCGCCAGCAGGGCGCCGAACACCGTGGTGCTCGCCGCGACGCCGCCCAGGCCGAGCGCCGCCGCCGCGCACCCGGCGAGGGAGACGGGGCCGTCGAGGAGCAGGACGGCGAGGACGGTCCCCGTGGTCCAGGTGACCGCGAGCGCGGTCCAGAGGACGGCGGCCTTGGCGAGGAACAGCGCCCCGGCCGGGACCAGGCCGCGCAGCAGGTCCCAGGAGTCCTCGTCGCGCTCCGCCGCCGCGACCAGCCGGGCCAGCGGAACCGCGGCGGTGAGCACGAGCAGCCAGACCAGGCCGGGCGCGGCGGCCCGGAGCGCGACGGGGTCGGGGCCGAGCACGAGACCCCCCAGCACGACCCCGGCCGCGACGAACGGCAGCACCGAGGCGAAGCCGTCGACGCCACCCAGGGCGATCCGCGCGTCCCGCCGGACCAGCAGGGGAACGGTGCGCAGCACGCCGGCGCGGCCCTGCCGCTGTCCACCTCCCCCGCTCACCCGAGCACCGTCGCAGCTCCCCCGACGAGCTCCAGGCGGGCGTCGACCGGGCCCAGGCCGGCGGCCACCTCCGAGCCCGCGACGAGCACCGCCGCCCCGTCACCGGCCAGGTCCTCGACCGTCCGGCGCACTGCCTCGCGTCCGGTCGCGTCGAGGTGCTCCATGGGCTCGTCGAGGCACACCACCGCCGGGGTCACCACGCGGGCCACGGCGAGGGTCACCCGCGCCCGCTGCCCCGCCGAGAGGCGGCCGGCCTCCTGTCCCCACAACTCCTCGGGGAGCCCGCACGCGGTGAGGGCCGCCGCAGCGGCACCGGCCGGCTGCTCCCGGCCGGCCAGGGCGCCGGCGAACGTCACGGCGTCCAGTGCCCGCTGCCGACGGCGCGCGGCCGCCCCGGGGCGCAGGTACAGCGCGTGCCCGGTCACCGACCGGGTGCCCGACGTCGGCTCCACCAGCCCCGCCGCGATCCGCAGCAGCGTGGTCTTGCCGGCGCCGTTCCCCCCGCCGACGACGCAGACCGCGCCGGCCGACAGCCGCAGCGTCAGGGGGGCGAGCGCGGTCCGCCCGCCGTAGCGGCGGGCCACCTCCTGCAGGCACAGCACCGGCGGTTCCCCCGCGGCAGGGCGGCCGGTCCTCGACTGGGTCATCGTGCCGAGGATGGTGCCACCGCCGCCCGCGCCCGGGCCGAGCAGCTGCGGTTGTGCGGCCGAAGCCAGCCACTAGGGTCGGACGGGACCGCACGGGAGCCCTCCCCGGAGGGGCAGCCCGACCAGCCCGCCACGGAGGTGCGATCGTGCCAGCCGACCTCGCTCCGGTGGCCGCACCGGAGCCAGGCTCGGTGCTCGATCCCGTGGGCCCCGAGGCGGCGCAGATCGCCGGCCTCACCTGGTTCATGATCGTCCTGGGCGGTCTGCTGTGGCTGGCCACCGTGGTGTTCCTGGTGCTGGCCCTCCGGCACCGCGCGCGCCGCGAGCCACGGGCCGCGAACCGGGGCGCGAAGGCCTTCATCGCCGTGTGGGGCGTGGTCGTCCCGATCGTCGTCCTGCCCGCCGTCTTCGCCTACAGCCTCGTGGTGGGCGTCGACATCTCCCGGCCTGCCCCTCCCGAGGCGCTCACCGTCGAGGTCGTCGGCCACCAGTTCTGGTGGGAGGTGCGCTACCCCGACGCCGACGTGGTGACCGCCAACGAGATCCACGTGCCGGTCGGCCGCCCCGTCCGGCTGGAGATGACGTCGGCGGACGTGATCCACAGCCTCTGGATCCCGCCGGTGGCCGGCAAGCTCGACCTCCTCCCCGGGCAGACCAACGTCCTGTCCTTCCAGGTCGAGGAGGCCGGTCGCTACCTCGGGGAGTGCGCCGAGTTCTGCGGCATCCAGCACGCCCGCATGCAGTTCGTCCTCGTCGCCCAGGAGGAGGACGAGTTCGCCGACCACCTGGTCGCGTTGCAGGCGGGCTCCGCGGAGCCGGACGGCGAGCTCGAGGAGGCCGGCCGCGAGGTGTACCTGGCCGCGGGCTGCGGGCAGTGCCACCGGATCGAGGACGTCAGCGAGGGGGACGACTTCGCCCCGGACCTCACCCACCTCGCGTCCCGGGACACGATCGCCGCGGGGATGCTCGAGAACACGCGGGGCAACCTGGCGGGCTGGATCCTCGACCCGCAGGGCCTCAAGTCGGGGGTCCGCATGCCGCCGAACAACCTCTCGGGCGACGACCTGCAAGCGCTGCTGGCCTATCTGGAGAGCCTCGAATGACCGCGCTGCAGGATCCCCCGGCCACAGAGGACCGGCTCGCCGCCACGTGGGCCACCCCACCCGGCCTGGCCGGCTGGTTCACGGCCCTCAACCACAAGCAGGTGGGCCAGCGCTTCCTCATCACCGCGTTCGTCTTCTTCGCCCTGGGCGGCATCCAGTCGGTGCTGATGCGCTGGCAGCTCGGGAGCGCCGAGAGCACCTTCCTCGACGCGCAGACCTACAACGAGCTGTTCACCATGCACGGCACGACGATGATGTTCCTGTTCGCCGTGCCGGTGGGCGAAGCCTTCGCGATGTACTTCCTGCCGCTCATGCTCGGCACCCGGGACCTGCCGTTCCCCCGGCTGACCGCCTTCGGCTGGTACATCTACGTGCTCGGCGGGATCTTCCTCTACAGCAGCTTCCTGTTCGGCCAGGTCCCCGACGGCGGCTGGTTCGCCTACACCCCGCTCACCGGGCCCGAGTACTCCCCGAGCAACTCGATGGACTTCTGGCTGCTGGGCGTGACGTTCGTGGAGATCGCGACGATCGCCGGAGCGATCGAGCTGGTGGTGCTGATCCTCCGGTACCGGGCGCCGGGCATGAAGATCAGCCAGATGCCGCTGCTGGCGTGGAACGTGCTGGTCACCGGGATCGCCGTCATCTTCGCGTTCCCGCCGCTGGTGGTCGCCAGCGTGCTCCTCGAGCTGGACCGCAAGATCGGCACGCACTTCTACGATCCGGCGGCCGGTGGCGAGTCCTTGCTCTGGCAGCACCTGTTCTGGTTCTTCGGCCACCCCGAGGTCTACATCATCCTGCTGCCGGGGCTGGGCATCGTCTCCACGATCGTGCCGGTCTTCGCCCGCAGCCGGATCGTCGGCTACAGCCTGATCGCCGTCTCGACGGTCGCCATCGGCATCCTGTCGTTCGGCGTGTGGGTGCACCACATGTTCGTGACGGGGATCCCGCAGCTCGGGCTGGCCTTCTTCTCCGTGGCGAGCCTGTTCATCCCGATCCCGAGCGCCATCCAGGTCTCGGCGTGGATCGCCACCATCTGGCAGGGCCGGGCGGTGTGGAAGACGCCGATGATGTACGTCGTCGGCTTCATCGTGATCTTCGTCCTCGGCGGGGTCACCGGGGTGATGGTCGCCTCGGTCCCGTTCGACCAGCAGGCGCACGACAGCTACTTCGTCGTCGCGCACTTCCACTACGTGCTCATCGGCGGGATCCTCTTCCCGGTGCTGGCCGCCGTCCACTTCTGGATGCCGAAGATGAGCGGCCGCCTGCTCGACGAACGCATCGGCAAGACGGCGTTCTGGCTGACCTTCGTCGGCTTCAACGTGACGTTCTTCCCGCTGCACATCACCGGGCTGCAGGGCATGCCGCGCCGCCTCTACACCTACGCGGAGAACACAGGGTGGGAGCTCACGCAGGCGATCGCGACCGCGGGCACCGTCGTCCTCACCCTGGGCCTGCTCATGACGCTGGGCAACGTGGTGCTGTCGGCGCGGTACGGCGAGCGGGCCGGGGACGACCCGTGGGGCGGAGAGACCCTGGACTGGTACGCGACCTCGCCGCCGCCGGCCTACAACTTCCGCGGCATCCCGGAGGTCGCCAGCCGCTCGCCGCTGTGGGACACCCGGCCCTTCCGGCCGAAGTACGACCCGGCCACCTGGCAGGACGAGCTGCGCGAGCCCCGCGCTCCCGTGCGGCAGGTCGTGCTCACCAGCATCCTCGACGCCGCCCCCGAGGAGCTGGTCACCCTGCCGCAGAAGTCGTGGTGGCCGCTGCTGATGGCCTCCTCGCTCACCGTCGCCCTGATCGGCACGATGATCGACGTCTACCCCGTCGCCCTCACCGGTGTGCTCGCCGCGGTCGTGACCGGTGTGGCCTGGGTCTGGAACAGGCAGGACCGGCTGTGAGGACCAGCGGACACGCCGGGGACGCCGCCCCCCGTCCGGCCCCGCACATCGCCCGCGGCACCGGGTGGTGGGGGATGCTGCTGCTCCAGCTCGTCCTGGTGTCGATGCTCGCGGCGCTGCTGTTCTCCTACTTCTACCTGCGCGACGGCTTCGACACGTGGCCGCCCGAGCCGGCGCCCGCCCCCGCGCTGGGGCTGACCGCGGTCGCCACCGCGCTGCTGCTGCTCAGCGCCGTCCCGGTGGCCGCGGTCCACCTGTCGGCGCGGGCCGGGAAGGCGGCCGGCCGGGTCCCCGCCGCGCTGGCCGCCGCCGTCGTCCTCGGGGTGGCGTTCCTCCTCGTGCAGTTCGCCGACTACGCGGCCAACGACATCGACCCGCAGCGCGACGTGTACGGCTCCCTCTTCCTCGCCCTCGCCGGCTTCCACCACGTCAACGCCGCCCTGGCCCTGCTCGGGCTGGGCATCGTGCTGCTGCGCGTGCGGACCGGCAGCATGCCCCCCCGCGAGCAGGAGATGGCGGTGACCGCCGCGCACTACTGGTACTTCGTGGTCTGGTCCTGGATCGTCATCGCCGCCACCCTCTACCTGACGCCGAGGTTCTGGTGACCGCCGCGACTCCGGAGACCAAGCGCCCCGCCGGCCGGCCGGTCCTGTTCTGGTTCGGTGTCGGCGGTGGCACCGCGGCCTGGCTGCTGCACCTGCTGGTCGGCTACTGGTTCATCGAGATCGGGTGCCCCACCGAGGGCCCGGCGCTCCCCGTCTTCCTCGTCGTGCTGACCGTGGCCCTCACGGTCATGGCCCTGGCCGCGACCTGGGCGTCCTGGTGGTCGATGCGGCACCTGCCACCGCAGCCGGAGTCCGCCGCCGTCCCCGGTCCCGAGCTCCGGCCGCTGCTGCCCTGGCGGCGTCGGCGCGACCCCGCGGACGCGCCCCCGGCCGGCGCCTGGGACCCGGTGCCGAGCCCCGCGCGCAACCGGCTGCTCGCGCTCACCGGCCTCACCATGAACCTGCTGGCGGTCGGCCTGATCGTGCTGGCGCTGCCCCCCGTCCTCGTGTACGGACCGTGCTGGTGACCGGGGGACGGCGGGGAATGCGGGCCCGGCTGGCGGCGGCGCTCGTGGCAGCCGCGGCCGGGCTGAGCGCCTGCACCGACGCGACCGGCGAGCCGCAGGTGTCCGCGGACCGCGGGCGCGAGCTGCTGCGCGAGTACGGCTGCGCGGCCTGCCACCAGGTGCCGGGGGTGACCGGGCCGCAGGGCCGGGTGGGTCCGCCGCTCGGGACGCTCGTCGAGCGGCGGGTGATCGCCGGGCAGCTCCCCCACACGCCCGAGAACCTGCGGAGCTGGATCCAGGACCCCCAGGAGCTGGACCCCGGCAACCTGATGCCCGACCTCGGGGTGACCGACGAGGACGTCGACGCCATCGTCGCCTACCTGTACTCGCTGGAGCCCTCGTGAGCCGCCGCCGGATCCCGACGGCCGCGCGCCTGCTCCAGGTGCTGGCGCTGGTCGCGGCCTGCGTCGCCCTCACCCTGGTGGCGGCACCGGTCGAGGCCGCCCCGGCCCCGGCGCCGCCCGCCGAGGAGGTCGCCGACGGCGGGACCGTCTACCAGCGGTACTGCGGGATCTGCCACAACAACGACGGCAGCGGCATCCCCGGGACCGGCGACGAGGCGGGGCCGGACCTGCGCGGGTTGCCGGTGGCCTACGTCGACCTGGTCATCCGCACCGGCCGGATGCCGATCCTGCACCGGCCGGTCGGCGCCGTGGAGGAACAGCTCACCGACGCCCAGCGCGAAGCGGTCGTCACCTGGATGGCCGAGGAGTTCGACCTGGAGGGCGGGATCCCCGAGGTGGGGGCAGGCGACCCGGGCCGCGGGCAGCCGCTCTGGCTGACCAACTGCGCGCCCTGCCACAGCGCCGGGGGCAACGGCGGCATCTCGGCCGACGGGACGGTCGCCCCGGAGGTCACCGGCATCGACCCCACCGGCATCGTGGAGGCGATCCGGGTCGGCCCGTTCGAGATGCCCCGGTTCGGCGACGAGGTCCTCAGCGAGCAGGACGCCGCCGACATCGCCGCCTACGTGCAGGACCTGTCGGACGCCGAGACCACACCCCTGGGGCTCTCGGACGTCAGTCGCGTCTACGGCGGTGTCTTCACCGGCCTGATCGCCCTGGCCATGGCGGGCGCGCTGGTGCTCGTCGTCCGGACCGGCCGGCGATCGGCCCCGGAACCGGCCGGGCGCACCCCCTCGGACCCGGAGGACAGGGAGGGCACGGAGCAGTGACGGCCACGGAGCCCCGCCCGGAGTCCCGCCCCGCGCTCCTGCGCCGCCCGGTCCCGCTCGCGGCCGGAGCCGTGGCGGCGATCCTGCTCGCGGCGTTCGTGGCGGGCCTGGTGCTGGACTGGCCCACCTCCGCGCTCGGGCTGCTCCTCGGCATCGGCACGCTGTGCGCCGCTCTCGTCGTGGCCGCCGCGCTGCCCGCTGACGAGGACCAGGAGCTCGTCTGGCCGGGCCAGCGCGAGCCGGGGGACGCACCGCTGCTCGCGGCGGTCGCCGGTCACCCGGTCCGCCGGCGCTGGGTCCTCGGTGGCGTCGGCGTCGGCGCGCTCGCCGGGATCGGCCTGCTCGCCTGGCTGGGCCGGGACGAGCCGCCGGCCACCAGCTGGCGGCGGGGGACGCACCTGGTGACCGCCGAGGGCCAGCGGATCCGCGCGGCGGACGTGCCGATCGGCGGCTTCGGCACCGTGTGGCCCGAGGGCGCCGCCCGGGAGGACCTGGCGGCGGTCGTGCTGGTGCGGCTCTCCGCGCAGAGCGCGCAGCCGCCGACGGTCCTCGACTGGGTCGTCGGCGAACGGCTGGTCGCCTACTCGAAGGTCTGCACGCACGCCGGCTGCCCGGTCGGGCTGTACCAGGAGGACAGCGACTCGCTGTTCTGCCCCTGCCACCAGGCCACCTTCGACGCGGCGCGCGGGGCAGTACCGACGTTCGGGCCGGCGTCGCGCCCCCTCCCCCAGCTCCCCCTCGGCGTCGACGCGGACGGCTTCCTGGTGGCCCTCGGCGACTTCGCGACGCCCATCGGTCCGGTGCGCGGATGAGCGTCCAGGAAGCCCCCACCCGGCCCCGGTGGCTACGCGAGCTGTTCGTCCCGACGCACTGGTCGTTCCTGCTGGGGCCGGTCGCGGTGATCTGCTTCGCCGTCCTGCTGCTGACCGGGCTGGTGCTGACCTTCTTCTACGAGCCGTCGGCCGAGCTGGTGGAGTACCAGGGCTCGGCCGACCTCTACGACGGCCGGGAGCTGCCGGCCGCGTTCTCCTCCGTCGTCTCGATCAGCCACGACCTGCCCGGCGGGCTGCTGCTGCGCCGGGTGCACCGGGTGGCGAGCTACCTGTTCGTCGCGGCGCTGCTGCTGCACGTGCTCCGGGTGCTCCTCGCCGGGGCCTTCCGGGGTCGCCGCATCTCGAACTACCTGCTCGGCCTGGTCCTGCTCGCACTGGCCTTCGCGCTGGGTTGGTCGGGCCAGAACCTGGTGTACGACGTGATCACCGGCAGCAGCGTCCGGATCGGGTACTCGATCGCGGCGAGCATGCCCTGGCTCGGCGGGGAACTGGCCGACCTCGTCTTCGCGGGCCCGGACGTCGCCGACGTCGTCCCCCGGCTGTTCTGGCTGCACGTCCTGCTGCTGCCGGTCGCCTTCGGAGGGTTGCTCGCCGTCCACCTGTGGCTCGTCGTCCGCCAGCGGCACACAGTCCTGCCGCGGCGCCGTCGCCCCGACGGGCAGCTGGTCGTGGCGACCCCCGGCCGGAGCGGGCTGCGGTCCCGCGCGCTGCTGCTCACCCTGCTGACCACCACGCTGCTCGTCGTCTCCGCCGCGCTGGTCCCCTTCGGGGACGTCCTGCACATCGGCCCGTACCTGCCCGGTGTGGCCGGCAACGACATGTACCCGGACTGGTACCTGTTCCCGGCCGAGGGCGGCATCCTCCTCCTGCCGGCCGTGGAGTTCAGCATCCTGGGGGCGACGATCACCAACCCGTTCCTGGGCGGTGTCCTGCTGCCGGTGCTCATCGGCGGGGCGGTGCTGGTCTACCCGCTGCTGGAGCGGCTGTTCCGCCGGCGTCCGGAAGCCGACCTCGACCTCAGCGAGCGGCCGCTCGACGCGCCGTTCCGCGTCGCCTTCGTCACCTTCGTCGTGGTGCTCGGCGCGGTGACGGGCGCGGGGGCGGCCAGCGACGTGATCGCCCAGGTGCTCGGGCTGGAGGTGGTCACCGTCATCTGGTTCCTGCGCATCGCGCTGGTGGCGGCCCCGCCGGTGCTCGCGGGCGCTCTGTTCTGGTACGCCCGGCGGCGCTCCCGCCAGTCCCCGCTCTGACCCGGGCGTCGCGGCTCAGGCCACCCGCAGCTCCTCGACGTCGGCCTCGCGCAGGCTCACGCCGAGCCCCGGGGCAGCGAGGTCCGGCCGGACCCGGCCCTCCCGCGGCTCGGGGGCGCCGTCGAACAGCCGGCGCTCGAACCGCTCGTGGTCGTGGAACCACTCGAGGTGGCGCAGGTTGGGCGTGGCCAGGCCGAGGTGTGCGTGCAGGGTGGGCACGCAGTGCGCGGAGACCTCGAGCCCGTGCCCCGCGGCCACCGCCGCCGCGCGCAACCACTCGGTGACCCCGCCGCAGCGGCTGGCGTCCACCTGCAGGCAGTCGACGGCGCCGGCGCCGCAGAGGGCAGCGAAGTCCTCGATCCGCGCGCCGTACTCCCCGGCGGCGACGTCGCAGTCCAGGGACCGGCGCACGAGTCGCAGCCCGGCCAGGTCGTCGGAGGAGACCGGCTCCTCGAACCAGACCACCCCCAGGTCGTCGAGCGCCCGGCCCACCCGGACCGCCTGCTTGGCGGTGTAGCCGCCGTTGGCGTCGACCAGCAGATCGACGCGGTCCCCGACGACCTCGCGGGCCAGCCGCGTGCGGGCCAGGTCGCGGCGCTCCGCGCTGCCCCACGACTCCCCGATCTTGATCTTCACCCGGTCGAAGCCCCGGTCGAGCCAGCCCGTCAGCTGCTCGCGGGTCGCGGCGTCGTCGTAGGTGGTGAACCCACCGCTGGCGTAGACCGGCGAGTCCCGCCGCACGGCCCCCAGGAGCACCGCCAGCGGCACGTCGAGCAGCCGCGCCTTCAGGTCCCAGAGGGCGACGTCGACCGCGGAGATCGCCATCGCGACCAGGCCGGGAACGCCGGCGTTGCGGGCGGCCCGGGCCATGGCATGCGTGGCGTCCTGCGGGTGCAGGGCCGATCGCCCCTCCACCACGCCGGCGAGCAGGCCGGGGATGAGCGCCGCGGTGGACTGGTCGGCATAGGTCCAGCCGGTCCCGGTGCGGTCCCCGGCAGCGGCGTGCACCACGATCGCCGTCGTCGCGTCCCACTGCAGGGTGCCGTCGGCCTCGGGGCGGTCGGTCGGCAGCCGGTAGACGGCAACGACCACGCTCTGCACCGGGACGTCCGGTGTGGTTCCCACGGCAGCGGTGCTCCTCTCCAGGAGGTGGTCAGCCGGCGGAGCGGCCGGTCAGCGTGCGCCGCACCGCGGTGACCGCCCCGGTCACCGCGGCGGTGGTGACGCCGCCGGCCGCCGCGAGCACCGCCCCCTGCGCCAGCCGGCCCGGCGGATGCGGGGCCGGTGCCAGCACCCGTTCCGGGTTGTCCTCGAGCCGCGCGCCGGTCACCAGACCGGCGAGCGCCTCGGCCAGGTGCACCGCCCTGCGGCCGGTGTCGGCCTGCTCGACCTGGGTGCGGCAGCTGAAGCCGTCGGCGAGCACCACCGCCTGGGGGTCGCCCTCGCGCACCGCGGGCAGCAGGGCCTGCTCGGCACAGGCCATGGAGACGTCGTAGTGACCGCGCTCGAACCCGAAGTTGCCGGCCAGTCCGCAGCAGCCGGAGTTCAGCACGTCGGCGTCGAACCCGGCCCTCCGCATCAGCTCGCGGTCCTGGTCGAAGCCCATGATCGAGTGGTGGTGGCAGTGGGTCTGGACCATCGCCGCGCGATCCGCCCGAGGGGGCTCCCACTCCGGAGCGCGCTCGCCCAGCAGCTCGGCGAGCGTGCGGGTGGACGCCGCGAGCAGCCGGACGTCCTCGTCGTCCGGGAGCAGCTCAGGGGCGTCGGACCGGAAGACCGCGGTGCAGCTGGGCTCCAGCGCCACGACCGGCATGCCCGCGCGCAGCTCCGGTGCGAGCGCGCCCGCCGTCCGGCGCAGGATCCGTGCGGCCGTCGCCAACTGGCCCGTGGAGATCCAGGTGAGCCCGCAGCAGAGCTCCTGGTCGGGGATCCGCACGGTGAAGCCGGCGTCCTCCAGCACCGTCACCGCCGCCTCGCCGATGTGCGGCTGGAAGAACTCGGTGAACGTGTCCGGCCAGAGCAGCACCTCGCCGCGCTCCCCCGTTCCTCGGGGTCCCCGGTCGCGGTACCAGGAGGTGAAGCGCTGCGGGGCGAACAGCGGCAGGTCGCGCTCCGGGGTCACCCCGCCGACCGCCTTGGCCACCGTGCGCACCCCCGGCGTCTGCGTCAGGGCGTTCACCACCCGCGGCGCCAGCGCGGCGAACCGCGCGACCAGCGGCAGCCAGCCGAGCGTGTAGTGGGTCCGCGGGCGCAGCCGGCCCGCGTAGTGGTGCGACAGGAACTCCGCCTTGTACGTCGCCATGTCCACGTCGACCGGGCAGTCGCTGCGGCAGCCCTTGCACGCCAGGCAGAGGTCCAGCGCGTCCCGGACCGCGGTGGAACGCCAGCGGTCGCGGATGACGTCGCCGCGGAGCATCTCGAACAGCAGGCGCGCGCGGCCGCGGGTGGAGTGCTTCTCGTCGCCGGTCACCTGGTAGCTCGGGCACATCACCTGGCCGGACCCGACCTCCAGGGAGGAGCGGCACTTGCCGACGCCGACGCACCGGGCTGCGGCGTGGGCGAACGAGCCGTCGTCCTCCGGGTAGCCGAAGGCGACCTCGGGCTGCCAGGCGGGGTAGTCGGCGGTGACCCGGAGGTGCTCGTCGAGGGGGTACGGGGCGACGACCTTCCCCGGGTTCATCCGGTTGTCCGGGTCCAGCAGCGCCTTCATGCGGCCGAACGCCTCGACGATCTCGGGTTCGAACATCCGGGGCAGCAGTTCGCCGCGCACCTGACCATCGCCGTGCTCGCCGGACATGGAGCCGCCGTAGCGGGTGACGAGCTCGGCGGCGTCCTCGAGGAACGGGCGGTAGGTGTCCTCGCCGCCCGGTGCGCCCAGCGGGAACGGTATGCGCAGGTGCACGCACCCGTGACCGAAGTGCCCGTACAGGGAGGAGGGCGTCAGGCCGTGCCGGTCGAGCAGCTCCGCGAGGTCGGCCAGGTACTCCCCGAGCTGATCGGGTGCGACGGCGGAGTCCTCCCACCCCGGCCAGGTGTCGTGCGCGTCCGGCGGATGCGCAGTTGCGCCGAGCCCGGACTCGCGGAAGGCCCACATGTCCGCCTGGTCCGCGGGGTCGCTCAGGACCAGCACGGCCGGCGGCTCGGGCGCGGAGCGGAGGTCCTCGACCATCCGATCCATGCGTCCGCCCAGTTCCTCCTCGTCCTCCCCGGCGAGCTCGACCAGCAACCAGCCGCTGCCGTCGGGCAGCTTCTCCAGGGCCCGGGGGTTCATCCCGAGCTCGTCCTGGTTGCGGCGGAGCACCTCGTCGACGCCCTCGAGCCGGTGCGGACGGTGCGGGAGCAGCCGGGCGACGTCGCGGCCCGCGGCGACGACGTCGGGGTAGCCCAGGACCGCCAGGCGGCGCACCCGCGGCAGCTCCGACAGCTGCAGCTCCGCGCGCAGCACGGTCACCAGCGTCCCCTCGCTGCCCACCAGCGCCCGGGCCACGTCGAAGCCGTTCTCGGGCAGCAGCGCGTCGAGGTTGTAGCCGGAGACGCGGCGCGGGATCCGCGGGAAACCGGTGCGGATCTCGGCGAGGTAGCGGTCCCGCAGCGCCCGGAGCCCGCGGTAGACCTCGGCGCGGCGGCCACCCGCCCGGACGATCTCGGCGTACTCCTCGTCGCTCGTCGGCCCGACCCACATGCGGGTGCCGTCGGGCAGCAGGACCTCCAGCCGGGAGACCTTGTCCACCGCCTTGCCGTACACCTGCGCCGAGGCCCCGCACGCGTTGTTGCCGAGCATGCCGCCGACCGTGCAGGTCCAGTGGGTCGCCGGCTGCGGCCCCCAGGTGAGCCCGTGCTCGGCGAGCCGGGCGTCGAGGTGGTCGAGCACCATGCCCGGCTCCACGACGCAGGTCCGCCGGTCGGTGTCGACCGAGACCAGGCCGGTGCAGTACCGGCTCCAGTCCAGGACGACGGCGGCGTTGGTGGTCTGGCCGGCGAGGCTGGTGCCGCCGCCTCGCGACAGCAGGGGCACACCGTGCTCGCGGCAGACCGCCGCCGCCTCGACCGCCGCCTCCACCGTCCGCGGTTCCACGACCCCCAGCGGCGGGATCCGGTAGTTCGAGGCATCGGTGGAGTACGCGCCGCGGGTGCCGGTGTCGAACCGGACACCGCCGTCGACCCGGCGGCGCAGGTCGGCCGCCAGCGCCGCGACGTCCACCCGGTGGGGCCCGGCAGGCTCCGGCGGCAGGCTGGTGGGTGGGGGCAGATCGGTGACCGCCATCGCTCAGCCCCGGTGCGGCAGGAACTCCTGGATCTTGGTCTTGGCCCCCTGCCTGACCACACCCCACGCGTCCTCGTCGCCCTTGAACAGCGACCTGGCCGTCTCGGTCATCTGCTCGAGCGTCGCGTGCGGCGGGATGGGTGGTACGTCGGCGTCGACGTGCACGTCGAGCAGCGCCGGCCGGCCCGCCGCCAGCGCGCGGTCCCACGCCGGCCCCAGCTGGTCCGGGTCGTCCACCGTGATCGCCTCGAAGCCGAGGCCGGCGGCGAACGCGGCGTAGGAGACGTCGGGCAGCGTCTGCGAGTCGGCGAGCTTCGGGAACCCGCCCATGGCCCGCATCTCCCAGGTCACCTGGTTGAGGTCGTTGTTGTGCAGGACCGCGATCACCATGCGGGGGTCGGTCCACTCCCGCCAGTACCGGGAGATGGTGATGAGCTCGGCCAGGCCGTTCATCTGCATCGCCCCGTCGCCGACGAAGGCGATGACCGGCCGGTCGGGGTGCCCGAACTTGGCACCGATGCCGTAGGGCACCGCCGGGCCCATGGTGGCCAGCGTCCCGGACAGCGAGCCCCGGGTGTCCGGGCCGAACCGCAGGTGACGCGCGTACCAGTTGGCCGACGACCCGGAGTCCGCGGTGATGATGGCGTTGCCGGGCATCCGATCGTTCAGCTCGTAGAACAGCCGCATGGGGTTGACCGGGTCGGAGTCGGTCATGGCACGCATGTGGATGGTCTCCCACCAGCGCCGGACACCGTCCTCGATGCCCTCCCGCCACGAGCGGTCGGCCTTGCGCTCCAGCAGCGGGATCAGCGCCCGGAGGGTGGTGGCGGCGTCCCCCACGAGGTTCAGCTCGTACGGGTACCGCATGCCGATGTACTTCGCGTCGTGGTCGATCTGGACCCCGCGGGCCTGGCCGTACTCGGGGAAGAACTCGCTGTAGGGCAGGTTGGAGCCGACCGTCAGCAGGGTGTCGCAGTCCTTCATCATGTCCCAGGTCGGCCGGGTGCCCAGCAGCCCGATCGACCCGGTCACGAACGGCAGGTCGTCGGGGAGCACGTCCTTGCCGAGCAGCGCCTTCGCCACGCCGGCGCCGAGGATGTCGGCGACCTCGATGACCTCCGCGCGGGCGCCCCGAGCCCCCTGGCCGACGAGCATCGCGACCTTGCTCCCGCTGTTGAGCAGGTCGGCGGCGGCGCGGATCGACCGGTCGTCCGGAACGATCGTCGGCGCCGAGGTGTGTGCGCTGCTGGAAGGCACCATCTTGTGCTCGTGCGTCGGCGGGCTGTACTCCAGCTCCTGCACGTCGGCCGGGATGATCACCGCGGTCGGCGCGTGCTCGGCGGCCGCGATCCGCATGGCGCGGTCGATCACGTTGGGGAGCTGCTCGGGCGTGTTCACCACGTGCACGTAGTGGTGGGCGACGTCCTTGAACAGCGACAGCAGGTCGACCTCCTGCTGGTAGGAGCCGCCCATGGCGCTCCGGTCGGTCTGCCCGACGATCGCGACCACGGGCACGTGGTCGAGCTTGGCGTCGTACAGCCCGTTGAGCAGGTGGATCGCGCCCGGCCCCGAGGTGGCCATGCAGACGCCCACCCGGCCGGTGAACTTGGCGTACCCCACCGCCTCGAAGGCGGACATCTCCTCGTGCCGGGACTGGACGTACTGCAGGCCGTCCTGCTTCCCGAACGCCTCGAGGATGCCGTTGATCCCGTCACCGGGATAGGAGAAGACCTTCTCGACGCCCCACTCCCGGAGGCGGTCCAGCAGGACGTCGGCGACAGTCTGGCTCATGGGGAGATCCCTCCCGTTGGGTTGCACCGTCCTTGGACGCGCTACCCGTCGAGCCGGGATGAAACCGAGACGGGACTTTACGATCGGATGACCATGTCCCCCAGTCGAGGTGAGGGGGACGACCGGTCGGTCGAGCACGTCGGCCCCCGGGGACGACACGGAGGCAGCCACGCTCACCGCCGAGCCCGCCTCGTCAGCGGGTGCTCGTGCTCGGGGCGGGGACGACGTCTTCTCCGGCCTCGCGAGTGGGCGCGCAGCCCGGACCTTCCGGCCGCCCCGTTCAGGCCCCGACCCAACCCCCGGTAGCCACGGACGCGGCACCGGCCAACCCGGGAGGACCGATGAGCGCAGGAGGAGACCACCGCGGGCACGGTGGACCGCATGATCCCGAGTTCCGCGTCGGGCGCGGAAAGCCGGCCCGGCGGCGGATCGCCGCGCTCGCCGTCGCGATCATCGTCATCATCTTCGCCGTCATGCTGGGCGTGTGGCTGCTCGGCAGGTCCGCCGCCGACGCGCAGAGCCCAGCCGGGGCCGGGGGCGCGGACCACAGCGCTGAGGCGGAACCGGCCGCTGACGGGGTTTGCCCGGGCCTCGATCGGTCCGGTCAGCGGGCCGACCGGACCGCCTGAGCGAGCCGGACTCGAGGCACACGATCTCGGGCACGTGCTCGAGCGCGCACCCGCACCGACGCAGCCACCCCGCCCCGGCCGTCGGTGAGGACGACCCGGTCGGACTGCGTACCCACGGTCGGCCGCTGACGACAGTGGCCCCGCCGAGCCCGTCTCCGGGGCCCGGCGGGGCCACTGCACTGCGTTGGTAGCGGGGACAGGATTCGAACCTGCGACCTCTGGGTTATGAGCCCAGCGAGCTACCGAGCTGCTCCACCCCGCGTTGCGTCCGCCACCCTACCCTCTCGGCGGGACCGACCCGCTGTCGGCCCCGTGGTCGGCGCGACCACGGGGCCGACAGCCGGCTCAGGAGGTGCTGGACGTGCCCGCTGCCGGCGGCGCAGCCGTCGCCCCGCCGGTGGGGTGACCGTTCGGCGACGCCGTCGTGCCGGGAAGCAGCGGGTCCTCCGGAGCGCGGCGCGGGAGACGGGGCTCCTCCCCCAGCCCCTTGACCAGCGACGCGAGCACCATGAGGAGCACGACCGCGAAGGGGAAGGCGGCGACGATCGAGGCGGTCTGCACCCCGCCCAGGCCGCCGCTGACCAGCAGGACGGCTGCGGAGGCGGAGATGACCAGCCCCCAGATCACGCTGACGACGCGCGCCGGGTCCTGCCCACCGCGGCTGCTGAGCGAGCCGAGCACGAAGGTGGCGGAGTCGGCGCTGGTCACGAAGAACGTGACGATCAGGATCATCGCCCCGATCCCGGCCACCACCCCACCGGGCAGCGTGTCGAGCAGCCCGAACAGCTGCGACTCGGTCGACTGCCCGGCGAGCTCCGCCCCCTCCTGCTCGGCGAGGATCCCGGCTCCGCCGAAGACGGAGAACCACAGCCCGCTGACCAGCGTCGGCACCGCCAGCACGCCGATGACGAACTCCCGGATGGTGCGCCCGCGCGAGATGCGCGCGATGAAGGTCGCGACGAAGGGCGACCAGGAGATCCACCACGCCCAGTAGAAGATCGTCCAGCCGTTGATCCAATCCGACCGCTCGGCGTCGAAGGGGCCGGTCTGCAGGCTCATCGTGGGGAGCTCGGCGAGGTAGCTGCCGAGGGTCGTGGTGAACGCACCGACCAGCCGGCCGGACGCCGCGGTGAACAGCACGAAGGCGAAGAGCCCCACCGCGAGGACGACGTTGGCGGTCGACAGCCACTTGATCCCGCGGTTGATCCCGGAGAGCGCCGAGATCAGGAAGAGGACGGTGACCACCGCGATGATGGCCAGCTGCACGCCGGAACCGGTCGCGATGCCGTCGTCGAGCGAGGCGAGGCCCCCGTTGATCTGCGCGGCGCCCAGGCCGAGCGACGTGGCGACACCGAAGACGGTGGCGACCACGGCGACCGTGTCCACCGCCACGCCGAGCGGGCCGTCGACGCGGTCACCGAGCAGCGGTCGCAGCGCCCCGCTGATCGTGGCCTTCCAGCCGCGGCGGAACCGGGCGTAGGCCAGGGCCAGGGCCAGGACGGCGTAGATGCCCCAGGGGTGCAGGCCCCAGTGGAAGAACGAGTAGCGCAACGCATCCCGGGCGGCCTCCGTGGTCCCCGGGTCGGCCGTCGGCGGGGTGAGGAAGTGCGACACCGGCTCCGCCACGCCCCAGAACACCAGGCCGATGCCCATACCCGCGCTGAAGAGCATCGAGAACCAGGCCCGGGTGCTGTACTCCGGCCGGTCGGTGTCCGCACCCAGCCGCACCCGTCCCCACCGCGAGGCCGCGACCACGATCACCGCGACCAGCACGATCGTGGCGGTGAGCAGGTAGAACCAGCCGAACCGGTCGACCACGAAGGTGCGCGCCGAGGTGGCGGCGGAGTCGAGGGACTCCGGTGACAGCACGCCCCAGAGGACGAAGGGGAGCACGATGGCCAGCGAGGCCCAGAAGACGGCGGATGTTCTTCGCACGAGCGGAAGGATCCTTCGGTCGGGAACAAGAGAGCCGGGCGCCCACCGGCGGCAGACCGTACGGGGGCGGGGTCGACGGCCGGACGACGATCCAGACTTGCACCACTTGCGGAGCGCCGCATCTTTCCGGGCGTGACAAGCCCCACCCCCGCGGGACCGGAACCGTCGGGGATCGTGGGCGGGTGCCACCTCAGCCGCCCACGCAGCAGGACCCCCACCACGCCGTCGACCTCGCCCTCCGGGCGGGGGAACTGCTGCTGTCGGCCGGCGCCAGCGCCGCCGAGGTGACCGCCACGTGCACGGTCGTGGCCCGGTCCTGCGGGCTCGGGCGGGTGGAGTGCGACATCACCTTCACCTCGATCACGGTCTCCGGCCACCCCGCCGCGGACGCCGCCCCGATCAGCGGGCTGCGCCTGGTCCAGCGGCGGGAGCTGGACTACTCCCGCGCCACCGCCGTCCACAACGTGGTCGGCGACCTGGCCGCGGGACGGGTGACCCCGCCGGAGGCCGACCACCGGCTGCGGGCGATCGCCACCGCACGGCACCCCTACCGCCGGTGGGTGGTCACCGGGGCGCGTGCGTTCCTGGCCGCCGGGGTCGCCGTGCTGCTCGGCGCCGGGCCCGTGGTGACGGCGGCCGCCTTCGGTGCCACGGTGCTGGTCGACCTCGCCATCGACCGCCTCGGCCGCCGCGGACTGCCGCCCTTCTTCCTCAACGCCGCCGGCGGGCTGATCGCCACCTCGGTCGCCCTCGCCCTCGTGGCCGCCGACATCGGCGTCCGCCCGTCGCTCGTCGTCGCCGGCGGCATCGTGCTGCTGCTGCCGGGTGTCACGCTCGTCGGCTCGGTGCACGACGCGATCACCGGCTTCTACGTGACGGCGAGCGCCCGGGCCTTCGAGACGTTGCTGCTGACGGCCGGGATCATCAGCGGGGTGGCGGTCGGGCTGTCGATCGGCGTGCGGCTCGGCGTGCCGATGACGATGTGGGACCCCTCGCCCAGCGGTTTGGCGGAGGTGCCGCTGCAGCTCGCGGCCGCAGCCGCCGTCTCGGCCTCCTTCGCCGTCGCCAACTACGCCCCCCGGCGCACCCTGGCTCCGGCGGCGGCCGCCGGTGCGCTCGGCTGGGCGGTGTTCGTCGGGCTGGACCAGCTGCGGCTGTCGGTCACCCTCGCGACGGCCGCCGCCGCCGTCGTCATCGGCCTCGGCAGCTTCGTCATGGCTGCCCGCCAGCGGGTCCCCGCGCTGGTCTACGTGGCCGCCGGGATCATCCCGCTGCTGCCCGGGCTCGCCATCTACCGGGGTCTGCGCCGGCTCACCGAGGGCGACACGCTGGGCGGCCTCACGCTGCTCGGGACCGCCATCGCCATCGGCCTGGCGCTGGCGGCGGGGTCCCTGCTCGGCGAGTACGTGGCGCAGTCCCTGCGACGGACCAGGCTGCCCGGGGAGCGGCGCCTGACCGGCCTGGTCCAGGCCCGAGGAGCACGCGCGCGGAGCGTCACCGGCGGCGGTCGCGGGGTGGCGCGCGCCTGACGCGGAGGCGTCGGCACGGACCCGTGTGAACGGTGGGACGGGCCGTCACGCGCGAGGCGCCGGACCCGTGCGCCTCCGGCACCCCCGTTCCCGGCCCGCCTACAGTCCGGGTCGTGGCGGGGGACGTGGCGGCGAGCAGTTTCGTCGGAGACCCGCAGCCGGTGGAGATCCACCACCGCGGGATCTGGTACTCCGGCGAGCTGCTCGGCTGGCGGCACACCCCCGACGGCCGGGTCTCCGCCCGCGTGCGGTGCACCGTCGACGGGCTGCGGCACTCGACGTGGAAGGACCTCGCCGAGCTCCGCCTGCCGGATCCGGCCCACCCACCGCGGCGAGAACCGTTCCCCGCACCGCCGGCACGCCCGCTGGCCGCCGCGCCGGTGGCCGACCCGGACCGCACGCGCCCGCACACGCTGCTCGCCGCGCTGACCACGCGACCGCGCCCACCCGCGCACGTCGGCACGCCGCCGGCCCCACGGTTCCCCGCCGCCCCGGGGACGTCGTCTCCCGTCCAGCAGGTGCCGGCCGGAGGGCGCACCCCGACGGCGGAACCGGCGCTGCCGCCGGCACGACCGCGGCCGACGCCCTACCGCCGTGCACCACGCCAGGCCGACGGCTGGTCGCGCGACTGGCCCGACGCCCGCACGCACGAGGAGCTCAGCGCCGTCTGACCACGGGACCGGCGGCCCGAGCACCCGGAAGGACGAGAACGACGAAGGCCCGACCCCTGGTGGGGCCGGGCCTTCGTGGTGGTAGCGGGGACAGGATTCGAACCTGCGACCTCTGGGTTATGAGCCCAGCGAGCTACCGAGCTGCTCCACCCCGCGTCGGTGACACCACCGTACCAGCCCTGCCGGGGGGGGGGGGGGGGGGGGGGGGGGGGGGGGGGGGGGGGGGGGGGGGGGGGGGGGGGGGGGGGGGCGGGGGCCGGGGGGGGGCGCCGCGGCCCCGCGGCGCGGGCC
>NZ_JBJHAK010000025.1:0-69986 GCF_054050975.1 Blastococcus sp. SYSU DS0828 | reverse complement strand
TAAGCACGCCGCCAGCGTTCGTCCTGAGCCAGGATCAAACTCTCCGTAGATGATTTGATCGCAGCTGAGAACCGCGAGCTGACACTCGCGATATCAATCAACCAAAGGAATCCCAGCCCCAACCACAAGTGGCCAGGGCACGGGGTATTACTTGGCACTGACTTTCGGCACGCTGTTGAGTTCTCAAGGAGCGGACGCGCGGGAATCCCGGCCAATTTCTTGGCCTTCGTTCGAGGCGGTTTCTCCACTGTACACCGGGCTCCGCATCGGTGAACCTCGGGGGCTCGTCCGGCGGTTTCCCGGGCCTCGCGGCCCGGTCCGTTCTCGCTCGGTGCAGGGAGAACAGTACACGCTCTCCGAGGGGGTCTGCAGGGGGGTCCCCGGGCCCCGCGCGGAGCCAGGGGACGGCGCCTCCAGCCCCGTCGTTCCGCACTTTTCGGGCTCAGGCGACGCCGCGAGGGCGGAACTGGACACTCACCCGCGGTCCGACCGGCTTGGTCGTCTTCGGGATGCAGTGCTCCCAGGTGCGCTGGCAGGAACCGCCCATGACCACGAGGTCACCGTGGCCGAGGGGGAAGCGCAGCGACTCCCCGCCGCCGACCGGGCGCAGGAGCAGCGGGCGGGGCGAGCCGAAGGAGACGATCGCGACCATCGTGTCGGCCGAGCGCCCGCGGCCGATGCGGTCACCGTGCCAGGCCACGCTGTCCCGCCCGTCGCGGTAGAGGCACATCCCCGCGGTGACGAACGGCTCGCCCAGCTCGGGCAGGTAGTGCCGGTTCAGCCGATCCCGGGCCTCGCCGAGCAGCGGGTGCGGCAGCTGCTCGCGGCCGGAGTACCAGCGGAGCAGCCGCGGGACCGCGACCTCCCGCTCGTACATCTGCCTGCGGTCCTCCCGCCAGCCGATGTCACCGAGCAGCACGTCGAGCACCTCGTCCGAGCCGGCCACCCAGCCGGGCAGGTGGTCGACCCACGCCCCCCGGCCCAGGTCGTGACGGGTCACCCCATCCAAGGGTTGGAGCGTCGCCTCGTCGGCGAGATCCCACATCGAGGGCTGGGCAGGCCCCGTCCGGAGGCTCGCGGCGAGCGGGCGAGCGGTGAGGGGGAGGGGGTCCTTCTCCATGCCGGCACGCTACCCCGACTTTTCGCACATGTGTGCGAAAAGCTGTGGATACGCGGCCCTCTGCAGGGGCCCGCGCCGAGCCTGCGAGGCGTGGGGGCAGAGGGGTCCTCCTTCAGGCGGTGAGCGCCAGGGCGAACGGCAGCACCGACGATGCGCCGGCCCGGCGGAGCTCCCGGCCGGCGACGGTCATGGTCCAGCGCGAGTCGGCCAGGTCGTCGACCAGCAGCACCGGTCCCGACACCTCCGCCAGCCGCTCGCGGAGCTCCTGGCCCACGACGATCCGGTCCCACACCGCCGCCAGCCGGAAGGCGCTGTTCCCGCCAGGCTGCCCGGTCGGCCCGCCGTGGGCCAGGGAGAGCTCGCCCAGGTAGGGCAGCCGGCCCATGCGCGCCAGCCCCTGCGCGACGCCCGTCACCAGCTGGGGGCGGCGGCGCGACGGCACCGCCACCACGGCCGCCGGGCGCTCCGCCCAGTCCCAGGCGGCGAGCACGCGGCCACAGGCCCGGAGGAGCTCCTCGTCCGGTGGGACGTCGGAGACCGAGCGGCGCACCGGTACGTCGAAGGCCGCGTCCGGGTCCTCCTCGATGCTGGGCGCCTCGAGGTCGAGTTCCACCACACCGCCGACGCCGTCGTCGCCGAGGAGGGACCGCAGGCGCTGTCCCCAGCCGAGGTCGGTCAGCCGGGCGACGGCGCGGCCGGTCGCCAGCTGCTCCCCCGGCGGGATCTTCCCCTTGACGTCGACGCCCAGCCGGTCGGCGCCGGTCGGCCACATCGCCCGCGGCGCCAGCTCCACCCCGGGACGGTCCAGCGCGGCGGACGCCGCCTCGGACGCCGCTTCGGGGACGTCGGTGGCGTACCAGGGCCCGGCGCAGACGTCGCAGCGGCCGCAGGGGGCGGCGGTCGGGTCGTCGAGCGCGGACTGCAGGAATGCCATGCGGCACTCGGCCTCGTCGACCGGCTTGGCGTAGGTGAGCATCGCGCGCTGCTCGGCCTCCCGGGTGCGGGTGACCCGGGCGTAGCGGTCGGCGTCGTAGACCCACGGCTGCCCGGTCGAGCGCCAGCCGCCCTGCACCCGCTCCACCGCACCGTCGACGGCGAGGACCTTGAGCAGCAGCTCCAGCCGGGACCGCCGGACGTCGGCCACCGTCTCCAGGCGGGCCACCGACCAGGCCTTGCCGTCGGCCATCGCCGTGAGCACCGCGGCGGCGTGGTCCTCGCGCGGCATGGACGAGGTGGCGAACCACTGCCAGATCGCGATCTCCTCGGGGCCGGGGAGCAGCAGCACGTCGGCGTGCTCGACCGCGCGGCCCGCACGGCCGACCTGCTGGTAGTAGCTGACCGGCGACGACGGCGCGCCCAGGTGGACGACGAACCCCAGGTCGGGCTTGTCGAAGCCCATGCCCAGGGCGGAGGTGGCGACCAGCGCCTTCACCTCGTTCTTCCGCAACGCCTCCTCGGCGTCCTTGCGGTCGGCGTCGTCGAGCCGGCCGGTGTAGGCGCGGACCTCGTGGCCGGCGTCGCGCAGCAGGTTCGCCGTCTCCTCGGCCGCCGCGACGGTGAGCGTGTAGACGATGCCGCTGCCCGGCAGGTCGCCGAGGTGGGCGGCGAGCCAGGCCAGGCGGGCCCGGTCCGAGGGCAGCCGCAGCACGCCCAGGCGGAGCGAGTCGCGGGAGAGCGGACCGCGGACGGTGGTCACCTCGACGCCCCCGGCGCCGAGCTGCTCGGCGACGTCGGCCACCACCCGCTCGTTCGCCGTCGCGGTGGTGGCCAGGACCGGCGTGCCGGCCGGCAGCGTGCCCAGCAGGTCGCGGATCCGGCGGTAGTCGGGGCGGAAGTCGTGCCCCCAGTCGGAGACGCAGTGCGCCTCGTCGACGACGACCAGCCCGCAGCGGGCCACCAGCCCGGGCAGCTGCTCCTCCCGGAAGCGCGGGTTGGTGAGCCGCTCGGGCGAGACGAGCAGGACGTCGACGTCGTCGGCGGCCAGGCGGGCGGCGATGTCGTCCCACTCCGTCATGTTGGCGCTGGAGATCTCCACCGCGCGGATGCCGGCGCGGGCCGCGGCGGCCACCTGGTCACGCATCAGCGCCAGCAGCGGGGACACGAGCAGCGTCGGCCCGGCGCCGCGGCGGCGCAGCAGGGCGGTGGAGACGAAGTACACGGCGGACTTGCCCCAGCCGGTGCGCTGCACGACCAGCGCCCGCTGGGAGCGCTCGACCAGCGCGGCGACGGCGGCGTCCTGCCCCTCGCGGAAGACCGCGTCGGGGCGGCCGGTCAGCTCCCGGAGGATCTCCAGGGCCTCGTCGGCGATCGAGGACGGCGGTGCGGCGGTGCTCATGCCGACGACAGTAGGCACCACCGCCGACAGCGACGGCCCCCCGCGCGCGACCGGTGGACGACGGGGAGAATCCACAGGCGATGGACCACCAGGGGCAGCTTCCGGCCGACAACCACGTGCACACCCACTGGTCGTGGGACACCCCCGACTCGTCGACCATGCGCAGGGCGTGCGAGCGGGCGATCGCCCAGGGCCTGCCCGCGGTCGCCTTCACCGAGCACCTCGACTTCACCGTCTGGCACGAGGAGGACCGGGCGACCGCGGAAGGGCTGGTCGACCGCTACCCGGCCCACCAGCTGCCGATCGACGTCGAGGGCTACTTCGCCGAGCTGGCCGAGGTGCGCGACCGGTTCCCGGAACTGCGGATCTGGTCGGGCATCGAGACCGGCGAGCCGCACCTGTTCGCCGCGAGCATCGCCCGCCACCTCGAGGACTCCCCGGTCGACCGCATCCTCGGCTCGCTGCACTCGCTCTCCGACCAGGGTCGGCTGGTCGGTGTCGGCCGGCTCCTGCACGTCGACGCCGACGCCACCATGCGCCGCTACCTCGGCGAGATGGTCGGGATGATCGAGAGCAGCGACGTCTTCCAGGTCCTGGCCCACGTGGACTTCCCCCGCCGGTACTGGCCCGGCGGCTCGCAGCGGTACGTGGAGAAGGACTACGAGGAGGAGTACCGGGCGGTGTTCCGGGCCCTGGCCGGGAGCGGCCGGGCGCTGGAGATCAACACCAGCAGCCCGCTGGCGTCGGCGGACCAGGTGCGCTGGTTCTACGAGGCAGGCGGGGAAGCGGTCAGCTTCGGCAGCGACGCGCACGCGCCTGCCGCCGTCGGGCAGAAGTTCGACCTCGCCGTCGCCGTCGCGGAGGCGGCCGGGTTCCGCCCGGGCCGGGACCGCTTCGACTTCTGGCGCCGCTGACGCCAGGTCCCCGTCAGGCCGGGACGGTGGGCTCCGGCGCGGTGGGGGACGGCCGGTACCAGGCCCAGAGCACCAGCCCGACTACCAGCGACCAGAACGCCGACCCGATGCCGCCGACGGTGATCCCGCTGATCGCCACGAGGAAGGTGGCGACGACGGGGATCCGGTCCTCCGCCCGCGCCAGCGCGGCGCTGAGGGACGAGGCCAGCACCGGCCACAGGGCGAGGCCGGCGGCCGCCGCGACGAAGCCGGCCGGGGCCGTGGCGACGAGGGCTGCGACGGCGGCGGAGACCACCGCGAACCCGACGTAGGCCAGGCCGGCGGTGCGGGCGGCGAGGTAGCGGCGCCCGGGGTCGGCGTCCGCCTCCGGACCGGCCGCCAGCGCCGCGCTGATGGCGGCCAGGTTGATCGCGTGACCGCCGAACGGGGCGCCGAGCAGCGTGCCGGCGCCGGTCACCGCCATGGCCGGGCGCCAGGGCGCCCGGTAGCCGAAGGCGGCCAGCACCGCCAGGCCCGGCACGTTCTGCGAGGCCATGGTGACCAGGAACAGCGGCAGGGCCAGGCCGACGACGGCGACCGAGCCGAAGTCCGGGGTCGTCCACACCAGGCTCGGCAGCAGCGCCGCGACCGGGACGCCGCCGTCCCGGACGGCCAGCCACCCGATGATGCCGAGGGTGACCGCGAAGGCAGCCGGCACGGCCCAGCGCGGGGAGAACCGCAGGAGCACCACCCAGACAAGCACGACGGGCACCACCAGCCAGGGGATCTCCAGCGCGGCCCGGACCGGCTGGAGGCACAGCGGCACGAGGACGCCGGCGAGCATGGCCTGGGCGAGCACCGGGGGGATGGCGCCGATCGCCTCGCCCAGCCGGGGCCACGCAGCGGTGAGCAGGACGAGGACGCCGACGAGGAGGAAGGCGCCGACGGCCACCGACCAGGAGGGCGCCGAGGCCGTCGCCAGCAGCGCGGCCCCGGGCGTGGACCAGGCCACGGTGATCGGCATCCGCGTCCGCTGGGCGAGCAGGACGGTGGCCACGCCCATCGCGACCGAGAGGACCAGCAGGCCCGAGGCGGCCTGCTCCGGTGTGGCCCCGACCGCCCGCAGACCGGTGAGGACGACGGCGAAGGAGCTCAGGAAGCCCACGAGCGCGGTGACCAGCCCCGCAACGGTCGTCGAGGAGGGGGCGGGAGGCACGGCCGGGGACGCTAGCCGAGGGGCACGGGTGTTCCAGCTCACCGCGCTCCGACCCGGCGCCCGGCTACGTTGACGATCATGGGTGCCCCCGCTCCGACCGTCCGCGACGCCACCCCGGCGGACGCCGCCGCCTGCGCCGCGATCTACGCGCCCTACGTCACCGGCACGGCGATCACCTTCGAGCTCGAGCCGCCGACGCCGGCACAGATGGCGGAGCGGATCGCGGCGGCCCGGCGGGCGCACGCCTGGCTGGTCCTCGAGGACGACGGCGCCGTCGTCGGCTACGCCTACGCCGGGCCGTACAAGGAGCGCGCCGCCTACCGGTGGAGCTGCGAGGTGAGCGTCTACCTGGACGGCGGGCGACGACGGCGCGGCGGCGGGCGCGCCCTCTACGAAGCGCTGTTCGAGCGGCTGGCCGCCCGCGGGTTCCGCACCGCGATCGCCGGGATGACGCTGCCCAACGAGCCGAGCGAGGGCCTGCACACGGCGATGGGCTTCGAGCCGATCGGCACCTACCGGCGGATCGGGTTCAAGCACGGCCGGTGGCGCGACGTGCTCTGGGCGCAGCGACCGCTGGGCTCCTACGACGACGACCCGGCCGAGCCGAGCTGACCCTCCTCCGGAGAAGTACTTCACCGCTAAGGGAAATGCGGCTAGGGTCGGCGGGGTGACGTCGACGCGCGTGGTGATCGCCCTGGGCGGCAACGCCATGACCGGGGCCGACGGCTCCGCGACCCCGCAGGCGCAGCGCGATGCGATCCGGCAGGCCGCCGGGCACGTCGCCGAGGTCGTCGCCGCGGGCGTCCAGGTGGTGCTCACCCACGGGAACGGCCCGCAGGTCGGCAACCTGCTGGTCAAGAACGAGCTCGCCGCCCACGAGGTGCCCCCGGTGCCGCTGGACTGGAACGTGGCGCAGACCCAGGCCACCATCGGCTTCACCGTCGCCGACGAGCTGGACGCCGCCCTCGCCGTGCGCGGCCTTCCCCAGCGCACCGCCGCGCTGGTCACCCGAACCCGCGTCGACGCCGACGACCCGCGCTTCGCCGAGCCCTCCAAGCCGGTGGGCCGCTTCCTGCCGCGGGAGCGGGCGGAACAGTTCGTCTCGCTCGGGCAGACCTGGGAGGACCGCGGGGAGAAGGGCTGGCGGCGCGTCGTCGCCTCGCCGGAACCCCGGGCCGTCGTCGACTCGCCCGCCATCCACGCCCTGGCCGCGGCCGGGTTCGTCGTGGTGTGCGCCGGCGGTGGCGGCATCCCGGTGATCGACGACCACGTCGACGGGCACGCCCTGCGCGGCGTCGAGGCGGTCATCGACAAGGACCTGACCGCCGCGATCCTCGCCCGCGACGTCGACGCCGACACCCTGGTCATCGCCACCGACGTCCCGAACGTGATGGTCGACTTCGGCACCCCGTCACAGCGCCCGCTGGGCCGGGTCACCGTCGCCGAGCTGCGCGAACTGGCGGCGGCCGGGCAGTTCGCCCGAGGATCGATGGGCCCGAAGGTGGAAGCAGCTCTCCGTTTCGTCGAAGGCTCCGCCGCCAACCACGCCCCGCCCACCCGCGCCGTCATCACCTCGCTCCAGCACATCGCCGACGCCGTCCGCGGCGACGACGCCGGCACCGTCCTCACCCACTCCTGAAGGGAACCCGCATGCCCGCACCGATCGAGGTCCGCAAGGTCCCGCTGCACAACGTCAGCGACGCCTCCGAGCTCGCCAAGCTGATCGACGACGGCGTCATGGAGGCCGACCGCGTCATCGCCGTCATCGGCAAGACCGAGGGCAACGGCGGGATCAACGACTACACGCGGATCATCGCCGACCGCGCCTTCCGCGAGGTGCTGCTCGAGAAGGGCTCGCGGAGCAAGGAGGAGGTCGGCGACATCCCGATCGTGTGGTCCGGTGGCACCGACGGCGTCATCAGCCCGCACGCGACCGTCTTCGCGACGCTGCCCGAGGACTCGGTCGAGAAGACCGACGAGCCGCGGCTGACCGTGGGCTACGCGATGAGCGACGTCCTGCTGCCCGAGGACATCGGCCGCGTCGCGATGGTCGAGAAGGTCGCCGAGGGCGTGAAGAAGGCGATGGAGGCCGCGGGCATCACCGACCCGGCCGACGTGCACTACGTGCAGACCAAGACGCCGCTGCTGACGATCGACACGATCCGCGACGCCCACCAGCGCGGGGAGACCACCATCCTGGAGGAGCCGCACGGCTCCATGGACATCTCCAACGGCACGACGGCGCTGGGGATCGCGGTGGCGCTCGGCGAGATCGAGATGCCGAAGCAGGAGCAGATCATGCGCGACCTGTCGCTGTACTCCTCGGTCGCGTCCTGCTCGTCGGGTGTGGAGCTGGACCGGGCGCAGATCGTCGTCGTCGGCAACGCCCGCGGGCACGGCGGCAACTACCGGGTCGGCCACTCGGTGATGAAGGACGCGCTGGACCAGGACGGCATCTGGGCAGCCATCCGCGACGCCGGCCTCGAGCTGCCGGAGCGGCCGCACCACACCGACCTCGGCGACCGGCTGGTCAACGTCTTCCTCAAGTGCGAGGCCTCGCCCGACGGCAAGGTGCGCGGGCGGCGCAACGCCATGCTGGACGACTCCGACGTCTCCTGGCACCGCCAGATCAAGGCGTGCGTGGGCGGCGTGACCGCGTCGGTGACCGGCGACCCGGCGGTGTTCGTCTCGGTGGCCGCGGTGCACCAGGGCCCGTCCGGCGGCGGCCCGGTGGCGGCGATCGTCAAGGCGTAGTTCCCAGAACACCACTTCGGGGAAGTGGGGGTCCGGACGACGTTCCGGAGCCCTGCTTCCCCGATGTCGTTCCCGGGATCAGGCCAGGAGACCGCGGAGGCCGACGGGTGGGAGCGGCGCGGTGAGGTCCTCGTCGGCGGCCGCACGGGGCGCCCGGGACGGGGCCGGGACGGGCGGCCTGCCGCGCCGGGCGCCCGCTCCGCCCGGCACCACGAACCGGTAGGTCGCGTCGACGTCCCGGACGGCGAAGACGTCCTCCTCCGCGGCGGCGTGGTGCAGGACGACGGTGTCGAACCGCTCCGCGACCCGGCGCAGGGACTCGGCGTCGGAGACGTCGATGACGGTCCCGCCCGCGGCGAACCCGGCGACCGGCACGATCCGGTCGGCGTGCCGCACGAGGAACTCGTCGGCGGCGTCGCCGCGGCCGGTCCGGCCCAGCAGCGCACCGGCCGCGGCGACGAGCAGCGCGAGGGCCAGCAGGGCGAGGACGACGGCCCGGGCCACGCCGACGGGCACCGAGAGCGCCAGGACGTCGAACGAGCGGGGGCCGACCGTGGTCACCTGCACGGACGTCGGGGTCGCCGCCGTCAGCACGGTCCCGGGGTCACCGGCCAGCCGCAGGGCCGTCGGGTCGAGCGCGAAGTCCAGGCCGGCCGGGGGGCCCGCCTCGAAGGCGGTGCCCCGCACGGTGCCGGTGAGGGCCACGGTGGGGGTGACGGTCAGCGTCGCGGTGCTGCCCGAGACGCCGACCTCGGCGTAGTGCCGGGCCAGCACCTCGGCGGCGCGGGCGGCATCGACCTCGACCGACGCCGCAGCCACCCCGTCGGTGAAGCCGACGACGGGGCCGCTGGCGAGGTAGGTGCTCCAGCCGTCGGCCGCCTGCACGGTGACGTCGAGGCGCAGCGCGCCCTGGAGGCCGGCGAGGTCGGGGCCGGTGACGGTGTCCTCGTAGGAGACGGTCAGCCCGGTCGACAGCCTGGTCCAGACGGTGTCCCCCGTTTCCACCGTCCCGTCGGGGTAGGTGGTGCCGCGCTCGGCGGTCCCGGTGTAGGAGAAACGCCCCTGCTGGGTGACCGTGAGCGGCTCCTCGACCGCCTCGGTGCCGGGGACGACGAGGAGCGCACCGGCACCCAGGGCGGCGACCAGCGCGACGGCGGCGGCCACCAGCGCCACCTGACGGGCGCGGGCCCGCACGAGCACCGTCAGCGAGCCGCGGGGGACCCGTGGGAGCTGCACCGAGCGCACCGGGAACGACGGGACGGCGAAGGACGGCGTGCGCAGGGTCGGCAGCCGGCGGCGGAGCGCCCGGGCCCGGTGGCCGCCGCGCTTCCGGCGGGCCGCGGAGAGGACCAGGGCCGAGGCGACGCCCACGAGCGCGAGCACCGAGGGGGAGCTGATCGCCTTGAGCGCCTTGCCGCCCTGCGGGATGCGGACGAACAGCCGGCCGAGGATCTCCTCCTGCGTCGGGCGGTCCTCGTCGAGCCAGTCGTTGTTGTCGCCCTGGGTCACGAAGCCCTCGGCGTCCGCGGCGACGATGCGGTGCATGACGACCGTGTCGAGGGACTCGCTCCGGTAGGCGACGACGTCACCCACCGAGTAGGTGGAGGCCCGGCTGAGGACCGCCAGGTCCCCGGTGTGGAAGGCCGGCTCCATGCTGTTGCCGAAGGTGGAGACGTACGTCGTGCCGCCGCCGAGGCTGGCGGGCCAGAACAACCACAGGGTCGCCAGCACCAGCGCGACGACGGCGCTGGTGCTGGCGACCTTGGACGTAGCAGTCATGGCGTGGACACCGGTACGAGGAGGGCGGGCAGGCGCACGGCACCCGCCCTATTCGAATGGGTGGGTCAGGGGGCCGTCTGGAAGACGGCCAGGCCGACGCCCGTGAAACTGGTGAACGCGGGGTTGGGTGCGGTGTTGCAGGTGATCGTGCCCACCGTCCCGTCGTGGGTGCCGAAGGTCGTGCACTCGTAGGTCCCGACGATGCTGCCCGGAGTCGTGTTGCTGCTAGGGCCGTTGCGCAGCGTCAGGCTCGCCCCGTGACCGGTGTCGACGTCCTCCTGCACGGTGAAGACGACCTGCGCCAGATTGGCGTGGTCGGTGGTCGACGGCACGTACTGGATGTTTGTGACGGTCACACCGCTGACGGTGTTGGCGCCGAAGCCCGCGATGCTGGCGTCGACGGTGTTTCCGGCGGTGAAGGCGGAGGTGGTGGCGGCGATGCCGGCGACCGCGACACCGGCGAGCAGAACGCGCGACAGGCGCATTGCAGTGGTCCTGTTCTCTCAGTGGCCCAGACCCGCCGGGATGCTGGTCACCCGGTCCACGTGCTGGCTGCGCCGATTCGTTGACGCCCCTGTTCTCGGCACGACCCTGCGCATTCTCAACTCCTGTCCCAAAAGAAACTCGAGTCGCCGAGTCGACAGTTTCGGGACGGTCACCGAATGGCGCCGGAATGGCTTCCTACGGGCGGCTTCGGCGGTCGACCGGCGCGCCTTCCGGGGGTGCCGGGCATGCGGCCTAGCGTGTCTCGGAACCTCCCGGCCGACGGGCAGGTCCACCGGCAGCTGCAGGAGGCAACGGGTCGTGCGTCCGTCCGCGTCGTCAGGCCCCGCTCCGCTCCCCCCGGCGACGGCGGCGGCCGTGCCGGCATCGCGCCCACCCCGGGGCCCCGCCGGGCGGGACACCAGCATGGAGGACGCCGCGCGTCAGGCCGGCGTCCTCGCCCGGGCCTCGCGCGAGGTCTCCGACACCTCCGCGGAGGCCGCCGCCTCCCTCGCCGAGCTGCGCGCCGCGATCGGCGACATCTCCGCCAGCACCGGCCGGGCCTCGGCCGTCGCCGAGGAGGCGGTGCAGGACGCGCAGGCCGTCGACGAGCGGATCGCCGCGCTGCGGACCGCCAGCGAGTCGATCACCCAGTTCGTCCGGCTGATCGGCGCGATCAGCCAGCAGAGCCGCTTCCTCGCGCTGAACGCCTCCGTCGAGGCCGCCCGCGCGGGCGACCTCGGCCGCGGGTTCGCCGTCGTCGCCGACGAGGTCAAGGAGCTCGCCGACCGGACGGCGCAGGCGGCCCGCGACATCGACGCGCAGATCACGGCGGTGCAGCGGGAGACCCAGCAGGCCGTCGAGGCGGTCCGGCGGATCACCGGGACGCTCGGCTCCATCGCCGAGGCGCAGGACACCATCGCCGCCGCCGTCGAGCAGCAGCGGGCGGCCACCGAGCGCGTCGTGGAGAACGTCGACCGCGCGGCCGGCGGCTCCGCACGGATCAGCGAGGCCGTCGGGCAGCTGGCCGACAGCCAGCGGGTGGTCTACGTCCGGCGAGCCCTCGCGGTGGCCGAGCAGCAGCTGGCCGACCTGGGTGGCGCCCGACTCGGCGACGCCCGGACCCCCTTTCCCGTGCGCGACCAGACCACCGGCGCCACGCACACCGCCGCGCTCCCCGACCTGCTGCTCGGCGACATGCCCCTGGAGCGCAGCGACGACCCCCGCCGGCCGTCGCGGCTCGTCGACGAGGTGGTGCGGCAGGTCGGCGGCAGCTGCACGCTGTTCCAGCGCCTCGACGAGGCCGGGAGCATGGTGCGGGTGGCGACGACGGTGCTCACGCCCGCCGGCCGGCGCAATGTCGGCACCGCCATCGCGCGGACCGGCCCCGACGGCCGCCCGAACCCGGTGCTCGCCGCCGTGCTGGCCGGCGGGACCTACACCGGTGCGGCCACGGTTGCCGACCGGCCGTACTTCACCGCCTACACCGGGCTGCGGGACGACGGCGGGGCCCTCATCGGCATGCTCTACGTCGGCCTGCCCCTGGACTCGATGCCCGGCACCGGCGGCTGACCGCTCCGGGGGTCGACGGCGAGGCCGCCACCGTCCTCTAGGTTGACCAGGGGACGCGCCGCGCTGCTGGCGGGCACGAGGGGGATGCGGTGAAGCGGTTCGGGCGCGTGAACACCGCGCTGCCGGCCATCGTGCTGCTGCTCGTCGTGATCGCCGAGGTGATCACCGGCCGCGGCCAGGTGGTGCTGGGGCTCACCGTCATCGCCCCGCTCGCGTCGGCGACCTTCCTGAGCCGGCAGGCCACCGTCGCGTACGCGGCGTCCGCGTTCGTCGTCACCACGCTCCTCGGCCTCTACAGCCAGCAGTACACCGCCGAGACAGCGGTGGCGCAGAGCGTCCGGCTGGTCGCCGTCGCCCTCGGCGGGATCCTGGCCGTGGTGACCTGCGAGCTGCGGCTCCGCCGGGAGGCCCACGTGGCCCGGCTCGGCGCCGAGGCCGCCGCGACACGGGCCTCCGTCCACACCGGCGAGACGCTGCAGCGGGCGCTGCTGGGCGGCATCCCGCAGGTCCCGGGGCTCGAGACGGCCGCCCGCTACCTCCCCGGCGCGCGAGAGGCGCAGGTCGGCGGTGACTGGTACGACGCCTTTCCTTTGACCGACGGCCGCACCATGCTGGTCATCGGCGACGTCGCCGGCCACGACGCGCCCGCGGCAGCCACCATGGCGCAGACCCGCGGGATGCTCCGCGCGCTCGCCCGGGTCGGGCACGGCTCCCCCGCCGCCGCGCTGACCGTGCTGGACGACGTACTGGAGGGCCTGGGGCTGGACACGTTGGTGACCGTGGCCGTTGCGTCCGTCGACCCGCGGGGCGTGGCCGGGAACGCGGTGCCGCTGCAGTGGTCGAACGCGGGGCACCCGCCCCCGGTGGTCGTGCGGGCCGACGGCTGCGTGGAGGTGCTGGAACGGGAACCCGACCGGCTGCTCGGAGCCGGCACCGCCGACGGGCCACCGCGCACCGACCACGAGGTGGTGCTCCGGCGGGGCGACACGCTGCTGCTCTACACCGACGGGCTGGTCGAGCGGCGCGGCATGACCCTCGACGACGGCACCGCCTGGCTGGTGCGGGCGCTGGAGGAGCGCGGCCGGGAGCCGCTGGACCGCATGTGCGACGGCCTGCTGGGCGCGCTGGGCACCCGCGGCGACGACGACATCGCCCTGCTGGCGCTCCGGGTGCCGTCCTGACCGGTCAGCCGCCGAGCACGGTCAGGTAGCGGGGCGGTACCGCGGCGACCAGCCACACCCCGTTGGCCGAGCGGCTGAACCGCGCGCCCTCGCGGGCCATCGCGGCGGCGTCGACGCGCAGCACGACCGGTGCGCCGCGGCGGCTCCCGACGGCGCGGGCGGTGACGACGTCGGCGCTCAGGTGGACCGCGTGCCGACGTCCCGGGCGCAGCCCCTCGGCGAGGATGGCCGCCAGGAAACGCGCCACGGTGCCGTGGAAGAGCTCGTCCGGTGGCGTCTCGTCCGCGTAACCGAGATCGACGGCGACGCTGTGCCCCTGGCTGGCGCGGATGCGGCCACCCCGGAGCTCGTACCGGCGCTTGTCGTCGGCGGCCACGACGTGCTCGAGCTGCTCGCGGGTGAGGTGGAGCGCCGCGAGCAGCACGTCGACGTCGGCCCAGCCGGCGGGGTCCAGGGTGATCCCGACCGACTCGGGGCGGTGCCGCAGGACGAAGGACAGCCGCTTGCTCACCCGGACGACGTCCATCCCCGGCTACCGCGCCCGCGTCAGCCGCAGCGGAAGAGCACGAAGGCGACGTCGTCGTCCGGGGCGTCGCCGAGCAGCCGCTCGGTGAGCCGCGCCTTCAGCTCGGCGGGGCCGAGGTGCCGGCCGTCGACCAGCGCGTCGACCGCCCGGCCGATCCCCTCGTCCAGCGCCTCGTGCCGCCGCTCGACCAGGCCGTCGGTGCAGAGCAGCAGCGTCGAGCCGGCGGGCAAGGCCACCTCGACCTCCGGGCGCCCGTCCCCGTCCGCGACGGCGAGCGGGAGCGCGCTCGCCGCCTCCAGCAGCGAGGTGGCACCGTTCTCCTCGACCAGGATCGCCGGCAGGTGCCCGGCGCTGCTGTAGCAGAGGATGCCCGCGAGCGGGTCGACGACGGCGCAGAAGACCGTGCTCACAGCGGCGCCGGGAACCAGCGCGGCGAACCGGTCGAGAGCCGACAGCACGTCGGCGGGGGACCGGCTCTCCAGCAGCAGCGCCCGGCCGGCGCTGCGCAGCTGGCCCATCACCGCCGCGGCCGGCAGACCCCGGCCGACGACGTCGCCGACCATCACGCCGTAGCCGCCACCGGGGAGGTCCACCACGTCGTACCAGTCCCCGCCGACCTCGAGCGTGCCGGTGGCCGGTTCGTAGTGGACGGCGAACCCCTCGGGCAGCGCGGTCGGCCCGAGGACCGCGCGCTGCAGGGTGACGGCGACGTCGGTGAAGAACTGGGCGCGCGCGCGTTCGGACCGTGCCCGCTCCTCGGCCCGCCGCCGCTCGGCCACGACCGCCTGCGCGTCGGCGATCGCCGCGGCGACCTGCCCGGCGGCCAACGCCATGAAGATGCGGTAGCCGTCGTCCAGGGGGAGGTGCGGGCTGGCGCCCAGGACCAGCGCACCGATCGGCCGCTCGGCGCCGGCGGCCGTGAGCGGCAGGGCGACGGCGGTGTCGACGTCGGCCTGTCCGGCCGGGCTCGCGCCGACGCTGGACAGCCCCGGCAGGACGCCGGCCAGCCCGGTCACCGTCTGCGCCTCGCCGGTCGCCATGGCGCGGAGCACCTGCTCGGGGATGGCACTGGTGGCCAGTTCCCCGTGCACGCCGAGGCCCTGCCCGGCGACGAAGCGCGGCTTCCCGTCCTCGTCCGCCAGGTAGACCAGCCCGAACGGGCAGTCCGTGCGCGCGTCGGCGAGCACCCCGAGCGCGGTGGACACCGCCTCCGTCGTGTCGCCGTGCGAGGCGCGCGGCAGGCTGCCGAGCCGCTGGAGGATGCCGAGTCGGCGCGCCGCCAGCACGCGGTGGGTGGTCTCGACCACGGTGTCGAGCAGGCCGACGACCGCGCCGCCCGGCTCGACCACCGGGCTGAACGAGAAGGAGAAGTAGGTCTCCTCCTCGAACCCGTGGCGGGTCATGACCAGGAGCAGGTCCTCCGAGTACGTGGCCCGCCCCGCCATGACCTCGGCGACCATCGGGTCCAGGGCCGGCCAGATGTCGGCCCAGACATCCCGCGCCGACCCGCCCAGGGCGGCCGGGTGCCGGGCGCCGAGCATGGGGGCGTAGTCGTCGTTGTAGACCATGACGAGCTCCGGTCCCCACATCAGCAGGAACGGGAAGCGTGAGTTCAGCGCGGTGCTGACCGTGGTCCGCAGCGTCGGTGACCAGTCCGCCTGCGGGCCGAGGGCGGTCGTCCCCCAGTCGTGCTCGAGGACCAGCCGCTGCAGCTCCGTCCGGGGTCCACCGGGGATCAGCTCCGCCAGGTGCCTGTTCAGCGCTGCCTCCCGACGGCCCGGCACACGCCGGACCACCGTGGCGGCGGCCGTTCGTTCGTGCTGCCCATATCCTCGCACCCGCGCCCGCACGGGGTGCATTGGGCACGACCTTTTCCCCACCACGGGGGGCCAGCGCCGATGCGCGGCCGCCGACGGTCTGCTGGGCGGCCCGCCTGGCCGCCTGGTCGTCAGCCGGCGAACCAGCTGTCCGGCGGCACGTCGGGATGGCGCCCCGACTCCTCGCGCGCCGGCTCCGGCGGCGTCCACGGCCAGAGCTCGACCACGTCCTCGGCCGCCCGGCGGATGGCCGTCCCGTCGAGCTCGGTCACCGTCTCCTCGATCCCCAGCACCGGGCCGCGCACGACGAACCGCACCGGCCCGGATGGCGGGAGCGGGGCCAGCCACCAGCCCTGGTCGACCGAGTGCTCGTTGCCACTGCCGCCCTGCGAGGAGAAGACGACGTCCTCCATCGGCCCCTGGCGGCGGTCGTTGTCCAGGCGGGTGCCGTCGGCGAGCTGGACCCCGATCAGCATCCGCGGTGCGCCGTCGCCGCTCCGCCACACCATCTCGTGCAGGTCCACCATGGGGATGGCGCCGGGACGCACGCGGACGACGAGGTCGACGAGCACCCCCGTCGAGAAGACCGCGACGCGGGTGAGCGCGACCGCCGCGTGGTCGCTGCGGCCGAGCACGGCCGCGAGCGGCAGGACCACCGGGATCTCGTTCTCCGGCGGGCTCGTCAACCGGAAGCGCTCGGCGTGTGCGTCGTGCGGCACGTTCCCGGAGCTCGCCCACGTGGTGGCGCAGCCTGACGGCTCCGCGCACGCACGGCAAGGGTGGATCCGACGGCGGGAGGCGCGCACCGGCCCACCAGGCAGCCGATGCGGGCGGTGCGCACCTTCCCGCGGGGAGGTCAGCGGGAGTAGTACTCCACGACCAGCTGCTCCTCGCAGACGACCGGCACCTCGTCGCGGGTCGGCGTCCGCTCGTAGCGGCAGACCAGGTCGGCCAGCCGGACCTCGAGGTACTTCGGCGCCTCGGCGTGCGCCCCGGACGCGGCGACGACGAACGGCTCCTTCGTCCGCGACTTCTCCGCGATCTGCACGAAGTCCCCGGGCTTGAGCCGGTAGGACGGGCGGTCGACCCGCTTGCCGTTGACCAGCACGTGCTGGTGGGTGACGAACTGGCGGGCCTGGTAGATGGTGCGGGCGAACCCGGCGCGCAGCACGGTGGCGTCCAGCCGGGACTCGAGGTCCTGGATCAGCGCCTCGCCGGTCTTCCCGCCGGTCCGCTTGGCGCGGTCGAAGGCGGCGCGCAGCTGCGTCTCGCTGATGTCGTACTGCGCGCGCAGCCGCTGCTTCTCCTTGAGCCGGGTGGAGTAGTCGCTGTCCTTGCGACGCTTCCGCCCGTGCTCGCCCGGCGGGTACGGGCGGCGCTCGAAGTACTGCACGCACTTCGGGGTGAGCGGGATGCCCAGCGCGCGGCTGAGCCGGACCTTGGGACGGGGCGTGTTCACTCGGGACCTCCGGTTTGGTTAGGCTCACCTTACTACTCGCCCACGAGCTCTCCGAGGTGGTCCATGACGGCCGGCCCGACCCACTCGTCCGCGGCCGTCGACCGGCAGCCGCCGGCGGCCGAGCGCGCCCGCACCGTCGCGGTGCGCTCCGCCGCCAGCCTGCACGTCGCCGGGGTCGGCTCCTGCCAGGTGCTGGCCGCGACGACGACGGCCGACGGTGACGTCCTGCTCGTCGTCCCCACCGACGGCGGTGTGATGACGGCGCTGCGCTCCTCCCCGCTGGGCGACGTCCCCGCCCGGTTGACCGTCGCCGACCGCGCTCCCCTCCCGCTCCGCCACCCCGTCCGGGGGCTCGTGCAGCTCACCGGCTGGCTCGTGCCGGTGAGCGAGCAGGACGCGCCGCAGCTGGTGCTGGACTTCGCCGACTCCTCGCCCGCGGAGGTGCTGTTCGAGGTGGGTCTGGGTGCGGCGCTGGTGCGGCTGGACCTGGCCGAGGTCGAGCTCGAGGAGTCCGGGACGCGCGCCGAGGTGGACCCCGACGACTTCCGGGCCGCCCGGCCCGACGTGGTCAGCGGCGCGGAGATCGATCTCATGGCGCAGCAGGCCGCTGCGCTGAGCCGGCTGACGGGCCGGGTGCAGCACTGGGCCGGCCGGCACGACGACGTCCGGCTGCTGGGGCTGGACCGGTTCGGCGTCCGGTTCCGCGTGCAGGGCCGGAACGGCTGCTACGACCTGCGGGTGCCGTTCACCGAGGCGCTCGACGACGTCGACGGGTTCGCCGCCGCCGTCGACCACCTGCTCACCTGCGGCCCCGCCTGAACACTGCCCAGCCGCACGCCAGGCGGCGCCACTCCGCCCGCTCGGACCCGCCGGCGACACACCCGACACACCCCGCCTGAGCAGCGCGTTCAGTAATTCGTAACCCTGCCCCACTAGCCTGCCGCCACCAGAACGGATCGTTTCAGGAACACGGGGGCACCAATGGCCGAGAGCGCGGGGATCGACTACCCGGAGCCGCGAGCGGTGGTCGATCTGCTGGTCACCAGCAAGGGCGACGTGCTGCTGAGCTGGGTCGAGGCGGCCGGTGCCACGGAGTTCGTGGTGACGGTCGATGAGGACCGGATGCAGCAGGGGGTCGCGATCGAGCCCGGCGAGCACGTCGAGGTGGTGTGGCGCGGCCCCGAGGAGCTGCGATCCCGGCCGACCGAGCTGGTCGCGACGCGGTCCGACCCGCCCCAGTGGCGGCTGCGGCCCGTCGGCCCCGCCACCCGCGGCCAGCGCCGGTCGGCGGTGCGCGCACCGCTGAGCGTGCAGGTGCAGATGACCGTCGGGACCGAGGTGCTGCGGGGGGCGAGCCTCGACATCAGCGAGGGCGGGATGCGGGCGCTGTTCCGCGCAACGGTCACCGCCCCCACGGCCGGCCCGGCCGCCGGATCCGCCGAGGGAGCGGTCGAGCAGCCGGAGGGTCTGCCCGGCGAGGACGGGACGACGCAGCCGGAGGATGAGGACCCGTTGCGCCTCGGCGCCGTGCTTCCCCTCGTCGTCTGCCTGGATCAGGAGGAGGTGCCCTGCCGCGGGGAGGTGACCCGGCGGATCCCGCGGCAGGACGACCGCACGGAGCTGTGCTTCCGCTTCGTCGACATGCACGAGAGGACCCAGGACCGGATCCGCCGGCACGTCTTCGCCGGGCTGCGCACGCTGCGCGCCCGCGGCCTGCTCTGACCGGCCTGCCTCCCGAGTGCGACGAACTCGTGGTCATCCGCGGCTGATGACCACGAGTTCGTCGCATCCGGAGGGGTCAGGCGGTGCGGGCCTCCTCGGCCAGCGCCGCCAGCGCCTGCTCGAAGCACTCCTGCGGCGGCTGCACCAACCCCGCGCCCACCTGGCCGGTCCCGGCGATCCGCCCGGCCATGCCGGTGTTGATCTGCGGCAGCCAGCCGGTGCGCGCCACCTTGAGGACGTCGATGCCCGTGGGCGAGCCGCGGAAGCCCATGATCGGGATCGCCATCGCCGGGTTCTCGGCCAGGGTCAGCTGGTACATGCGCTCGGTCGTCGCCAGCGCGTCGGGCACGGTGCCACCGACGAACCGGACGATCGCCGGCGCCGCCGCCATCGCGAACCCACCGATGCCGTAGGTCTCCATGATCGCGGAGTCGCCGATGTCGGGGTTGGCGTCGTCGGGCCCGTAGTCGCCGAGGAACAGGCCGACCGGGGTGTTCGCCGGCCCGGTGAACCAGCGGTCGCCGGTGCCGGCGGTCTGGATGCCGAACTCCGTGCCGTTGCGCGACATCACGGTCAGCATCGTCGAGCCGGG
Organism: Blastococcus sp. SYSU DS0828; assembly: GCF_054050975.1. NCBI lineage: Bacteria > Bacillati > Actinomycetota > Actinomycetes > Geodermatophilales > Geodermatophilaceae > Blastococcus > Blastococcus sp. SYSU DS0828. The sequence continues at coordinate 50,537 of NZ_JBJHAK010000025.1, read as the reverse complement.
GATGCCGCGGGCGGCGTCGAGGGCGAGCTTCGCCGTCGGCATGCCGAGGTTGAGGAAGAAGTGCTCGTTGCCGCCGATGAACCGCAGCACGTCGGCGATGTCCGACGACGAGGCACCGCTGGCGACGATCGACGGCGACAGCTCGCGCAGCGCCATGAGCGAGCCGGCGCGGTTGCGGTTGTGCCCCTCGTCGCCCATCTGCAGCATCTGGGCGAGCACGGCCTTCACGTCGAGCGGGTCGTTGCCGGCGTCGATCGAGCCGCGCACCGCCTTCGACAGCACCGGTCCGAGGACGTCGCGCATCCACCGCAGCCGGGTCTGCACCTCCTCGTTGAAGGCCCCCATGCGCAGCACCTTGCCCAGGCCCTCGTTGAGGTTGCAGTAGGCCTTGCCACCGGTGACCGGGTCCTCCAGGCACCACATCCACATGGACGGGCTGGTCACGCCGGCCATCGGGCCGACGGTGCGGTGGTGGTGGCAGGGGTCCAGGGTGACCGCGCCGGTGGAGAGGAGGACCTCCGCCTCCTCGACGTCGGCCGCCCACCCCTCGAACAGGCAGGCGCCGATCAGCGCACCGCGCATCGGCCCCGAGGCGTTCTCCCACGCCAGCGGCGGGCCGGAGTGCAGGAGCGTGCGGTCGGTCAGGCCGATGACCTCGCGGGCGGGGCGGACGTCGACCAGCACGGAGCCGGCGGCCATCACGCGCTCCACGGCCGTGCGGTTCGCCGCGGCCCGGCGGGCGTCGAGGGCGAGGGCGGCGAGGTCGGCCGGGTCGCCGAAGCCCGGGGGCCGCCAGTCGACGTCGTGGACGTCGGCGCCCTGGGCGCGCAGCGCGTCGGAGAAGACGTCGACGCCGGCGGCGACGATCGCCGGCGGTCCGGAGAGCAGGTTGCCGAGCGTCATGCCGAAGCTCCCAGCAGGTCGAGGGCGTACCGCGTGGCGGCAGCATTGGACGAGAAGACGGCGGCGCCGGCCGCGGCGAGGGCGTCGGCCTGCCGGGACCAGCCCTGCGGATCGCCCTCCGTGCCGATCAGCGCCACGACGACCGGCAGGTGCTTCTGCGCCCGCGCCGCATCCAGCGCGGGGACCAGCGCCCCCGCGGGGTCGGGGTCGGCGCCGTGCCCGAGGACGACGTCGAGCAGCAGGACGGCGGGCTCGTCGCTGGCGGCCACCCCGGCGATCGCCTCGAGCCGCAGCGTCGGGTCGATCATCGGGTGCGCGCGGCCGACGGTGAGGGCGTCGTCGCCGAAGTCGATGACGACGTGCCCGGAGGCGGACAGGTCCGTCCCGAGATCGAGCTCGGGCTCCAGCGGGGTGTTCGACCGGATGCCGCCGAGCGCCGGGGCGGCGAGGAGCATCGCCTCGTCGGCCAGCGTGCCGCCGGAGTAGAGGCCCTTGAGCACCGCGCCGGGTACGGCGGCCTCGGCGGGGCCGGGGCGGGACGGCCACACCGGGACGTCGAGCCCCATGTCGGTGAGCAGGGCCTCGACGGCGGCGGTAAGGTCGGGGGTCTCCGGCGAGAGGGCGGCCGACCGCACCGGCACCGAGAGCTGCCCCGCGGCCTCCTCGACGGCCGCGGCGACCTCCGGGGCCGGCGGCTTGGAGACCAGCAGCACCCGCTCGGTGGCGGGGTCGGCGTCGAGGGCGGCCAGCGCGTCGAGGGTGGCCAGGCCGCCGACCTCCGACTTGAGGTCGCGCCCACCCACGCCCAGCACGTGGGAGACGCCGACGCCGGCCATGTCGAGCAGGCAGGAGACCTGCTGGGCACCGGTGCCGCTCGCCGCGACCAGGCCCACCGGCCCGGGGCGCACCACGTTGGCGAAGCCGAGGGCGACCCCGGAGACGATCGCCGTGCCGCAGTCGGGGCCCATGACCAGGACCCCGGCGTCGTGAGCGGCGCGCTTGAGGGCGACCTCGTGCTCCACCGGGACGCCGTCGGAGAAGACCAGCACGCTGCGCCCGGCGGCGATCGCGTCGGCGGCCTCGGCGACCGCGTACGCGCCCGGCACGCTGACGATCGCCAGGGCCGGCGCCTCGGGGGAGAGCTCGTCGAGGCCGGCACCGACGGTGCGGTGCGGGATGGCGGCGGCGGTGCCGGTGGCGCGTTCCCGCTCGGCGAGGGCGGCGTCGACGTCGGCGAGCGCGGCGGCCAGCGTCTCCTCGTCGTCCGCGCGGACGGCGATCAGCAGCTGCTCGGGGCTCGTCTCGCCCTCGGGCGCCAGGCCCATGCCGGCCGCGAGCTCGAGGTTCAGGGGGGTGGCCATGGCGACGAGGACGGCGCCGACGCCCTCGCGGCCGCTGATCCGGCGACTCACCTGCATCAGCTTCACCGAGTCGGCGTACACGCCGGATCGCAGCTGCACCGAGACCGCGGCGTCTCCACCGGGAGGGGCTGAGGAGCTCATGCCCGGACCGTACCGAGAGATCTCTCAGCGGTGAAGTATCGGCATCTCGATGCAACAACGATTTAGCACTGAGGTACTTCCGCCGGGCCTGTGCCCAGTGACACAGTGGCGCCTCGCGATCGGGCCGACAGCCGTCGACCGACGCCGGACCGAGTCGGACAGGCACGTCGAGGAGGCACTCATGTCGTTCGGGTGGAAGCTCTACGGGGACGGTAAGACGCCCCCACTCGGAGAGGCCGTCGCCCCCGACGAACGCCTCTCCTGGCCGCGCACCGTCGGGATCGGCGCGCAGCACGTCGTCGCGATGTTCGGGGCGACCTTCGTCTTCCCGATCATCATGGGGCTGGACCCCAACCTCGCCATCATGATGAGCGGCGTCGCCACGATCATCTTCCTGTTGATCGTGAAGAACCGGGTACCGAGCTACCTGGGCACCAGCGCCGCGTTCGTCGGCGGCGTGGCCGCGATCCGGGCCAACGGCGGCGACTCCAGCGACGTCGTCGGCGCGCTGCTCGTGGCCGGCGTCGTGCTCGCCCTGGTCGGTCTGCTGATCCACTTCGCAGGGCTCGGACTGATCAACAAGGTGCTGCCGCCGGCCGTCACCGGCGCGGTGGTCATGCTCATCGGCTTCAACCTGGCCCCGGTCGCCGCCGGCACGTACTGGCCGCAGGACCAGTGGGTCGCGCTGGCGACGATGACCTTCGTCATCGTCGCCTCGCTGGCGCTGCGCGGGTTCCTGGCCCGCATCTCGATCCTGCTCGGCCTGATCTTCGGCTACCTGCTGTCGGTGCTGCTCGACGCCACCGCCGGCCAGATCACCTCGCCCGACGGCACCGGCGCCGAGACCACCCGCGACCGGATCAACTTCGACTCGGTCGCCGACGCGGACTGGTTCGGCCTCCCCGACTTCACCGGCCCGTCGTTCTCGCTGAACTTCAGCCTGCTGGTCATCCCCGCGGTGATCGCGCTGGTGGCGGAGAACGCCGGGCACGTGAAGGCCGTCGCCGAGATGACCAAGCGCGACCTCGACCCGTACATGGGCCGCGCCGTCGCGGCCGACGGCATCGCGACCGTCGTCGCCACCTCCGTCGGCGGCTCCCCCACCACCACCTACGCCGAGAACATCGGCGTCATGGCCGCCACCCGCGTCTACTCGACGGCGGCCTACTACGTGGCCGCGCTGGTGGCGATCCTGCTCGGGCTGATCCCCAAGTTCGGCGCCCTGATCAACATCGTCCCAGGCGGGGTGCTCGGCGGGATCACCGTCGTCCTCTACGGGATGATCGGCCTGCTCGGCGCCAAGATCTGGAAGGAGAACCGGGTCGACTTCGCCAACCCGATCAACCTGGTGCCGCTGGCCGCCGGGATCATCATCGGCGTCGGCAACGTGACCCTCACCTTCACCGACGAGTTCGTGCTCAACGGCATCGCGCTCGGCTCGATCGTCGCCGTCGTCGCCTGGCACGTCGCCCGCGCCCTGGCCCCGGCGGACATGAAGGCCGCACTCCTGCGCGAGGGCACGCACCCCGCCGCCGGCAGCACGTTCGGCCACGGCGCCGAAGCGGAGGGCCCGGCCGGCGGCTACGCCGACGAGCAGGGTGGCACCGACCCGTCGTCGGTGGACGAGGTCGGCCGCCCCGGCGTCCTCGGCGGGCACACCCCCGGCAGGGACACGCGCGACCGCTAGACCCGCTCCCCCGCCGCCCCCGGTCTCCGGACGACAGCACCCGTCGTCCGGGACCGGGGGCGGCGCGCGTTCCGGCACGGGTTCCCCGCGGCGCCGGGTCGCTATGGGACCGGGCCGGCGACGACCCGCTCGCCGTCGTCGGCCGGCGCTACCGACGCCTGCCCAGCGGAAACGGGACGGGGCCGGAACCCGCAGCGAATTCGCAACGAAGTTTTAGCGCTGAGGTACTTTCGCCCGCTTCGTGCCGGTGACAGAGTGGCGTCTTCCAGCACGCACGGAGGTGACCGCAGCCGGTGAAGCCCGCCCCCTTCCGCTACGCGGATCCGAGCACGCTCGACGAAGCTCTCACGCTCCTGTCCGAGGACGGCGCCAAGGTGCTGGCCGGTGGCCAGTCGCTGCTGCCCCTGCTGTCGATGCGGCTGGCGGCGCCGGCCACGCTGGTCGACATCAACCGGATCCCCGGCCTGGACACGGTCGAGGTGACCGGCGAGGGCGTGACGGTGGGCGCCCTCGTGCGGCACGACACGCTGCTCCGGCACGAGGGCGCGGCCGCCGCCCAGCCCCTGCTCGGCCGGGCCACCGCGAACGTCGCCCACCCGGCGGTCCGCAACCGGGGCACCACGGTGGGCTCGATCGCCCACGCCGACCCCTCCGGCGAGATGACGTCGGTGCTGGCGCTGACCGACGGCTCGGTCACGGTGGCGACGACGTCGGGCACCGAGTCCGTCGGCTGGCGCGACTTCTTCGTGGGGCCGCTGGAGACGTCGATCCCCGGCGGCGCCGTCGTCACCTCCGCCACCTTCCCGGCCCTCCCGGCACGCGCGGGCACCGCGTTCGCCGAGGTGGCCCGCCGCAAGGGCGACTACGCGGTCTGCGGCGCGGGCGTCGTCGTCACGCTGGACGCCGACCGCCGGGTGGAGTCGGCCCGCGCCGCCTACGTCTCGGTGGGGCTCACCCCCGAGGTGCACGACCTGACCGAGGCCGTCGCCGGCTCGCCGGTGGACCAGGCCGACTGGGCCGCCGCCGGGGCGCTCGCGCGCACCCTGGTCGACCCGGACACCGACATCCACGCCAGCGCCGACTACCGGCGGCTGCTGGTGGGGGTGCTGACCGAGCGAACGCTGGCCGAGGCTGCCGCCGAAGCTGCTGGGAGGACCGCCGCATGACCGCCTCCGTCGACACCGAACGGACGATCACCGTCACCGTGAACGGTGTTCCACGTGAAGCCACGGTGCCGGTGCGCCGGCTGCTGTCGGACGCGCTGCGCCACGACCTCGGGCTGACCGGCACGCACGTCGGCTGCGAGCACGGCGTCTGCGGGGCGTGCACGGTGATCGTGGACGGCGCCCCGGTGCGCTCGTGCCTGATGCTCGCCGTCCAGGTGGACGGGTCGGAGGTGCGCACCGTCGAGGGGCTGGCGCGCGAGGACCACCAGGGCGGGCAGGTGCTGCACCCGGTGCAGGAGGCGTTCCGCGAGTGCCACGCGCTGCAGTGCGGGTTCTGCACGCCGGGCTTCCTGATGACGATCGCGGCCGGGCTCGAGGGCCGCGACAACTCGGCCGAGCTCACCGAGGAGGAGGTCGACGAGATGGTCGGCGGCAACCTCTGCCGGTGCACCGGCTACGCCAACATCAAGAAGGCCGTGCACTCCGCGGCCGCCGCGATGAAGGACGCCTGATGCCACCGGCCACCCCGGGCATAGGAAGCTATCCCTACGTCCTGGGGCTGGAAACGCAGGTAAAGCTTCCTATGCCTGAGAGGGGCGAGCGGTGACGACGAAGCTCTTCGGCGAGCCGGTCCGCCGGCGCGAGGACCAGCGGCTGATCACCGGCAAGGGCCGCTACCTGGACGACATCGGGTCCCGGGCCCTGGCGGCGGCGTTCGTGCGCTCGCCGCACGCGCACGCCCGCATCGTCTCCATCGACGTGGACGAGGCGCTCGACGTCGAGGGCCTGGTCGCGATCTACACGTACGAGGACCTCACCGGCCCGATGGCCGAGCCGCTGCCGGTGCTCATCCCGCACCCGCAGCTGACCTCGCCGCGCACCGGCTTCCCGCTCGCCAACGGCGAGGTCAACCACGTCGGCGAGCCGGTCGTCATGGTCATCGCCACCGACCGGTACATCGCCGAGGACGCCGCCGAGAAGATCGTCGTCACCTACGAGGAGCAGCCGGTCGTCGTCGGTGTGGACGCCGCCCGCGCCGCGCAGCACGCCGTCCACGAGGAGATCCCGGACAACGTCGCCGCCCGGCACCACCAGGAGACCGGTGACGTCGAGCCGGTGCTGGCCGCCTCGCCCCGCACGATGAGCTTCACCCAGTACATCGAGCGCAGCGCCTGCATGCCGATGGAGGGCAAGGGCGTGCACGCGAAGTGGGACGCCGACGACTCCTCCCTGCGGGTCTACACGAGCACCCAGGCGTCGACGTCGGTGCGCGCGGCGATCGCGGCGAAGCTGGACCTCTCGCTGGACAAGGTCGAGGTGATCGCGCCCGACGTCGGCGGCGGCTTCGGCGTGAAGATCGTGCACCCGTGGCCCGAGGAGCTCCTGGTGCCGATGGCCGCGATCGCGCTCGGCCAGGAGGTGAAGTGGACCGAGGACCGCCGCGAGCACTTCATCGGCTCCGCGCACGAGCGGCAGCAGCGCCAGGAGATCACCGTCGGCTACGACGACGAAGGGCGGATCACCGCCCTCGACGTGCACATCTGGCACGACAACGGCGCCTACACGCCCTACGGGATCATCGTGCCGATCGTGACGGCGACCCAGCTGGTCGGGCCGTACGCGATCCCGGTGTACCGGGTGATCGTCGAGTCGGTGTTCACCAACACCGTCATCGTGACGCCGTACCGCGGCGCCGGGCGGCCCCAGGGCTGCTACGCGATGGAGCGGACCATGGACCGCATCGCCGACGAGCTCGGGCTGGACCGGGCCGTCGTCCGCGAGCGGAACCTGATCCAGCCCGACCAGTTCCCCTACGACCACCACCTGACGTTCCAGGACGGCCGGCCGGTCATCTACGACTCGGGGAACTACCCGGGGCTGATGGACAAGCTGAAGACGCTCGTCGGCTGGGACGCCGCCGAGGAGCTGCGCCGCGACGCCGAGGCGCGCGGGAAGCTGCTCGGCGTCGGCATGGCCATGTACGTCGAGGGCACCGGGCCCGGCCCGTACGAGGGCGGGCACGTGCAGGTGCTCGGCAGCGGCAAGGTGCTGGTCTCGACCGGGCTCACCTCCCAGGGGCAGGGCCACGAGACGGCGTTCGCGCAGATCGTGGCCTCCGAGCTCGGGGTGCCGATCGAGGACGTCGAGGTGACCACCGGCGACACCCGCCGCTTCGGGTACGCCGTCGGCACGTTCGCCTCGCGGGCCGCGGTGATGAGCGGCAACGCGATCGCGCTGGCCGCCCGCGGGGTGCGGGAGAAGGCGCTGCGGATCGCCGCCGACGTGCTGGAGGCCTCGCCGGAGGACCTGGAGATCGACGAGGGCCTGGTGCAGGTGAAGGGCGTGCCGGGGACGTCGATCCCGTTGCGCACCGTCGCCGTCCTGTCCAACCCGCTGCGGTACGCCTTCGACGAGGCCGCGAGGCAGGCGACGCAGTTCGCCAAGGCCGGGGACGACTCGAAGCCGCCCATCGCCGCGGGTGACGCGCCGGGGCTGGAGCACCGCGACTACTACTCGCCGATCCGCTCGACGTTCGCGTCGGGCGCGCACGCGGCGATCGTGGAGATCGACCCGGCGACGTGGGAGATCGACGTCGTGAAGTACGCGGTGGTGCACGACTGCGGCAACGTGGTGAACCCGATGATCGTCGAGGGCCAGGTGCACGGCGGCGTCGCGCAGGGCGTGGGCGGGGCGCTGTACGAGCGGATGGCCTACGACGGCGACGGGCAGCTGCAGAACGCCTCGTTCATGGACTTCCTGATGCCGTACTCCTCGGAGATCCCGGACGTGGTGATCGATCACCAGCAGACGCCGTCGCCGCTGAACCCGCTGGGCATCAAGGGCGCCGGCGAGGCCGGCGTGATCCCGGGGACGGCGGCGCTGGCCTCGGCGATCGAGGACGCGGTGGGCCGGCGGATCGCCTCGATGCCGATCTCGCCCACCGAGCTGTACGACCTGGTGCGTTCCCCCGATTCGGAGAAGACCGCCGTGGCCGAGCGCCGCGCGGGGACTGGAGTGATGGCGTGAACCTCGACGGCTCTGCGGTTCTTTCGGGCGACCCGGAGAAGGTGTGGGCGGTGATCACCGACCCGGCCGTGCTGGCGCGCACCATCCCGGGCTGCGAGACCCTGGAGCAGGTCGGTGACGACGAGTACAAGATGAACGTCTCCGTCGGCGTCGGCGCGATCAAGGGGACGTACGCGGGCGAGGTGCGGCTGTCGGACCAGCAGCGGCCGTCGTCCTACGTGATGCACGCGTCGGGCGCGGGTGCACCGGGCAACGCCCGGGCGACGGTGACGATCAACCTGTCGCCGGCCGAGGACGGGAAGACGAACCTGACCTACTCGGCCGACGCCGTGATCGGCGGGCCGGTGGCCGGGGTGGGCCAGCGGATGATCACCGGTGTGGCCAAGCGGATGGCCGGCCAGTTCTTCAAGGCGATCGACGACGAGCTGACGGGTGTCGCGGTGCCGATCGCCGCTGCTCCGTCGGCCGCTGCGGTGGGCCCGACCGCGGTGACGGAGGCGGACGTCGCCGGCAAGCACGCCGCCCCGGTGGGCGAGGCCGCGCCGACGGTCTTCGCGGGCAAGGCCGGCGTTCCCGCGGGAACGCCGGGCGACGTGCAGACCCTGGCGCTCGGCGCCGTCGGCGGCGCCGTGCTGACCCTGATCGGCGTCCTCGTCGGCTACCGCCTCGGCCGGAGGTAGCACGCCATCGGGGTGCCCGCGCTGCACGGGCGCGGGCACCCCGCCTGACCCCCCTGAGCGACCGCACGCAGGCGGCGATCCCCGCCCCGGAGGCCCGCCTGCTCGACGGCTGAACCACCCGCCCAGCGGAGGCAGATCCCCCGCGCGGGGGAGCAGCGGGCACCGCCGGCTCACGAGCCTGGGGATGTGCCTGGGAACGGCCCGGGCCGCATCCCGGAGGTCGCCGTGACCATCGCCCATGACCACCCGCCGGCTCCCGAAGCCACACCTTCCCGATCGATCGCGTTGCTCGACCGCGTCCTGCTGGCCGCGGCCGCCTGGAGCGCCCTGCACCTGGTGTTCGGCCTGCGCTGGCTGCTCGACCCCGGCAGCCTCCCCGCGTTCGACGACGACGACCGGTTCGGGTTGGTCGCCCTCCTCCCGCCAGCCGTGACCACCTGGACGGTCATCGGGCTGGCCGCCGCCGGCCTGGTGCTCGCCGTGGTGGCGCGCGGACGGCCGGGGACTCCCGCGCTGCCCCTGCTGATGGCCCTCGAGGCGGCGCTGCTGGGCGCGGTGTCGGCCGACCTCGGCGTGCTGTCGCTGGTCGGTTACCTGTGCGCCATCATCGCCCCCGCGGCCTTCGTCGTCGTCCTCGTGGTCGGTTCGGTCCGCGACCGCCGGGCCCGGCCCTGGCTGCTGGGCGTGGTCGCCCTGCTCGTCGCCGGCGTGGTCTCCGGCGCGCTGGGGTGGGACACCCTCGTGACGCTGGGCTCCGAGCTCGCGGACGGCTTGGCAGCGAACGCCCTCGTGCCGGCGCACCTCACCCTCGTCCTGGGCGGAGCCCTCCTGTGGGGGGCGGCGGCCGTCCTCCTCCGTCGCGCGGTGGCCGGACGCTGCACGGTGTGCGGCCGCCCCGCCGCCCGCTGGACCGAGCCCGCGAACGCGCTGCGGTGGGGGCGGATCGCGACGTGGATCGCGGTCGCCGGACCGCTGCCCTACGCCCTTCTCCGCATGACCTGGCTGACGCCGTGGCCGCTCGGCCTTCCCGAGGGCGGCGAGCTGGAGACGGCGACCCGGCTGTTCGGCCTCCTGCTCGGCTTCGCCGCCCTCGGCGGTGCCGTGCTGACCGTCGGGCTCATCCGCCCCTGGGGCGAGGTGTGGCCCGGTTGGGTCCCCGGTTTGCGCGGACGGCCGGTGCCGGTCCGCGTGCCGGTCCTCGCCGGCGGCCTGGTCGCCGCCGTGCTGCTGGCCGCGAGCCCCGGCCTGGTCGTCGCCGGCATCAAGGGCCTCACCGCGGGGGACGGCATGCAGGCGGCACTGCTGTTGATCTTCCCCACCTTGCCGTGGGGGCTGGCTCTCGCCGCGGCGGTGACCGCGTACGCCTACCGTCGCCGCGGCGCCTGCCGCGCGTGCGGTCAGGCAGACCCGGCGCTCTCCGTGCTCCCGTGACGGCGATCCGCTGCGAGGATGCACCGGTGCAGCGAGGGACGACGGCCGCCGCCATCCGTCGCTCGCTGCACCGGTGGATCTACCTCCTGCTGGGTGGCGCGATCGGCCTGGCCGTCGGCGTCGTCTTCGCCTGGCCGGTCTCCCTGCTCTCGACCGCCGGGGTGCCCGTCCTCCTCCTCGTCCCGCTGGCCGGGCTGGTCCTCGCCGCACCCGTCGCCGCGATCGGCACCCTGGCCGAGGTCCGCTCCATCGAGGGCGCGGCCGTCGCCGGGCTGCTCACCGGACGTCCGCAGGAACGCCCGGGCCCCGCCACCACCCGGGCCCAGCGTGGACGCAGCGCCGTCCTGCTGGTGGCCCACGTCGCCGCCGGCTCGCTGGCCGGAGCCCTGCTGGTGATCGGCCTGCCGACCGCCGCCGTCGTCGCCGCGGCCCCCGACGGGCTGGGCGAGTCGATCCTCCCGGGCGTCTCGCCGCCCGAGGCGGTGCCTGCCCGGGTGGCCGTGGCCGCGGGGATCGCGGTGGTCTGCCTCGTCGGCGGGGAGCTGCTGGGACGCGCCATCGCGGCCCTCGCCCCGCGGCTGCTCGCCGATCCGGCCGCCGAGCGGCTCGCCGCGGCGGAAGCGTCGGTGTCACTGCTCGCCGGCCGCGACCGGCTGGCCCGCGAGCTGCACGACAGCGTCGGGCACGCACTCAGCCTGGCCAGCGTGCAGGCAGGGGCCGCGCGCCGGCTGCTCGCCCGCGACCCGGCAGCCGCCGAGCAGGCGATCCGCGCCACCGAGGACGCCGCCCGCCGGGCCATGGTCGACCTCGACCACGTGCTCGGGCTGCTCCGCGAGGACGAGGGCACCCCGGAGGACGTCGCCCCGGCGCCCGACCTCCGGGACCTCGAGCCGCTGGTCGCCGACGCCCGGGCAGCGGGCGTGCAGGTGTCGGTCGACGTCGCGGGAGACGTGAACGGGCTGCCCGCGGTCGTCTCCCGGGAGGCCTACCGGATCGTGCAGGAGGGCCTCACCAACGTGCTGCGTCACGCGCCTGGCGCAGCGGGCCGGCTCGAGGTGCGCGCCGGAGGCGGTGAGTTGCGGCTGCGCCTGACCAACACCGCCCACGGCACCGTGCCCGCGGAGGCCCGCGGCGGCCGGGGGCTGGTCGGTGTGGAGGAGCGCGTCCGGGACCTGCGCGGCTCGATGCGCGCCGGCGCCGGGGACGACGGCTGCTGGCGGCTCGAGGTGCACCTGCCCGTGCACGCGCGCGGAGGGCATCGATGAGCCTGCGGGTGGCACTGGTCGACGACGAGCCGCTGATCCGCCGCGGGCTGGCCGCGGTCGTCGGCAGCGAGCCGGACATGGAGGTCGTCGGGGAGGCGGGGGACGGCGCCGAGGTGCTCGACCTGGTCGGGCGCACCTCCCCCGACGTCGTCCTCATGGACGTGCGGATGCCGCGGATGGACGGCATCGCGGCCACGCGGGCGCTCGTGCGCGCGGGCTCGGCGGCCCGGGTTCTCGTGCTCACGACGTTCACCAACGACGACCACGTCTTCGAGGCGCTCGCGGCCGGCGCCGACGGGTTCCTGCTCAAGCGGTCCACGCCCGAGGAGATGCTGCACGGCATCCGCACGGTGGCCCGCGGCGAGTCCCTGCTCTTCCCCGAAGCCGTCCGGGAGCTGGCCCGCCGGCGAATCCGGTCGTCGGGCACCACGGACGATCCCGGCTTGGCCCGCCTCACCGCGCGCGAGCAGGAGGTGCTGCGGCTGATGGCCGCCGGCCTGAGCAACGCCGAGATGGCCGCCCAGTTGGTCGTCGGTGTCGAGACCGTGCGCAGCCACGTCGCCGCCGTCCTGGCCAAGACCGGGACCCGGGATCGCACGCAGGCCGTCGTCCTCGCCTATCGCTCCGGGTTCATGGCTGTGTGAGAGCCCGCGGCGCCCCGGCGGCGGGCGGCCTTCCGGTAGCCGGCGAGCAGGTGGGCGCCGAGCTCGGTGAGCTCCTCGCGCAGCCACTCCTCCGGCACGTCCGGCGGCGCGGCCAGCAGCGCCCCGGCCAGCGCCTGCAGGGTCGCCGCGCCCCACACGGTCCCCAGCGCGTCGCCGTCCCCACCGAGCAGCCCCGCCTCGACCTGCCCGCGCAGCTTCGTGCCCTTCTCCACCAGGCCCGGTCGGCTCATGGCCGTGGCGTCTCGGGTCAGGTACGCCGCCACCCGGCGGTGCCGCAGCAGGTAGTCGACGTAGCCGGCGACCTCCACACCCCGCCCGCGCCCGGACCGCGCGCCCGACTCGGCCAGCACGAGCAGCTCGTCGAACGCCGGCTCCACCAGCGCCAGCAGGATCTCGTCCTTGGTGTGGAAGTGGTAGTAGACGGCGGCCTTCGTGACGCCCAGCCGGTCGGCGATGTCCTGGAGCGAGGTTCCCTCGAACCCGTGCTCGCTGAACAGGTCGAGCGCGGCGTCCAGCACCCGCTGCGCGCCGGCCGACCGGCCGCTGCCTGCGGTTCCCGCGCTCGTCACCGGCACAGCGTAGACACCGCCCTACGTGACACGACTCATCCCTCACCTAGCCGATCGGCTAGTAGCATGCTTGCCGATCGGCTAGGCGCCAGCGAGCCGACGACGCACCCTCGACCCCCGGAGCGCACACGTGGCCGTCCTCCTCCACCGTCTCGGACGCTGGGCCTTCCACCGCCGCAAGACCGTCCTCGTCGCCTGGGTGCTCGCCCTCCTCCTCCTGGGTGGCCTGGCCGGCGCCTTCAGCCGCGACGCCGACGCCCAGCTCTCCATCCCCGGCGTCGAGTCGGTCACCGCGATGGAGACGCTGCAGGAGCGCTTCCCCGGCGGCGGCGCCGGCGGGGCCACCGCCCGCATGGTCTTCGCCGCCCCCGAGGGCAGCGCGGTCACCGACCCCGAGCTCACCGCCGCCATCCAGCAGGCGGTCGCCGAGGCCGCCGAGGCCGAGCAGGTCGCCACGGCCACCGACCCGTTCCAGACCCAGGCCGTCTCCCCCGACGGCTCGGTCGCCTACGCCACGGTGACCTACGGCGTGCAGGTCGACGAGATCACCGACGACGCCCGCGCCGAACTGATCGACGTCGCCGAGAGCGCCGAGGACGCCGGCCTGCGGGTCGAGCTCGGCGGCGAGGCCACCCAGGCCATCCCCGCCCAGGGCGCCGCCGAGGCGATCGGCGTTCTCGTCGCGATGGTCGTCCTCACGGTCACCTTCGGGTCGCTGCTGGCCGCCGGGCTGCCGCTGCTCACCGCGCTGATCGGCGTCGGCGTCGGGATGTCGGGCGTGCTGGCCCTCTCGGCGGTCGTCGACCTCACCAGCACCACCCCCACCCTCGGCCTGATGATCGGCCTGGCCGTCGGCATCGACTACGCGCTGTTCATCACCATCCGGCACAAGGAGCAGCTGGCCACCGGGATGCCGGCCCGGGAGTCCGCCGGGCGGGCGGTCGGCACCGCGGGCAGCGCGGTCGTCTTCGCCGGTCTGACGGTGATGATCGCCCTCGCCGGGCTCACCGTCGTCGGCATCCCCTTCCTCACCACCATGGGCCTGGTCGCCGCCGGCATGGTCGGCATCGCCGTCCTCGTCGCCCTGACGCTGGTCCCCGCCCTGCTCGGCTTCGCCGGCGACCGGTTCAACCGATGGGCGGTGCCGGGGCTGCGCCGCCGCCAGGCCGCGCTCGCCACCAAGGAGTCGGCCGGCACCCGCTGGGCCCGCACGGTCACCCGCTACCCGATCGCCGTCCTGCTGGCCGCCGTCGTGGGGCTCGGCGTCGTCGCCCTGCCGGCGCTCGACCTGCGCCTGGGGCTGCCCTCGGAGGGCGACCTGGGTGAGGAGACCACGCAGCGGCAGGCCTACGACCTGCTCGCCGAGGGCTTCGGCCCGGGCTTCAACGGCCCGCTCACCGTGGTCATCGACGCCACGGACGCCGACGACCCCCAGGCCGCGTTCGCCGAGACCGCGGCCGCCGTCGGCCAGCTGGACGGGGTGGCCGCCGTCGTCCCGCCGGTGCCCAACCAGGCCGGGGACACCGCGATCCTCACCGTCATCCCGGCCGAGGGGCCGACCGCGGCCGGCACCGAGGACCTCGTCGGCGACATCCGCGACCTGCGCCCCGACCTGGTCGAGAGCACCGGCTCGGAGCTGGCGGTCACCGGCAACACCGCCCTGGGCATCGACATCTCCGAGAAGCTCGCCGACGCGCTGCCGGTGTTCCTCGCCGTCGTCGTCGGGCTGGCGTTCCTGCTGCTGATGCTCGCCTTCCGCTCGATCCTGGTCCCGATCAAGGCGACGCTGGGCTTCCTGCTCAGCCTCGCCGCCACCTTCGGCGCGCTGGTCGCGGTCTTCCAGTGGGGCTGGCTGGCCGACCTGCTGGGCGTCGAGCAGACCGGGCCGGTGCTGAGCTTCCTGCCGATCCTGCTCATCGGCCTGCTGTTCGGCCTCGCCATGGACTACGAGGTGTTCCTGGTCAGCCGGATGCGCGAGGAGCACGTGCACGGCACCGAGCCGCGCGAGGCGGTGATCGGCGGCTTCCGCCACGGCGCCCGCGTGGTGACGGCGGCCGCGCTGATCATGGGCTCGGTGTTCGGCGGCTTCATCCTCGGCCACGACGCCACCATCAAGAGCATCGGCTTCGCGCTGGCGTTCGGTGTGCTGGTCGACGCCTTCGTCGTCCGGATGGCGCTCGTGCCGGCCGTGATGACGCTGCTGGGCAAGGCGGCCTGGTGGCTGCCGCGCTGGCTGGACCGGGCGCTGCCCGACGTCGACATCGAGGGCGCGGCGCTCGAGCGGCGGGAGCCCGCGGCCCGTTCCGACGACGAGCTGGTGGCCGCCCGACGCTGAGCACCCGCACGCCGAGGGCCGTCTCCCCGACCGGGGAGGCGGCCCTCGGCTCGTTCCCGCGGGAACGAGCGGAACAGGACGGGGAGCACCGGCGCTGACGACGGCGGACGCCCGACGAAGGAGACCCCGCATGCCCAGGACCTGGTTCATCACCGGCGCATCCCGCGGCTTCGGCCGCGAGTGGTCGATCGCCGCCCTCGAACGCGGCGACTCGGTTGCCGCCACCGCCCGCGACACGGCCGGCCTCGACGACCTGGTGCAGCAGTTCGGCGACCAGATCCTGCCGATCCGGCTGGACGTGGACGACCGCGACGCCGCCTTCACCGCCGTGCGGCAGGCCCACGACCACTTCGGCGGGCTGGACGTCGTCGTCAACAACGCCGGCTACGGCCAGTTCGGCATGATCGAGGAGATCAGCGAGGCCGAGGCCCGCGCCCAGTTCGACACCAACGTCTTCGGCGCGCTGTTCGTCACCCAGGCCGCGCTGCCCTACCTGCGCGCGCAGGGCTCGGGCCACATCCTGCAGGTCAGCAGCATCGGCGGGATCAGCGCGTTCCCCAACATCGGCATCTACAACGCCTCCAAGTGGGCGCTGGAGGGATTCAGCCAGTCGCTGGCCGCGGAGGTCGCCGACTTCGGCATCAAGGTGACGATCATCGAGCCCGGCGCCTACTCCACCGACTGGGGCGGCGCCTCGGCGAAGCACGCCCCCCCGAACCCCGCCTACGACGCCTTCCGCGAGAAGGCCGCGGAGCAGCGCAGGGCCCGCGCCGGCAACCCGGGCGACCCGCTGGCCACCCGCGAGGCGGTGCTGCAGCTCGTCGACATGGAGAACCCGCCGCTGCGGATCTTCTTCGGCGACGGCCCGCTGGCGATCGCCACCCGCGACTACGAGTCCCGGCTCGCCGAGTGGCGCACCTGGGAGCCGCTCTCCAAGGCGGCCCACGGCCGCAAACCCTGACCACCGGCAGGGCCCGTCCTCACCCGGGCGGGCCCTGCCGCAGGGCGGCGGCCATCCGCTCGACGGCGACGTGCAGGCGGTCGGGGGACGTGGCGGCGTAGCCGAGCACCAGCCCGGGGTCGCCCGGGGTCAGCCGGTGCCACGACAGCGGGTGGACGACGACGCCGGCGTCCCGCGCCGCCCCGGCCAGCGCGACGTCGTCGGCGTCCAGCCCCGGGAACGTGACCAGCAGGTGCAGCCCCGCCGCGATCCCCGCCACCCGGGCCCCCGGCAGGAACCGGCTCAGCGCCCCGAGGAGCGCGTCCCGTCGGGCCTGCTGCCGGGTCCGCACCAGCCGCAGGTGCCGGTCGTACGCCCCCGACCCCAGCAGCTCCGCGAGCACGAGCTGCGGCAGCGCCGGGCTGCCCAGGTCGCTGGCGTGCTTCGCCGCCACCAGGTCGGCATCCAGGTGCGACGGCGCGACCAGCCAGCCCAGCCGCATGCCCGGCGCCAGCGTCTTCGACGTGCTCCCGGTGTGCGCCACGTGCTCCGGCGCCGACGGCTGCAGCGCCGGCACCGGCGCCCGGTCGTAGCGGTGCTCGGCGTCGTAGTCGTCCTCGATCACCAGCCCGCCGTCGCGCGCCCACGCCAGCAGCTCCCGCCGCCGGTCCGGCGAGAGCACCACGCCCGTGGGGTACTGGTGCGCCGGCGTCACCATCACCGCCGGCACGGACGGCAGGGCGGAGACCACGAGGCCGTCGTCGTCCACCGGCACCCCGACCGGCCGGAGCCCCCAGTGCGCGAGCTCCTCCCGCGCGCCCCGCGACCCCGGGTCCTCCACCCCGATCGAGCCCGCCCCGCGAGAGCGCAGCGTCTGCGCCAGCAGCGCCAGCGCCTGCGCCACCCCGGCGACGACCAGGATCCGGTCCGGGTCGGTGCGCAGGCCGCGCGTGCGCCCCAGCCACCCGGCCAGCTCGCGCCGCAGCCGCGCGCTGCCCCGCGGATCGCCGTAGCCGAGGTCGGCCGCCGTCGCGTCGCGCAGCACCGCCCGCTCGGCCCGCAGCCACGCCGCCCGCGGGAACGCCGCGAGGTCGGGCACCCCCGGCGAGAGGTCGATCTCGCCCTCGGCGGCGGGGCGGTTGGTCGGCTGCGGCAGCCGGGCCGGGTCCGGGGGCGGCGGTGGCACGGGGGACGACGGCGACACGGGGGACGCCGACGGCAGCACCACGGTGCCCCGCCCGGTCCGCCCCTCGACCAGCCCCTCGTCGACCAGCCGCTGGTAGGCCTCGACCACCACCCCGCGGGCGATCCGCAGGTCGGCGGCGAGCGTCCGCGTCGGCGGCAGCCGGTCACCCGCCGCCAGCCGGCCGTCCAGCACCGCGGCTCGCACCGCGGACGTCAGCCAGTCGGTCACCCCGCGCGCCGGCGCACCCGCCGGGTCCAGGTGGAGGAAGTCCGTCCCCGGCATTGGTCCACTCCGCTCTGCAGTCATTGGCCCTACTGGATGGGCCAACGCGGTCCGAGCATGGCAGCCATGGCCGCGATCGTCGATGCACCCCCCGTCCGGCAGCCCGCCGCGCCCGCCGTCCTCGCCGGAACGGTGGCGATGGGCTTCGTCGGCAGCAGCGTCGCCATCTCCGCCGTCCTCACCGAGGCGCCGCTGTTCACCGCGCAGTCGCTGCGCTACGCCCTCGCCTGCCTGCTGCTGGTCGGCTTCGCCCGCTCGGCCGGGCGGCGGATCGTCCAGCCGCAGGGTGCCGAGTGGGCCTGGCTGCTCGGGATCGTCGTCACCGGGATGGTGCTGTTCAACGTGGCGCTTGTGCGGGGCTCGGCGCACGCCGAGCCGGCCGTCCTCGGCGTGGCCGTCGCCTCCGTGCCGGTGCTGCTCGCCGTCGTCGGCCCGCTGCTGGAGGGCCGCCGGCCGCGCGGCCGGGTGCTCGGTGCCGCCGCCATCGTCACGGTGGGCGCCGGACTGGTGCAGGGACTCGGCCGCAGCGACGCCGAGGGGCTGGCCTGGGCGGTCGTCGTCCTGGTCTGCGAGGCCGGGTTCACGCTGCTCGCCGTGCCGTTGCTCGCCCGGCACGGGGCGTGGGGCGTCTCGGTGCACACCACCTGGCTCGCGGCCGCCGTCTTCGGCCTTCTCGGCCTGGTCACCGAGGGGCCGGCCGCAGCGCTCCGCCTGACCGGCACGCAGCTGGCCGCCGTCGGCTACCTGGCCGTGGGGATGACCGCCGTCGCCTTCGTGCTCTGGTACTCCGCCGTCGGCCGGCTCGGCAGCGCGCGGGCCGGGCTGCTCACCGGCGTCGCCCCGGTCGCCGCCGCCGGGGTCGGCGTCGCCATGGGCGACCCGGCGCCGGGGCCGGTCGTGTGGCTGGGCATCACCGTGGTCACCGCCGGACTGGCCCTGGGGCTGACCGGGCACGCCCGACCACCCGTCAGCGGCGGCGCTCCATGATGTGGCCGGTCGCGGTGAACGCCTCGTTGCCGACCAGCGCGCCGGTCTTCGTCTCCACCAGCGTGAAGCCCTCCCGCTCGTAGAGCCGCCGCGCCGGGTTGCCGTCCAGCACCGTCACCTCAACGCGCTCGATCCCGAGACCGTCGGCATGCGCCAGGAGGTGCCGGACCAGCGCCCGGCCGATCCCGCGGTTCTGGACGTCGGGATGCACGTACAGCCACGTGAGCTCGTCGTCGGCGAAGGCGACGAACCCGACGACGGCGTCGTCCACGACGGCCACCCAGACCTGGTCGTCGAACAGCCCCTCGTCCTCCGCGGTGGCCGCCAGGTCCTTGAACGCCTCCACGCCCACGGTCGCGGCCAGCTCCTGCCACCGCGCCGCGTCGTGCGCCGCCGCGATCGCCGCCCAGTCCTCGCGGCGGTAGTTCCGGATCGTCACCTGGGTGGCCATGGCAGGAACCCTGGTGATCATCCGGCGCGCCTGTCCAGCGAATTGGCGTCCGCCGGGGCGGCGTTCCCCGCGGGAACGCCGGGCGCCCGGCGTGAAGCGGCCCGACCTCAGTCCAGGACCGCGGTGGCCTCCATCTCGACCAGGAAGTCGGGATCGAAGAGGACCGAGACCCCGATCATCGAGGCCGGCGCGGCCGAGGCGACGCCCAGCGTCGCCGCCGCCCGGGACAGGCCTTCCATGAAGGCGGGCATCTTCTCCAGGCTCCAGTCGACGACGTAGACGGTCAGCCTGGCGACGTCGGCGAAGGTCCCCCCGGCCGCGGCCAGGGCGGTGCCGACGTTGAGGAACGCCTGCTCGACCTGGGCCGCGAAGTCGCCCACGCCGACCTTCTCGCCCGTGGCGTCGACGGCGACCTGGCCGGCGACGAACACCAGCCGCGAGCCGGTCGCGACCGCGACCTGGTGGTAGACGTCGGGCGTCGGCAGCCCGCTCGGGTTCAGCAGGGTGATGGCCATGCTCACTCCTCGCTCGTGGCGCCCGGAGCATCCGGGCCGGTCGAAACATAGCAGCGTTATGCCATGTACGGTCCCCCTGTGGCTCGCCCGAAGGACCCGGCGGTCCGCATCCAGCTGATCGAACGGGCCGCCGTCATGCTGCGGTCCCGCGAACCGATCACCCTGCGCTCCCTGGTGGCCGGGACCGGCGTGTCGACGATGGCCGTCTACACCCACTTCGGCGGCATGGAGGGCCTGTGGCAGGCGCTCCGCCAGGAGGGCTTCACCCGGCTGGACGCCCGCCTGGCGACGGTGCCGACGTCGGCCGACCCGGTGCGCGACCTGACCGCCCTGGCGGCGGCCTACCTGGACCACGCCCTCACCCACCCCGACCTGTACCGCGTGATGTTCGACGCGAGCGTCGACCTGGAGGACCTCCCGGCGGCCGACGCCACCCTCGAGCACCTGGTCCGGGCCGCCCACCGGGGCCGGGACGCCGGCCGCTTCCGCGCCGATGTCGACCCCCTCGAGCTGGCCGTCCAGAGCTGGACCATCGGCCATGGGCTGGTCTCGCTGGTCGCCACCGGCCCGCTGCCGCGCGAGGCCCTCGACCACGGGCGCTTCCTGCTCGGCGCGCTGTTCACCGCCAGCGGGGACGAGCCCGCGCGCTGTCGCGCCTCGATCCAGCAGGGCTGGCACCGGCCGGCCCCGGACGACGAGCAGCCGCGCCCCGCCTGACGCGGGCAGCACCGAACGCGCCGGCCCCGCCCCGACAACCGGTCGGGGCGGGGCCGGCGCACCAGGGACCCGGCAGCATCCGTCAGCCGACGGGACGCCGCCGAGTGAGCAGGTGGCCGACCACCGAGGTGACGACCACCCAGCCGACCAGCACCAGGACGGGCCGCACCTCCGGCGACCCCGTGGCCAGCGACATGGTGGCGCTGGTGGGGTCCAGCCACTCGGCCACGTCGGCGCTCCACAGCCGCACGATCGGCAGCGCCCCGAGCACCAGCAGGTACACCCCGGTCAGCGCGGCCGCGCTGTTGCCGACGGCAGCACCCAGGCCGGCGCCGGTCACCGCGAACACCGCGCCGGCCCCGATCACGGCGAGCACGGCCCGCCCGGCGCCGTCCCACGACGCCGTCTCGGGAACGATGCCCAGCAGCACGAGCACTGACAGGGCCGCACCCACCGCGGCCAGCACCACCCCGAGCAACGCCAGCGCACCCGTCTTGGCGGCCAGCACCCGGCCGCGGTGCGGCACGAGCAGGAATGTCGTCTCCGCGGTCCGATGGGTCCACTCTCCCGCGGTCGACAGCACCCCCAGCGCGAGCAGCAGCATGCCGGTCATCACGCCGACCGCGCCGAGCGGCCCGTCGACGAACGGGAACTCCTCCCCCGCCGCGATGCCCATGAGGGCCATCGCGGCCGGGCCGACCAAGGCCGCGGCGACGGCGAGCGCCTTGCCGGACCGGGTGGACAGGGACTTGCGGATCTCCAGCGCCGTCAGCGCCGGCAGTGACGGAGCGGTCCGGCGCACGGAGCGGCGGACGGCGGCGTGCGGGTCGAGGGTCAGGACGTCGGTCATCTCGGGTTCCTCCGAAGGGTGCGGTCGGGCGATCAGGAAGCGTGGGTGAGCTGGAAGAACAGGGCCTCGAGGTCGCGCTGGACCGGTCGCAGGTCGGTCAGCACGTGGCCACCGGAAGCGGCGACCGCCCCGACGTCCGCGACATCGGCGCCGGTCACCACCAGTGCCCCGCCGTCCCCGGGTTCCACGTGGAACCCGGCCGCCGTCAAGGCGGTCGCGAAGGCCGCGGCGTCCCGGGCCCGGACGACGACGCCCTCCCCGGCG
Source organism: Blastococcus sp. SYSU DS0828 (assembly GCF_054050975.1). Lineage (NCBI taxonomy): Bacteria > Bacillati > Actinomycetota > Actinomycetes > Geodermatophilales > Geodermatophilaceae > Blastococcus > Blastococcus sp. SYSU DS0828. Next base: position 29,115 of record NZ_JBJHAK010000025.1, on the reverse strand, counting down.
AGCAGGGTGGCGACCGGACCGTCGGCGACGATCCGCCCGCGGTCGATCACCAGCAGCCGGTCGACGGTGTGCTCGACCTCGCCCAGCAGGTGCGAGGAGAGCAGCACGGTGCCGCCCCGGGCGGCGTGCCCGCGCAGCAGGTCGCGCATCCACCGGATGCCCTCCGGGTCCAGCCCGTTGGCCGGCTCGTCGAACACGAGCACCGGCGGATCGGCCAGCAGCGCGCCGGCGATGCCGAGCCGCTGCCGCATGCCGAGGGAGTAGCCGCCGATCCGCCGCCCGGCCGCGTGGCCCAGCCCGACCAGGCCCAGCACCTCGTCCACCCGCGAGCCCGGCACCCCGATCACCGCGGCCAGCAGCCGCAGGTGGGTCGCCCCGGTGCGTCCCGGGTGCACGGCCGAGGCGTCGAGCAGGGTGCCCATGACGGCGCCCGGGTTGGCCAGGTCGGCGTAGGGGTGACCGTCCACGGTCGCCGTTCCGGCGGTCGCCGGCACGAGGCCGGTCAGCATCCGCATCGTGGTGGTCTTGCCGGCGCCGTTCGGGCCGAGGAAGCCGGTCACCGAGCCGGGCTCCAGGGTGAAGGAGACGTCGTCGACGACGGTCTGGTCGCCGTACCTCTTGGTCAAGCCGCTGACCGCGATCATGGGAACCTCCGGGTTGTGGGGACGGCACCAACCTGCCGAGAAGGCCCTGGTCAGCGCGTCGGCCGCAGGCCTCGACCTCGGACGACGGACGATGCGACCTCGTCATCCGAAAGTTGACGCCGGCGATCCACTCCCGGGCGACCCACCGGCCGGTCCAGCCGAAATACGCTCTGCCGCATGAGGCTGCGGGAGCGACTGTGGCCCGGCCTGAGCCGCAGCGGCGTCGCCCTCGAGTTCACGCTGGCCCTGCTGTCCCTGGTCTCGGTCGCCCTCGCGACGGGCGACGACACCGGTGTGCTACCGCCCCCGGTGCTGTTCCCGGCCGGCGTCGCGCTCGCCGTGCTCCTGCTCCTGCGCCGCCGGCGGGCCCCGCTGCTGGTCTTCCTGACCAGTGCGCTGGTGACGGCGCTGGCGCCCGCGGTCGCCACCGCGCTGTCGGTCTCCGCCTACGCGGTCGGCCGCTACGAAGGCCGCCTGCAGCGCCGGCTCGTGGCCGCCCTCGTCGGGACGATCGCCGTGGTGCGGCCCTGGACGGGGGAGCCCCTCGTGGAGCTCGCCGTGATGCTCGCCGTCGCCGCGCTCGTCCTGCTGCTCCCCGGCGTGATCGGCGCCTGGGTGCGCGCCCGCGAGGAACTGCTGCTCGTCCTCCGCGACCGGGCCGAGAAGGCGGAGACCGAGCGGGAGCTGCTGGCGCGCGACGCCGTCCTCACCGAGCGGACACGCATCGCCCGCGAGATGCACGACGCCGTCGGCCACCGGGTGAGCCTCATGGTGCTGCAGGCGGGCGCCATCGAGATGGCCGCCCGCGATCCCGAGCGCGTGGAGCAGCTGGCCGACCAGGTGCAGACCGCCGGCCGGCGGGCCCTGGAGGAGCTGCGCCAGATGGTCGGGGTGCTCCGGGCCGAGGAGGTCGACGAGGCCGCGCCGCTCGGCCCGCAACCGGGTCTGGAGGACCTGCCCCGCCTGATCGCCCAGGCCACCGAGGCGGGCATGGCCGTGGAGCTCGCCGGCCCGCCCGAGGTCACGGAGGCCATCGACCCCGCCGTCGGCCGGGCCGCTTACCGGATCGTGCAGGAGGCGCTCACCAACGCCGGCAAGCACGCGCCCGGGTCGCACGTGCGAGTGGCCGTCGAGCGGCCGGACGGACAGCTCGTCGTGCGCGTGGTCAACGGATCGCCGGCGCGACCCGCCGGGGACGTTCCCGGTGGCGGATACGGCCTGGTGGGGTTGGCTGAGCGGGTGCGCACCCTCGGCGGCGGGTTGACGGCCGGACCCCGGCTGGACGGCGGCTTCGCGATCGAGGCGGTGCTGCCGGCATGAGTGAACAGGGGCGGGAGCTGGCCGGGAACGAGATCAGCCGTCCGGTCCGAGTGCTGCTGGTGGACGACGAGGAGCTGGTGCGCTTCGGGCTGCGGACGGTGCTGGAGTCGGCCGGCGGGTTCGAGGTGGTCGGCGAGGCAGCGGACGGCGCGGCGGGCGTCCGGGCGGCCCGCGAGCTGCGGCCCGACGTCGTCCTGACCGACATCCGCATGCCCGTGCTGGACGGGCTGGAGGCGACCAAGCGGATCCTGGCACTGTCGGATCCGCCACAGGTCGCCGTCCTCACGACCTTCCACCTCGACGAGTACGTGTACGCGGCGCTCGCGGCCGGCGCCGCCGGCTTCCTGCTCAAGGACACTCCGCCGCGGCAGATCGCCGCCGCGGTGCGTGCCGTCGCCGACGGCACCGCGACCCTCTCCCCCAAGGTGACCGCCGCACTCATCGACTCCTACGTCGACCGCCGCGCCGCGCCGCGCCGGGCCGAGGCGCTCAACCGGGTCGGGACGCTCTCCGACCGCGAGCGGGAGGTGCTCGCGCTACTGGGCACCGGCGAGCCCAACGCCGAGCTGGCCCGTCGGCTGTTCGTCAGCGAGGCGACGGTGAAGACCTACGTCTCGCGGCTGCTCACCAAGCTGGACCTGACCAACCGCACCCAGGCCGCGATCCTCGCCCACGAGGCCGGCCTGCTGGAGGACTGAGACTGTGCAGTGAGGTAATCGTGTAGTAGCTTCACAACATGTCCCCGGACGTGCGAGTCTTCGATCGCCTGCTCGAGATCGCGCTGCTCGTGCAGGACGACATGGCGCGCGAGCTGGAACCGGCCGGGCTCACCCCGGCCCGCACCCACCTCCTCTGGGAGGTGCACAGCCGCGGCCCGTCCAGCCAGCGCGCGCTGGCGACGGCGCTCGGCGTCACCCCGCGGAACATCACCGGCCTGGTCGACGCACTGGAGGAGCGCGGGTACGTCCGCCGCGAGCCCCACCCCACCGACCGGCGGATCACGCTGGTGACCCTCACCGAGCTGGGCGCCCGGGCAACCGGGCAGATGGACGCCGACCACCGCCGGATCGCTGCGCACCTGGTGGCCGGCTTCGACGCCGACCGGCTGGAGCGGTTCCGCACCGACCTGGACACCATCGCCGCCCGGCTGCACGAGCTGATGAACCCGGGAGCCCGGTCGTGACCGCCCCCGAACGGCGCACGGGCCGGCAGCGCCTCCGGTACCTGGGGACGCGCGCGGTCCAGCTGGAGGTCGGGGTCTGGCAGAGCCTCTCCCGGTTCGCGCTGCGCCGCCCCCGGGTGCCGGCCGGGGCGACCGCCTTTCCCTACCACCGGGTGGTGCTGCCGGTGATCATCACGTTCATCGTGGTGTCCGCGATCGAGCTGGTCGCCGTCGACGTCCTCACCCAGCGCTGGCCGCTGGTCCGCTACCCCCTGCTCGCGCTCGGCATCTGGGGCCTGGTGTGGATGTTCGGCTACCTCGCGGGGCTGGTCACCCGGCCGCACGCCGTGGGCCCGGAGGGCATCACCGTCCGGTTCTCGACCGACGTCGACCTCCAGGTGCCGTGGGACGTGATCGGCTCCGTGGCCCGGCGGTCGCGGACGCGGCCGGAGAAGGCGCCGCGGTTCGCCCGGGGTGACGACGGCGCGGCCACCCTCCAGCTGTGGATGCACGACCAGACGAACGTCGACATCGTGCTCGACCGGCCCGTCGTCGTCCGCCTGCCGGAGCTCACCGGCGAGGTGCGCACCGTCCGGCTGTTCGCCGACGACCCGGTGGCGTTCCTGGCCGAGGTGCGCCGGCAGCGCCCCTCCGTCGCCGGGCCCCCGGGGCGGGCTCCGCGGACCGCCTGAGCGGTTCCGGCCGGGCGGCTCAGGGACCGAGGAGCCGCCGGGTCTGCCGACCGCGGGCGACGAGCGAACCGTCCTCGGCCCGCAGCTCCACGTCGTCGACGGCTGCGTCGTCGTCGCACCAGACCGTGCGCTGGTCGACCCGCACCCACGCCCCGGGCGCCGGCGCCGGACCCGCCAGGTGCGCGGTCAGCTCGACCGTGGGCATCGCCGCCGGCACGGTGCGGACGGCGAACAGCGACGGCGGCAGCGCGTCGAGGAGCACGCCCAGCTGCACCAGCGGCTCCAGCTCCCCGCCCCGGATGCGCACCCAGGCGTGCAGCCGGGGCTCGGTGCCGCCGGCCAGCGGTCGCGACGCGTCCAGCGCCCGGATCTCGGTGTGCTCGGCGACCGGCACGTACTCGCGCGGCAGCTCGAACGGAACGCCGTCGACGACCAGCGGCAGCTCCACCGGCGGCCAGTGCTCGACGCCCGGGGACGCCGGTCGCGCGAGGGTGAGCACCTGCGCCACCGCCCGCAGGGCGCCGTCCTGCGCCAGCTCGCTGCGCACGCTCCCGGTGCGGCCGAGCCGGTCGGCCGTCGCCGCGACCACCGCCTCGACGTCGGCGGCGACCCCGCCGAGCAGGTGCGCGGTCACCGCGCGGGGCGGCGCCCCGGCGAGCTCGGCGGCGGCGGCGAGCAGGTGGCCGACGACCAGGCCGCCCTGCGTGTGGGTGAACGACCGCCAGCTGGGGTCGAAGACGAGCCGGCGGCCGGTGGCGAGGGTCATGGGGTCCTCTCGGCGGAACTGTGGTTCGACTTCCGAACCGACTGGGCCGGAACGCTACACCAGTTGGTTCGGTATGCGAACCTGGTGCCATGACGACGCGACTGGACGAGCTCCCGGGCCGGCGTTGCTCCATCGCGGGCGCACTCGACGTCGTCGGTGACCGATGGGCACTGCTCGTCGTGCGCGAGGTGTCGCTGGGTGCGCACCGGTTCAGCGAGATCCTGCGCGGCACCGGCGCGCCGAGGGAACGGCTGGCCGCCCGGCTGACCGCCCTGGTGGACGCCGGGGTGCTGGAGCGGCGGGAGTACAGCCGGAACCCGCCGCGCTCGGACTACCACCTGACCCGAGCGGGCCGCGACCTGCTGCCGGTGCTGCAGGCGCTCATGCAGTGGGGCGACCGCCACGTCGCCGACGCGCCCCCGGCCGAGCTGCGCCACCACGGGCACCGCATCACCGCCTCGTGGGTGTGCGACGTCTGCGGCGAGCCGGTGGGCGCCGGGACCGAGCGCCACGTCCCCGACGGCTCCGAGCCCGGGCACGGGCCGCTACCGGCCCCGTAGCCTCCGCCCCGTGGACGAGACGACGACGCACCGGCGGCCGCACCGGCTCCGCGAGGTGGCCGCCACCCGCCGCGGCTACGTCCTCGCCTGGTGGGGGTTCACCGCGACGTTCGTGCTGCTGCGCCTGCTCACCTGGCTCATCCACATCGACGTCGACATCGCCGGCCTCGGTGACGTCGAGGTTGGCGGGGTCCACCTGCACCACTACGTCTGGGGCATCCTGCTGCTGGCGCTGATCGGGTTCCTGGGCCTGGGCGACCGCAGCCCGAAGGTGCGCAGCGCGATGGGGCTGGGCTACGGCATCGGGCTGGCCCTGGTCGTCGACGAGGCGGCGCTGCTGATCCAGCTCGAGGACGTCTACTGGGACACCTTCGGCTGGGTCAGCGTCGGGATCGCCGTCGCCCTCATCGGCCTCGCGGGCAGCGTGCTGGCGCTCACCCGGTCCCCGCGCCAGCCCGGCACCTGAGCACCCGGTCGGCCGACCGCCCCCGGGGCCGGCCCGCCGGCGAGGTCAGCGGCCGTCCGGCGGGTGCTCCGCGCGCCACTCGTCGAAGGCGGCCAGGAACGACTCGGCCATCCGCTGCTCGGTCACGAGCTGCTCGCGGTCCCGCTCGTCGACCATCCGCTCGCTCAGCGCCATCGTGTTGAACCGGATCGCGCGGAAGTACGGGATGAACGACGAGGGCTTGAACGCCCGCTTCGACGGCTGCGGCTCCACGCCCTCCGGCGCCCACTCCACCACGGGCACCGGGTCGAGCCCGAGCTCCTCGACCGCGGCGAGCACGGGCTCGTCGTCGGTCCGGTCGGTGAAGTCCCGGGACAGCTCGTGGAACACCCCCCGCCCGTCCGGCGCCACCGCGACGACGACCGGCCGGAAGATCGAGGCGTCCTCGTCCCACGCGCCGAGCGGCTTGGCCAGGCGCTCGCCGCCCGGGTCGCTGACCCAGCGGAACGGCAGGTGCCAGGTGCGGTTCATCGCCAGCTGCACCTCCGGCGGATCGACGGAGGCGAGCACCACCTCGGCGCCGGCGTCGGCGAGGCGGGACAGGGACCGGGCCAGGCGGACCGCCTGGGCGCAGCAGTAGGGCTACCAGTCGCCCCGCAGGCCGACGAGCACGAGGGCGGCGCGCTCGTCGGCGCGCAGGGCCAGGAGGTCGGTGGCGTCCATGCACCGAGGCTACGGAGGCCCGGCGCCGCCCGCAGGGTCGCGCCGCGGCCGGGGGCCGGCTCCAGCGGCCCGCCGGTGCGCCACCCCGTGCTGCGGCGCTGGAGCCGGCGGCGGCGGATCGACGCGCTGTGTGCGGTCTCCCGGCGCGGGACCGACGCCCTCCTCGACGTCCCCACCGGCTGACCGCTCAGTTCCCGGTGCTCCCCCGGTCTGCCCTGCGCCTGCGCAGACGCCGACCACGAGGAGAACCATGCCGAAGCGCCCCCGGGTGGCGATGCTCGCCGCCGTCGCCGCCGAGCGGCTCGACCTGTGCGACGACCTCGAGACCCTCGACGAGCGCGATTGGGCCACCCCCTCGCTCTGCCGGGGCTGGACGGTGCACCACGTCCTCGCCCACCTGACGCTCGCCCACCGCCAGACGCTGCGCGCCACGCTGGCCCACGCGGTGCTCGCCCGCGGCGACTTCGACCGCACGGAGCTGATGTGGGCGCACGAGATCTCGGCTGAGCACCCCCCGGCCGAGCTGATCGCCCTGCTCAGGGCCACCGCCGCCGTCGACCACCGGGTGCCGTTGAGCTCGCCCCTCGACCCGCTCACCGACGTCCTCGTGCACGGCCAGGACATCGCCCGCCCGCTCGGGCTGCGCCGGGCGATGCGCCCCGACCGGGTCGTCCCCGCCCTCGACCACGTGTGGCGCAGCGGGTTCTACGGCCGCCCCGAGCGAAGGTTCGCCGGGCTGCGGTTCGTGGCGACCGACGTCGACTGGGCCGCCGGCGCGGGCTGCCGGGAGGTGCACGGCCCCGTGGGCGATCTGCTGCTCCTGGCGACCGGCCGGCCGGCCGCGCTGGACGCGCTCAGCGGCCCGGGTCTGGCCGAGGCCGCCGAGCGGGTGCTCGATGGCGAGCGCACCGCCGCCTGACCGGTTCGGCCGGATGTGCGCGCACCGATCCCTCCGGGCGGCGGAGACGACGGTTCGTGCACACATCGGGCCGCGGGGGCGCGCTCAGGGCAGCCGGCCGGTCGCCGCCAGCTCGACCGCGGTCAGCACCTCCCACCGGACCGCGGTGCTGCCCGGCCGGATCAGCCGCCAGTAGCGGGCGAAGCGGCGCCGGGTCACGGCGTCGGTCGACGACACCCGGGTCTCCGAGCTGAGCTCCGTGCCGCTGCCCCGGGGCGTCAGCCGGAAGTCGATCGCCGCCTTGACCCAGCCGCGCTGCCTGAAGCGGCGGAACTCCTCCGCGTCGAGCACCGGCCCGTCGTCGCCGCCGTCCAGCCGCCAGGGCTGCAGCGCACCACCGAACACCACCGACCGCGGCTCGTCCGATGCCAGCAGGGGCACGGGCAGCGCGTCGAGGAAGGGCCGGTCGTGCAGCTGCCCGACGCCGCGCCCGGCCAGCACCACCGGCAGGAACCGCGCGGCGCTCAGCACCAGCGTCACCGGCAGCCCGGAGAGCCGGACGGCGTGCAGCGCGTCCCAGACGGCGGCCGGCTCCGCGGCGATCCAGCGCGCCTGCCGGGTGACGTGCTCCGGCCGCGGCAGGACGTCGTCGAGCTCCATCAGCCCAGTGCGTCGTAGACGGCCCGCACGTAGGCCTCGCTGCGGGGCGAGCCGATCAGGCCGCTGCCCATCTTGTTCATCATGTAGGTGATCGTCAGCCGCCGGTCGAGGTCCATCACCGCCAGCGAGCCGCCCCAGCCGCCCCAGAAGCAGGTCCGGCCCGCCGGCACGTACGGCACGGTCGGCGAGCCCAGGCAGAAGCCCGTCCCCCACCGGAACGGCGCGCCGAGCACCAGGTCCACGCCGTCGGCCTGCACCTCGAACACCTTGTCCACCGTCTCGGGGGACAGCAGCCGCACTCCGCCGGCCTCGCCGCCCAGCGAGAGGATCCGCAGCACCCGCAGAACGCCGCGGGCGTTGGAGTGCCCGTTGAGCGCGCCGAGGTCCGCGGCCCGCCACTGCGGGGAGTTGGCCGCCTTGGCCGACGCCGTCGGGCCGGTGAAGGTCTTCACCGCGACCGACTCGGGGTCGAGGGTGCGCGGATCGACGTCCGGGGGCGGCGGGGGCACCACCGGCGCGATGCGGGTCACCTCCGACTCCCGCGCGCCGATCTGGAAGTCCGCGCCCAGCGGGTCGGCGATGGTGTCGGCCACGAACTTCTTGAACGTCGTGTTCGTGATCCGCCGGATCACCTCGCCGACCAGGTGCCCCTGGTTGTTGGCGTGGTAGCCCGCCGCCGTCCCGGGCTCCCACCACGGCCGCTGCTGCGCCAGCCGCTCGGTGGCCGAGGGCCAGTCGTACATGTCGCGGATCGAGAAGGGCTGCTCCCAGCCGGAGACGCCGGAGGTGTGCGACAGCAGCTGCCGCACCCGCACGTCCTTCTTCCCCTTCGCGCAGAACTCCGGCCAGTAGTCGCCCACCGGAGCGTCGAGGTCCAGCTCGCCGCGGTCGGCGAGGATCAGCGCGGCCAGCGCGACCACGCACTTCGTCGTCGACCAGACGTTGACGATCGTGTGCTCCGACCACGGCAGGGTGCGGGCCTCGTCGCGGTAGCCGCCCCACAGGTCGACGACGGTGTCACCGTCCAGGTCGACGGCGACCGAGGCGCCGAGCTCCTCGCCGTCCAGCTGCTGCGCCAGCGCCTCGCGCACTCCCGCGAACCGCTCGTCGCACCTGCCGTGGACCTCGGCCATGAACCCTCCTCGTCGTGGGCGACGCCGTCGTCGCGACCGGAACGGATCATGGACACACTTCCTCGCCCGGCCCTCGTCCGCCACCCCGCCGGCCACGCCCGGGACGCCTGGCGCCTGTTGGTGGAATGCTCAACTACATCCTCTGGTTGCCGGGTCCGACGGATCGACCAGCACGGAGGAGACGACATGGCACGGATCGGTGTGTTCGGTGGCACGGGCTACGCGGGTGGGCACCTGGTGGCCGAGGCCGCGGGGCGGGGCCACGCAGTGACGTCCTACAGCCGCAGCCTCCCCGACCAGAGGGTGGACGGCGCGACCTACGTGCAGGGCTCGCTGCTGGACGCGGCCACCCGCCGCGCGGCGTTGGAGAGCACCGACGTCGTCGTGGTCGCCGTCGCCCCCCGCGGGGACATGGCCGGCGCTGTTCGCGGTGGCGTGGCCGCGCTCGCCGCCGAGGCCGAGCAGGCCGGCGTCCGCCTGGGCGTGATCGGCGGTGCCGGCTCGCTGCAGGTGACCGAGGGCGGACCGCGCCTGTTCGACACCCCCGGGTTCCCCGCCGAGTACCGCCCGGAGAGCCTCGAGATGGCCGCGGTCCTCGACGACCTGGTGGCGACCGACGGGCTGGACTGGTTCTACGTGTGCCCGCCCGCGGCGTTCGGGGCCTTCGCCCCCGGCGAGCCCCGGGGCACCTACCGCGTGGGCGGCGACGTGCTGCTCACCGACGACCAGGGCGAGTCGTTCATCGGCGGCGCCGACTTCGCGCGTGCCCTGGTCGACGAGATCGACCGGCCGGCCCACCGGCGGGCGCGGTTCACCGTCGCCTACTGACCCGCGGCTGCCGGCGGGCGACGTCCCAGCGGCGATGCAGAGCTCCGGCTTCGCCACCCGGCACGGGCTGCTGAAGGCGCTCAGCCGGGAGGGGGGCGCGCCGCTGGACGCGTTGCTCGCCGCCCCGGAGGCCGGGATCGCGCGCCTCCCCGGCGCCGCGGCCTGAGTCCACAGGTGCCGGCGACGGGCCCCCGCGGCCGCCGCGCTCCGGCATGATCACCCGCCAGGAGGTGCGGACGTGTTCAGGTGGTCGGCGCGACGGCGGGACGAGGAGCCGGAGATCCCCGGCATGGTGTCGGACGGGCGGCGGCGGCGCACCCGCGAGCGGTCACGAGCGGTCGCCGGCCCCGAGCCTGCAGCGGTGCGGGAACCCTTGCTCATCGCCGCCCACGAGGACCACTGGCTCCTCGACATCGTCGACGGCGAGTTCGTCGACGACGCGGGCACCGACTGGGGGCAGCTGGACGGCCGCGCCTGCTCCGACCAGCTGCTGCGGTGGTTCGACGCCGGGCTGCTCGAGCTGCGCGACGACAGCGCGACGCCGGCAGGGGACCCGGAGCGACGGCGCATCAGCGATCTGCCGCTGCTGCCGCCCGACGCCGCGCGGGAGCTGCTGAGCCGGCCTGACGTGTGGCTCGAGGAGGGCCCCGGCGCGTACACCACCCTGGCCCCCACCGAGCTCGGCCGCAGCACACCCGCCGGCTCCTGGCCCTGAGCCGGCCCGGCGGGGGGTTCCACGTGGAACCCCCCGCCGTCCGCTCACTCCGGCAGCGTCAGGTCCCCGGTCGCCAGTCCGCCCACCCGCCGGTAGGCGGCCATCACGGCGCCGGTCGTCGTCACCGTCGACGACACCAGCCGCCAGGTGCGCGGCGCGGCACCACCCGGGAACAGCCGCTTGCCCTCACCGACCACGACCGGGAACGTGATCAGCCGGAGCTCGTCCACGAGGTCCTCCTGCAACAGCGTGTGCACCAGCCCCGCCGAGCCGTGCACCTGCAGCTCACCGCCGTCCCGGTTCGTGAGATCCCGCACGGCCGACGGCACATCGCCGTCGAGCAACCGCGCGGTGTCCCAGTCCAGCGAGGTCGAGGTCCGCGACGCCACGTGCTTGGTCTTCGTGTTGAGCGCCGTGCCGACCGGGTCGCCTTCCGTGGTCACCTTCGGCCAGTGCGCGGCGAAGATCTCGTAGGTGCCACGGCCCAGGAGGAAGTCCTCGGCCGGGGCGAACCACGCCTCCATCTGGGCGCCCATGTCCTCGTCGAAGAACGGCACGAGCCAGCCACCGTGGCGGAAGCCCCCCGACGGGTCCTCGCCCAGCCCTCCGGGTGCCTGCATGACCCCGTCGAGGGTCAGGAACGTGGTGACGACGAGCGGGCGCATGGGGTGCTCCTTGCGTGAGTGGGTTCGCGGGTTGGACACCCGCCGCCCGCGGAACTCATCGCCGCCGGCTCACCACTGCCGCGGCGCCCGCCGCCGCTGGGAGCTCTTCGCGCCGTACATGGCGCGGTCGGCGCGGGCGACGACGTCGTCGGCCGGCTCCCCCGGGCGCCCGATCGCCGCCCCGACGCTCACCCCGATCCGCAGCGGCCCGTCCGGGCCGGGAAAGGGCGCACCCAGCCGGATGACCACGCGACGTGCCAGGTCGGCCAGCGTCGCCTCGTTGCCGGCCGGGCACACGATCACGAACTCGTCGCCACCGAAGCGCGCCACCAGGTGCTCGGCGCCGGCCACCTCGACCAGCCGCGTCGCCGCCTCGACGAGCAAGCGGTCGCCCACGCCGTGCCCGTACTCGTCGTTGACCGTCTTGAAGTCGTCGAGGTCACAGAAGAGCAGCCCGCACCCGCCCGTCTGCAGCCGCAGGCCCAGCACGTCGAACAGCGCCCCGCGGTTGGCCACGCCGGTGAGCAGGTCGGTGCGGGTCTGCTCGTGCAGCCGCGCCTCCCGGGCCCGCTCCTCGGTGACGTCGAGCCCGACGCAGGCGATCGCGTAGGGCTGCCCCTCATCGTCCAGGAGGACGGTGTTGCGCATGGTCACCCGCCGCAGTCCGCCCCGGGCGTCGATCCAGTCGGCCTCCTGCGGGTAGGCCTTCCCGCTGGCCATCGCCCGCCGCACGGCCTCCTCGGCGTGCGGCACGTCGTCGGGGATGACCCACACGTCCCAGAACCGGCGCCCCAACAGGTCCTCACCCGTGCGGCCGGTGAAGCGCTGCAGCGCGGGGTTGGAGAGCAGGATGCGGCCCTCGCCGTCGACGATGCACAGCAGCGCGTCGACCGCCTGCACGAACGCGTGCGCCAACCGGGTCTCCGACGCAGCCGGGCTCGCACCGACCAGCGGAGCCGAGCCCTCCTGCGCCGACATCCGTACGCGCTCCTGCCACTCATCGGACGAGCTGGTTCCGCGCCCGGGGCGGTGACCATACGGCGCGAGGGACCCCTCCGGTCCCGTTCCTGACCTGCCCCGACACCCCGTGTTGCCTAACGTGGGCCGCGCAACCGCAGAATCCAGGGGGAAGGAAGTCCGCATGCTGTCCGACAGGTCCGCACCCGTCGTCCAGGCCACGCTGCCGGCCGTCGCGGAGAACATCCAGGAGATCGCGCGCCGGTTCTACGCGCACTTGTTCGGAGAGCACCCGGAGCTGTTCGACGGCACGTTCAACCGCGGCAACCAGGCCGAGGGCACCCAGCAGGTCGCGCTGGCCGGCTCCGTCGCGGTGTTCGCCAGCGCGCTGGTGAACCACCCCGACCGGCTCCCCGAGCACCTGATGAGCCGGATCGCGCACAAGCACACCTCGCTGGGGATCAAGCCCGAGCAGTACCAGGTGGTCCACGACCACCTCTTCTGGGCCATCGCCGACGTCCTGGGCGACGCCGTCACGCCCGAGGTGGCCGCCGCCTGGGACGAGGTCTACTGGCTGATGGCCAACGCGCTGATCAACCAGGAGCGCGGCCTCTACAGCGCCCGCGGGGTGCGGCCCGAGACCGTCTGGCGGCAGTGGGAGGTCGCGGAGAAGGCCCGCGAGACCGACGACGTCGTCACCTTCCGGGTCCGGCGGGTCGACGACCGGCTGGTGAAGAGCTCCCTGCCGGGCCAGTACGTGACGGTGCGGCCGATCATGCCCGACGGCGTCCGCCAGCCCCGGCAGTACAGCCTGACCCGCGCCGACGACGGCGAGCACCGCCAGTTCTCCGTCAAGCGGGTGCACGGCGGCGGCAAGCCCGACGGCGAGGTCTCCAACCTGCTGCACGACTCGATCGGCGTGGGCGACCGGCTGGAGCTGTCGGTGCCGTTCGGCGACGTCGTCCTCGACGACTCCGGGCGGCCGGTGGTCTTCGTCAGCGCCGGCATCGGCATCACCCCGATGGCCGGGATGCTCTCGCACCTCGCCCACGCCGGCTCCGGCCTCGACGTCCGGCTGTGGCACGCCGACGTGGACGAGGCCTCCTGGGCGCTGCGGCAGCAGGTGCTCGGCGACGTGGCGACGCTGCCCAACGCCTCGGCTCACGTCTGGTTCGAGCGGGGCGCCGAGTGCTCGCTGCCGGTCGACGGCGTGCACGCCGGGCAGATGGACCTGTCGCAGGTCGACCTGCCGTGGGGCGCCGTCTACTACCTGTGCGGACCGCTGCCGTTCATGCAGGCCGTGCGGAGCACGCTCCTCGACCGCGGCATCCCGGCGCAGGACATCCAGTACGAGGTGTTCGGCCCCGACCTGTGGCAGGCCGACCTGGACTGAGGGGCGCGGGCCGGGCGGCGCGCCGCCCAGCCCGGTGCTCAGCGCCCCGCGGCGGCCAGCGTCGGGTAGTCGGTGTACCCCTCCGGCCCGGAGGTGTAGAAAGTGCGCGGGTCGGCCTGGTTCTCCGGGTGCTCACCGGCCCAGCGCTCGACCAGGTCGGGGTTGGCGAGCACCGGCCGGCCGACGGCGACGGCCTCGGCGTGCGCCTCCTCGATCAGCCGCACGGCCTCCGCGCGGGTGGTCACCGTGCCGAAGCCGCTGTTGGCGATCAGCGGCCCACCGAAACGGCGGCGCAGCTCCTGCACGAGGTCACCGGCGGGCTCGACGTGCAGCACGCTGAGGTAGGCGAGGCCCAGCGGGCGCAGTCCGTCGACCAGCGCGCCGTAGGTGGCGAGCACGTCGGCGCGGTCGGTCTCCAGGGCGTCCTGGATGTTGTGCTCGGGGGAGATGCGCAGGCCGACCCGCCCCGCGCCGACCTCCTCGGCGACCGCGGCGGCGACCTCGTGCACGAAGCGGGCACGCTTCTCGGGGCTGCCACCGTAGGCGTCCTCGCGCCGGTTGGACGCCGGCGACAGGAACTCGTGCAGCAGGTAGCCGTTGGCCGCGTGCAGCTCCACGCCGTCCAGGCCGGCGTCGACGGCGCGGCGCGAGGCGGCGACGAAGTCGGCGATCGTGGCGCGCACCTCCTCGGTGGTGAGCGCGTGCGGCACCGGGAAGGGCTTCTTGACCCCGCCACCGACGTGCACCTCGCCCTCGATGGCGATCGCGCTGGGGGCGACGACGCGGGTGCCGGTCAGCTCCGGGTGGGAGACCCGGCCGCCGTGCATGACCTGCAGGACGATGCGGCCGCCGCGGGCGTGGACGGCGTCGGCGACGCGCCGCCAGCCCTCGGCCTGCTCGTCGGTGACGATGCCCGGCTGCCCGGCGAACGCGCGCGACTCGTCGTTGGGGAAGGTCCCCTCGGTGATGATCAGGCCCACGCCGGCGCGCTGCTCGTAGTGCTCGACGACGACGTCGCGGGGAATCGCGGCGCGGCCGGAGCGCATCCGGGTGAGCGGTGCCATGACGACGCGGTTGGCCAGCTCGAGGTCGCCGAGCCGCACGGGGGAGAACAGGTCCATGACCGGCGCAACCGCCGGCGGTGACCAACCGATTCCGGGGCGTGCGTCACTTCGCCGCCGCGGTGCTGGGGCTTCGCCGCCCTCGCTGTGTGGCCGCCGTCCTCGTGGTGCACCGCGAGGACGGCGGCCGCACGGCGAGGACGAGTGGGGGAGCTGCGCCCGTCACCCGGCGAGGACGGCGTCCCGCTGCGCGATCCCGGCCAGCCGGGCGTACCGGCCGCCGAGGGCGAGGAGCTCCTCGTGGGTACCCTGCTCGGCGACCCGGCCGGCGTCCAGGACGACGATCCGGTCGGCGTCGCGCACGGTGGAGAGCCGGTGCGCGATGGTGATCGTCGTCCGCCCGCGGCTGGCCTCGTCGAGCGCCGCCTGCACCGCCCGCTCCGTCTCGTTGTCCAGGGCGCTGGTCGCCTCGTCGAGCACCAGCACCCGCGGGTCGCGCAGCAGCGTGCGGGCGATCGCCAGCCGCTGCTTCTCCCCGCCGGAGAACCGGTGCCCCCGCGCGCCGACCACCGTGTCGTAGCCGTCGGGCAGCGCGGCGATGACCTCGTGCACCTGCGCGCGGCGGGCGGCGTCGACGAGCTCGGCGTCGGTGGCCTCGGGCCGGGCGTGCAGCAGGTTCTCCCGCACGGTGCCGTGCAGCAGGTAGGTCTCCTGGCTGACGACGCCGACGATCCGCGCGAGATCGGCCAGCCGCAGGTCGCGGACGTCGACGCCGTCGATCAGCACCCGCCCGGTCGTGGGGTCGTTCAGCCGGGCCACCAGCGAGGCCAGCGTGCTCTTGCCGGAGCCGGTCTCCCCCACCAGCGCCAGGGTCGAGCCGGCGGGCACGGTCACGTCGACGTCGGCCAGCGCGGGGCGAACGCCGTCCGGGTAGCGGAAGCCGACGTGCTCGAACCGCACCTCGCCGCGGACGGAGGCGGCGTCGACGGCGACCGGGTCGGCGGGGTCGTCGATGTCGACGGGCAGGTCGAGGTACTCGAACACCCGGCTGAAGAGCGCCATGGAGGCGGTCAGCGAGACACCGATGTCCAGCAGCTGCATCAGCGGCCGGAACAGCGCACCCTGCAGCGTGGTGAAGGCGACGAGGGTGCCGATGGTCATCCCGCCCGACGTCGCCGGCAGCCCGGCGGCCAGGTAGATCAGCGCAGGGATGCCGGCGAAGACGATGCTCATGGTGGCCATCCGCCAGCGGCCGGCCAGCTGCGAGCGCACCTCGAGGTCGACCAGGAACTCCGACGTGCCGGCGAACCGCCGCGACTGCGCCGGGCCCGCGCCCAGCGTCTTGCCCAGCAGGACGCCGCTGACGCTCAGCCCCTCCTCGACCTGGGAGTGCAGGTCGGCCAGGTGCCGTTGCCGCTGGGCGGTGATGGTCCGGCGCATGCGGGCGACGCGGCGGGTCAGCCAGACGGCCGGCGGGAGCACGACCAGCGACAGCAGCGACAACCGCCAGCTGAGCACCACCATGGCCGCGACCGTGCCGATGACCGTGGTGGCGTTCGCGGCGAACGAGGTGGCGGTCGAGGTGACCACCGACTGCATGCTGCCGACGTCGTTCATCAGCCGCGACTGGACCTCGCCACCCCTGGTGCGCGTGAAGAAGCCCAGCGACTGGCGCTGCAGGTGGGTGAAGACGGCCGTCCGGAGGCCGTGCATGACCCGCTGGCCGACGGTCGTGGACAGCCAGGTCTGCACCACGCCGAAGATCGCCGTGACCACGGTGACGGCGATCATCCCGGCGACGGCCCACAGCAGCAGGGGGACGTCCTGCCCGGGGATCGCCTCGTCGATGACCAGGCGGATGAGGAACGGGGTGGCCAGCGCGACGGCGGACGACGCCACGATCAGCGCCACCACGACCCCCAGCTGCCAGCGGTAGGGCCGGAACAGCCCGGCGACCCGGCTCCAGCGGACCGGGGACCGCTCGAGCTGGGCGAGGTCGGCCGGATCTGGCTTGCGGCCGACGTTCTCGCCGCCGCCACCACCCCGGCCACCGCCGCGGCCGCCACCCGTCATCGTCTCGCTGATGTCGCCACCCCCGTTCTCGGTTGCTGAGGTTACCTCACTGTCTGGGAACCTCCGGATCATCGCTACCATTCCCCCGTGACGGAGGACGGGACCGGCGAGCTGGGCGACCTGCTGATGCGGGTGGCGCGCACGCAGCGCCGTCGCTGGCGCGAGGCCCTCGCGCCCTGGGACCTCTCCCCGCACCAGGCCCGGGCCCTGCGGGTGGTCTGCGAGCGGGACGGCGTCCGGCTCTCCGACCTGGCCGAGGCGCTGCACATCGCACCCCGATCGGCGACCGAGGTGGCCGACGGCCTGCAGGAACGCGGCCTCGTCGAGCGCAGCCCCGACCCGGGCGACCGGCGGGCGGTGATCGTCCGCCCCACCGACGAGGGCCGGCGGGTCCGGCGGGAGGTGGGGCGCGCTCGGGCCGCCGACTCCGCCGAGCTGTTCGCCCGCCTCGGCCCCGAGGACCGCGCCACCCTCGCCCGGATCCTGCACGACCTCACCGACTGACGCCCCGGGCCGGCAGCCCCCGAGAATGGGCGGCACGACCGTCGCCGTCCGGGGAGGCCCGAAGATGGATCAGCTGGGGATCGACTGGGAGCGGGCGGGGCTCGTCGTGCTCTCCACCGTGGCCATGTACCTGTTGCTGATCCTCTGCGTCCGGCTCGTCGGACAGCGCAGCCTCGCCACCATGTCCAGCTTCGACCTCGGCTGCGCGATCGCACTCGGCGCCGTCATCGGCCGCACGGTGCTGCTGCTCGACCCCACCCTGGCCACAGGTGCCCTCGCCATGGTCACCCTCTTCGGAACCCAGACGGCGCTGGCCCGGCTGCGGCGCAGCCGGTGGGCCGACCGGCTGATGAACCGCCCCCCGGTGCTGCTCATGGCCGGCGCGACTCCGCTGCACGAGAACCTGCGCGCCGCGCACGTCGCCGAGGACGAACTGCGGCAGAAGCTGCGGCTGGCCGGCATCCGGAACCTCGCGGAGGTGCGATGCGTCGTCCTCGAGCGCACCGGGGCGGTGAGCGTCATCCGGCAGTCCGAGCCGCTGGACCCGTGGCTCTTCTCCGACGTGCCGGACGCCGCCCGGCTGGTCCCCGCCGCCGGCCCCGGCCGTCCCGCCTGAGCCACCGGGCGCCCCCATCCGCGGAGGACGCGCCGCCCGGGTCAGCGGGAGCGCCGCTGACCGGTGCTGCTGGAGGTCACGGCCTCCCCGCCGGTGCGGATGGCCGACCGGGCCTCCTCGCCGGCATGAGCGGTGCTGCCACCGGACGCCCACTGCACGCCGAGCGGGTTCCCGACGACGACGTCCGCGCCTGCGCCCCGGAGAGTGCGCCGGCCCCGGTGGCCGGGTGCGACGCCGTCACGGCCGATGGCGACGGATGGCTACGGTCCGTCGTCGGGTTCCTCGACCGGGGACCCGGTCGGCGCGGGCAGCGCCGCGATGCGGGCGGCCGGCGGTGGCGCCCTCCGGCCTCACGCGCCGGGGCGGCGCCGCTCGTCGCCGGGTGCTTCCGGGAACGGGGGGGCCGACGCCTCGCGCTCGGGCAGGTAGGGCGAGAGGAAACCGCACATGCCGAGCACCGGGTCGGACCGCCGGGACAGGTGGTGCACACCAGCGGCGCGCAGGTGGTCGGCCTTGCCCAGCTGGAGGGCGTCCAGCCGGTCGCCGGTGCGCTGCGCCGCCGCCAGTGCACCCGCCCGCCAGCGCTCCCGCCAGTCCGGTACGCGAGACCGGACGAGGGCGGCAGCGGCCGCGTGGAAGGCGGCCAGCGCCCCCCGGTCCCCGGCCTCGGTGCGTCGTCGCAGGTGGAGGAACCCCTCGACGGCCAGATCGCGACGGGCACGGGCCCGCTCGGGGGTGGGGCGCCCGTCAGGACCCGTCAGGGACGTCGCGGCCGCGTACGCGTCCGGGTCGCGCAGGTACTCCCCCGGCACGGTCAGCACGGCGTCGCCGGCCTCCGGCAGGCCGCTGTTCTCCATGACGACGACGACCCGCAGCTCCTCGTCGTTCACGGCCCGATGGATGGTCCCGGGCGTGAACCACACGACGTCGCCGGCGACGAGGGGCACCTCCCCGGCGCCGCCCTCCATCGTGAGCGTCTGCAGCCGCCCCCGGCCGCCGACGACCACGTAGGCCTCCGAGCAGCACAGGTGCAGGTGCGGGGAACCCCCGTGCAGGCCGTCGTGGGTACCCCACGGGTAGACGTCCAGGCCGCTGAGGCCGACCGCCCCCGGCAACGGCGCCGGCGGGGCGCCCGCCGCGGGGTGCCGGGCGCCCGTCACAGCGGGTGCTCGGCCACGTGGGCCGCCACGTCGCTGCGGGTCCAGGGCCGGTCGACGACCACCACCCGGTGCCGCAGGGTGAGGGCGTCCCCCGGCGCGAGCGTCACCTCCTCGGAGAAAGCCGGTGAGGGGTTCACCGCGGGGAACGGCTCACGGCGGACGAACCAGCGCAACGGCACCGCCGCGGAACTGGTCCCGGCCATGAAGAGGAGGGTCGCGCCGCCGTCGACCTCGTCGTGCAGACCCGTGTAGGCCAGCCACGGCGAGGTGGCGCCCATCGGCTCCGGTGCGGCGTCCTCGTCGGCGACGAGCACCTCTCCCCCGGTGAAGCCGCGCGGTCCCCGCCAGAAGAACCCGGTGTAGCCGGCGTCGGGGCGTCCGTGCGTGGTCGGGCTGCCGACGTGCAGGTCCCGGCCGCGGACGTTGCAGAGCTCGGTGCCGAAGTCCAGCGCCCAGGTGCCCCGCTCGACGTCGACCCCGTGCCAGCGCAACTCGCGCCGCTCGGTGACCCAGTCCTCACCGGCGGCGGTCACCCAGGTGAGCTCCTCGACCAGGCGGACCTCGTGGTCGGCCACGACGAACTCGGCGAAGCGGTCGTGCCGCATGCGGCCGATGTTGTCGACGGGGACGTAGCCCTGCCCGTGGCGGTAGCTGTAGCCGCCCCAGAAGTTCTGGTCCGACAGGTGGGACACGGTCATCTGCAGGCCCTTGTGCCAGCGGTGGTCGTGCGGTCGATAGGCCGACACCAGCCCGCCGGAGAGAGTCCGCAGGGGGTGCAGGTAGGGCTTCCGGGACTCGAAGTCCGGCACCTGGGGGTCGTAGTCGTACGACGCGATCTCGACCCGCCCGGCACCCTCGCCGACGCCGACGCCGTCGCCCTCGACGGCGACGACCACGCGGCGGCCGTGCTCGTGGACGACCCGGAGCGCGGCGCTCACCGCTGACCCCCGGTGGTCGCCAGGTCGCCACCGAGCCGGTCGTAGTGCGGGCTGCCGGGTACGAGATCGGCCCGGGCGACGCTGCCCCCGGACGCCGAGGAGCGGTAGAGACCGGTGACCAGTTCCATCGTCTCGCGGCCCTGCCGGCCGCTGACCAGCGGGCGCTCCCGCCGGTCGAAGGAGTCGAGCAGGCTCCGCAGCTGCGCCACGTGCCCGCTCGCCACCCCGCCCGTGGGGGCCCAGCCGGCGATCCGCTCCCGGTCGGTGACGTGCGGAGCCGGCGTCCACGTCCAGTCGTCGTCCCCGTAGCCGTACAGGTGCTCCAGCTCGACGGTCGCGTCGGTGAAGTCGAACCGCAGGTAGCTGGTCTCCCGCGGGGAGAGCACGCTGTTGACGATCGAGGCCATGGCGCCGGACTCGAAGGTCACCACCGCCATCGCGACGTCCTCGGTCTCGACCCGCCGGTCGAGCGTTCCGGTGACCGCGCTGACCTCGCGCCAGTTCCCGAGCACGGACAGCAGCAGGTCCATCTGATGGATGCCGTGGCTCATCGTCGGTCCGCCGCCCTCGGTCTCCCAGCGGCCCCGCCACGGCACCTCGTAGTAGTCGTGGCCGCGATACCAGAGGGTGTGGCAGACGGCGACGAGCGGGCGCCCGAGCGCACCGGTGCGCACCTGCTCGCGCAGCCGCTGGGCGCCCGAACCGAAGCGGTGCTGGAAGACGTAGGCGACGTACGGCCCACCCTCCTGCTCGCGCTCGGCGACGGCGTCCAGGTCGAGGAGGGAGAGCATCGGCGGCTTCTCGCACCACACCCAGGCCCCGGCGTCGAGGCACGCCGTGACGCCCTCGAGGTGGGCCGACGGCGGGGTGCACAGCGTGACCAGGTCCGGTGACTCGGCGGCGAGCATCGCCCGGATGTCGCCGTAGACGCCGGGCACGCCCCAGCGCCCGGCGAGCTCGCGGGCACGGGTGAGGTCGACGTCGGCGATCGCGACGACCTGGACCCGCTCCCCCACGTCTGCCAGCGCGGGAAGATGGCGGTCATCGGCGATCGCGCCGGCTCCGACGACGGCGACCCGGACCGGCGTGGTTGCGTGGTCCACAGGACTCCTCACTGCGCGGTCGGCCGCCGGGGGCAGCCGCGGACGACGGTCTGGTCGCACCGTCCGGCGAGGCGTCCGCCCGACGGTGGGACCGGGGGATGCCGATCAGCGGGACAGCCGCGCCCCGGTGCTGGTGGAGAACACGTGCTCCTCACCACCGCGGATGACGAACCGGACCTCGTCACCGGCCCGCGGCGGCCGCCGGGCGTCGACCCGCGCGACGATCTGCGCGGTGTCCCCGCCGTGCAGGTGCTCGGCGAGTTCCTGATCCAGCAGCGAGGCGTAGACGTAGGCGTCCGAGCCGAGTTCCTCGACCAGGTCGACGCAGGCCCGGAACCCCGCCTCGCCGGGCGGGGCCACCTCGATCGCCTCGGGACGGAAGCCCAGGGTGACCGACCGGTCGGAGCCGGCCGCCGCGACGGTCTCGCGGGACAGCGGAACGATCAGCTCGCCGAGCCGGGCACCGCCCTCGACCAGCGGCACCTCCGCGAGGTTCATCGCCGGGGAGCCGATGAAGCCGGCCACGAAGACGTTGGCCGGCCGGTCGTACATCTCCCGCGGGCTGTCGACCTGCTGGAGGATCCCGTCCTTGAGCACCGCCACCCGGTCGCCCATCGTCATGGCCTCGACCTGGTCGTGGGTGACGTAGACGGTGGTGATGCCCAGGCGGCGCTGCAGCGAGGCGATCTGGGTGCGGGTCTGCACCCGCAGCTTGGCGTCCAGGTTGCTCAGCGGCTCGTCCATCAGGAACACCTGGGGCTGGCGCACGATCGCCCGCCCCATCGCCACCCGCTGCCGCTGCCCGCCCGACAGCGCCTTGGGCTTGCGGTCCAGGTAGTCCTCGAGGTCCAGCAGCTTGGCCGCCTCCCGCACCCGGGTGGCCCGCTCGTCCTTGCCCATCCCGGCGATCTTCAGGGCGAAGCCCATGTTGTCGGCCACGCTCATGTGCGGGTACAGCGCGTAGTTCTGGAACACCATCGCGATGTCACGGTCCTTGGGCGGCACGTCGGTGACGTCGCGGTCGCCGATCCGGATCGCGCCGCCGTCGACCTCCTCCAGCCCGGCCAGCATCCGCAGCGACGTCGACTTCCCGCAGCCCGACGGGCCGACCAGCACGAGGAACTCGCCGTCCTCGACCGCCAGGTCCAGCTGGTCGACCGCCGGCGTCGAACCGCCGGGGTAGAGCCGGGTCGCCTTGTCGTAGGTGACCGATGCCATCGGGGAGCTCCCTCGCTCTGACGGGGTGGGACGGGCGGCGCGGAACGGTCCCGACGCGAACGCGTGGGGCCGCGCTCCCGCACGGTGTGACTCCGCTCACCCTATGGGCAAGCGCTTTCCGGCGTCAAGGATCCTCATCCGGTCAGCTCCGCCATCCGGTCGGTGGCGAAGACCAGGCCGTGCCCGGGGGCGGTGTCGGCACGCAGGACGCCGTCGGCGATGGCCACCCCGCTGGGCCGGGCGAGCGCCCCCAGCGCCGCGAACGAGGCGTCCTCGACGTCCTCGACCATGGTGGTCAGCGGCAGGCACATCGCCAACTGGCCGGAGAGGTCCGGCAGCAGATGGGGCGCCACCGGCACGCTCGCCGCAGCCGCCAGCTGGGCGATCCGCAGGAACGGCGTGATGCCCCCCACCCGCACGACGTTGGGCTGGACGACGTCGGCCGCCCCGGACGCCAGCAGCGCGCGGTACTGGAACGCGGTGTAGACGTTCTCCCCCACCGCGATCGGCACGCCCAGCCCGGCGTCGTGCAACCGGCCCAGCGCGGGCAGGTCGTCGGCGACCAGCGGCTCCTCGACCCAGTACAGGTCGAAGGCCGACATGGCCCGGACCGCACGCATCGCCGTCGGCAGGTCCCAGCGCTGGTTGGCGTCGACCATCAGCCGGCGGTGCGGTCCGAGCACCGCGCGGACGGCGGCCACCCGCTCGACGTCCTCGGCCAGGTCCCGCCGGCCCACCTTGATCTTCACCGCGGTGCACCCGTCGGCGACCCAGCGCTCGGTCTGCGCCACCAGCTCCTCGAGGGAGTAGTGGAAGTTGACCCCGCTGCCGTAGACGGCGACCGAGTCCCGTCGGCGGCCCAGGTGGTCGACCAGGCTCCGCCCGGCCGCCTTCGCCGCGAGGTCCCACAGCGCGGTGTCGACGGCGGCGATCGCCATCGTGGTCAGCCCGCCACCGCCGGCCTCGTGCAGGTGCCACCAGAGCCGGTCCCAGACCACGCCGGGCTCCACCGGCCCGCCGATGACCACCGGGGCGACGTCGGAGTCGACGAGCGCCTGCAGCGCGCGGGCCCCGATCGACGGCGTCCAGCTGAACCCGGTGCCGGTGCGCCCGTCGCTGGTCTCCAGCTCGGTGACCAGCAGGTGCAGCGCGGGCACGTCGGCGCCCCACGGCCGGGACAGCGGCAGCCGGAACAGCCGGCTGGACAGCCGGGTGACCGTGCTCATCGCAGCTCCGTGCGCCAGCTGCGCGACGCCGTCCAGCCCAGCAGCCGCTCGGCCTTCGCGGTGCTGAACGCCGGGCTGGTGCCGGTCAGCCCGGCCGCCAGCTCGGGCGCGACCCCGGAGTGCTCGGGCAGCAGCTCGGCCAGCGGCGCCTCGGCCAGCGCGTCCCGCGCGCCGACGAAGTACACCTCGCCGTTGGGCACCTCACCGGCCTTGCCCAGCAACGTGTCCAGGAAGTCCGCGCAGTCCCGGGCGTCGACGTAGTTGAACAGCGAGACCGCGCCGTGCCGCGGGTCGGCGATCCGCTCGCGCACCGTGTGCCCCTGCTGGGTCGGCGCGCCCGCCCACTCCTCCGGGGCGATCACGAAGCACGGCCGGAACGCCGCCAGCCGCACCCGGTCGCCGTACTGGGCGGCGAACATCCGCATGGTCTGCTCGGCGGCCAGCTTGGACAGCCCGTAGGCGTTCCACGGCCGCGCCGGGTGGTCCTCGTCCAGCGGCAGGTACCGCGGCGCCCAGCCGGCCGGGCTGCCGTACCCCATGACCGTGGGGCTGCTGGCGGTCACCACGGTGCCGACGCCGGAGTCGACCGCGGCCTGCAGCACGTTGTAGGCCAGCGCGGTGTTGGTCGCGTGGATGACCGACTCGGGACGGCTGAACGGGACGGCGATGGCCGCCAGGTGCACCACGGCGTCGGGCCGGTAGCGGGCCATGACGCCGTAGGCCTGGCCGAGGTCGGCCAGGTCGGCGGGGAACGTCGCGGCGGCCTTCTCCGACGGCGCCGCGGTGACGTCGACCGAGACGACCTCGTGGCCGGCGTCGGCCAGCCCGTCGACGACGCTGCGGCCCAGCCGGCCGGCACCCCCGGTGACCAGCACCCTCACGCCGACTCCACCCTGCCCGCGCCCACGCCACCCGCCCCGACGCCGGGCACCACGACGTCCAGGTAGCGCTGCTTCACCGTCTCCACGACCTCGGCCTTGGGCTGGGCCCAGACGTCGGCGTTGAAGATCTCCACCTCGACGTCCCCGGTCCAGCCCGCGGCCTCGACCGCTGCCACGAACGGCGGGAAGTCGATCACCCCGTCGCCCATGTAGCCGCGGGCCATCAACGCGTCGGCCGGGATGGGCATGAGGAAGTCGCAGACCTGGAAGGAGGCGATCCGGTCGCCGGCCCGCTCGATCGACCGCCAGACCTCCGGGTCCCACCACAGGTGGAAGGTGTCGACCACGACGCCCACCTGCGCCGACGGGAAGGGCGCCGCCAGGTCGAGGGCCTGGCCGAGGGTGGAGAGCACGGCCCGGTCGGCGCAGTACATCGGGTGCAGCGCCTCCAGCGAGAGCCGGACCCCACGCTCCCCCGCGTACGGCGCGAGCTCGGCCAGCGCATCGGCCACCCGCTCCCGGGCTCCCACCAGGTCCCGCGATCCGGCCGGCAGCCCGCCGACCACCATGACCAGCGACCCCGCGTCCAGGGCGGCGGCCTCGTCGATCGCCTGCCGGTTGTCCTCGAGGGCCGCGGCCCGGGCGGCCGGGTCGGTCGCGGTCAGGAAACCGCCGCGGCAGTGCGAGGACACCCGCAGCCCGGCGTCGCGGATCAGCTTCGCCGTCCGCTCCAGCCCGAACTCGGCGACCGGCTCGCGCCAGGTGCCGAGCGCGGACAGCCCCGCCGCGGCCACGCCGTCGACGAAGTCGGGCATCGGCCAGCCCTCGACCGTCTTGTGGTTGATCGACAGCTTCGCCAACCGCGGGTCGGCGCTCACTGGCCCACCCCCACGGTCTGCAGGTAGGTGCGCATCCGGGCAGCGGCGAGCTCCGGGTCGGGCAGCAGTCCGGCGGCGTCGGCCAGCCGGAACACCTCGGCCAGGTGCTGCGGGCTGCGGGCGCTCTCCAGCCCGCCGACCATCCGGAAGCCCGGCTGGTGACCGGCCAGCCAGGCGAGGAAGACGATCCCGGTCTTGTAGTAGTAGGTGGGCGCGCCGAACAGGTGCCGGGACAGCGCCACGGTCGGCTCCAGCAGCCGGTCGTAGGTGGCCAGGTCGCCGCGGTCCAGCGCCTGCAGCGCGGTGGAGGCGGCCGGGGCGATCGCGTCGAAGATGCCCAGCAGGGCGTGCGAGTACGACTCGCCGTCCCCGCGCACCAGCGTCGGGTAGTTGAAGTCGTCGCCGGTGTAGAGCCGGACGCCGTCGGGCAGCCGGCGGCGCATGTCCACCTCGTGCGCCTCGTCGAGCATCGAGACCTTGATGCCGTCGACCTTGGCGCTGTGGTCGGCGATCACCTGCAGCACGGTGTCGGTGGCCTCGGCCAGCTGCGCCGAGCCCCAGTAGCCGGCCAGCGCCGGGTCGAACATGGGGCCGAGCCAGTGCAGGATCACCGGCCGGGACACCTGCTCGAGCAGCCGGCCGTAGACCTTGGCGTAGTCCTCGGCGCTGCCGGCCACCCGGGCCAGCTGCCGGCTGGCCATGATGATCACGTTGGCCCCGGCGCCCTCGATCACCTCGATCTGCTCGAGGTAGGCGGCCAGCACCTCGTCGGTGCCGGCCAGCTCGGCCGGCGCCTGGTCGGTGCCCGCCCCGCAGGCCAGGAGCCCGCCGCAGGCCCGCGCCTCGGCGGCCGAGCGGCGGATCAGCTCGGCGGTGGTGCTCCAGGGCATGCCCATGCCGCGCTGGGCGGTGTCCATCGCGTCGGCGACGCCCAGGCCGTAGGACCACAGGTGCCGGCGGAAGGCCAGGGTCGCGTCCCAGTCGACGTCCACCGGCGCACCCGGGGTGTTGTCGCCGAGCGGGTCGGCGACGACGTGCGCGGCGGCGTAGGCGGTGCGGCTGGTCAGCGGGCCGTCGGGGCGGGTGAAGGCGCCGGGCTCGCCGAGCCGGTGCTCGCCGACGGTGCCGTCGGCGCGGGGCAGGAGGACGGCCGGGCCGCTCACACCGTCACCTCGGGGATCTCGATCCGGCGGCCCTCGGCGGAGGACTGCAGGCCCAGCTCGGCGACCTGGACGCCGCGCGCACCGGCGAGGAAGTCGTACGGGTGCGGGGCGTCCTCCAGCACGTGGCGGAGGAACTGCTCCCACTGCGCCCGGAAGCCGTTGTCCAGGTCGGCGTTGTCCGGCACGACCTGCCACTGGTCGCGGAACCGCTCGGTGACCGGCAGGTCGGGGTTCCACACCGGCTTGGGCGTGGTGGCGCGGTGCTGGATCTTGCACTCGCGCAGCCCGGCGACGGCGCTGCCCTCGGTGCCGTCGACCTGGAACTCGACCAGCTCGTCCCGGTAGACCCGCACCGCCCACGAGGAGTTGATCTGCGCGATCACGCCGCCGGGCAGCTCGAAGATCCCGTACGCGGCGTCGTCGGCGGTGGCCGGGTAGGCCTGCCCGTGCTCGTCGATGCGGGTCGGGATGTGCGTGACCGCCTTGGCGGTGACCGCCTCCGGCCGGCCGAAGAGGTTCTCCAGCACGTAGGACCAGTGGCAGAACATGTCGACGACGATCCCGCCGCCGTCCTCCTTGCGGTAGTTCCAGCTGGGCCGCTGGGCCTCCTGCCAGTCACCCTCGAAGACCCAGTAGCCGAACTCGCCGCGCACCGACAGGATGCGGCCGAAGAAGCCGCCGTCGATCAGCCGCTTCAGCTTCACCAGGCCCGGCAGGTAGAGCTTGTCGTGGACCACCCCGTTCTTCACCCCGGCCTCGGCGGCCAGCCGGGCCAGCTCCAGAGCGCCGTCGAGGGACTCCGCGGTCGGCTTCTCGGTGTAGACGTGCTTGCCGGCGGCGATCGCGGCCTTGATCGACTTCTCCCGCGCCTGCGTGACCTGCGCGTCGAAGTAGATCGGCGCGGAGTCGTCGCGCAGCGCCTCGTCCAGGTCCGTCGTCCACCGCTCGATGCCGTGCTGGGCGGCCAGGTCGGCCAGCTTGCGCTCGTTGCGCCCGACCAGGATCGGCTCGGGCACGACCCTGCGGCCGTCGGCGAGCTCCAGGCCGCCGGCGTCCCGGATCGCGAGGATGGACCGGACCAGGTGCTGGCGGTAGCCCATCCGGCCGGTGACGCCGTTCATGATGATGCCGATCGAGCTGGACACGGTGCTTGCCTCCGGGGCGGGTGAAGGGGTCATCGGGTGCTCCCGGCGGGAGCGGCTGCGACCTCGGGCCGCAGCGGGATGCCGAAGTCGGCCAGGTGCACGACCTGGCCGGTGGTCAGGGACCGGTTGGCGGCCGCGCCGACGAGGACGCTGCGGACGCCGTCGAGCCAGCCGGCCGCCTGGCCGAGCGGGTCGGGTCGGGTGCCGGGGCGGAACAGGTCGTCGAGGAGGAGGGCGTCGCCGCCACCGTGCGCGCCGGGCCCCTCCGGCACCTGGATCCGCTGGGCGGTCTCCCAGCGGCGCTGCAGCAGCAGCTCGGTGCCCTCGGTGCGGGCACCGGAGGACGCCGGGGCCGCCTCGGGGGTGGCGCTGGGGTCGACGGCCACGCCGAACCCGCCGATGACGTCGTCGGCGGCGATCACCGCCGCCCGCTCGACCACCGACAGCTCGATCCGGCCCTCGGTGCCGTTGATGCTCACCCGGTAGCCCTCCCACGGGCCGTGGGCGTTGAGCGAGTAGCTGAGCATCGGGCCGCCGCCGTAGCCGAGCAGCAGCGCCATGTTGTCCTCGATGGTGATGCCCGGGGAGAACACGTCCTGGTCGCGGACGTAACCGTCCTCGGCCTCGGCGTCGAGGTAGAGCGCGCGCAGCCGGTCGTTCCCGGCCAGGTCGAGGGCGAACGGGTCGCGGCCGGCGTCCGGGGCGCCGTGGCTGCGCGCCGGACGTTCGCCCAGGCCCCGCTCCTTCGCGTTGGCGTCGCCGTAGAAGCGCAGGTCGCCGAGGGCGAAGACGGTCTCGGGAACCGCGTCGACCCACCAGTTGACCAGGTCGAAGTGGTGCGTGGCCTTGTGCACGAACAGGCCGCCGGACAGCGACTTGTCCCGGTGCCAGCGGCGGAAGTAGTCGGCGCCGTGGACGGAGTCCAGCACCCACTCGAAGTGCACCGAGGTGACCGCGCCGATCGCGCCCTCGGCGACGAGCCGGCGGACGGCGGCGTTCCGCGGCGAGTAGCGGTAGTTGAAGGTGACGACCAGGTCGCGCCCGCTGTCGGCGACCGCGTCCACGATCGTGGCGCAGCCCGCGGCGTCGGTGGTGAGCGGCTTCTCGCAGATGACGTCGTGCCCGGCGCGCAGCGCGCGGGAGACGTACTCCGCGTGCGTGTGGTCGACGCTGGCGACGATGACGGTGTCCGGGCGCTCGGCCTCGAGCATCGAGTCGAAGTCCTGCGGCACGTACGCCGGCAGGGGCGCCGCGCCGGGGTGGGCCGCGGCGTACTGGCGCTGGTAGTAGGCCATGCGGACGCGGTTGGGGTCGCAGAGGGCGACCAGCCGGCCCACGTCGGCGTGGCTGCCCAGCAGCGCCGCGACGTACATCTCCGCGCGGTGGCCGGTGCCGACGATCGCGTACCTGCGCGGCGCCGGGGGCGCGGACGAGTCGGTGGAGGTCACGTCTCCCTCTCGGTGGTCGGACGGGTGGCGCGGGGGGCGGTGGGGGGGGGGGGGGGGGGGGGGGGGGGGGGGGGGGGGGGGGGGGGGGGGGGGGGGGGGGGGGGGGGGGGGGGGGGGGGGGGGGGGGGGGGGGGGGGGGG
>NZ_JBJHAK010000024.1:0-71589 GCF_054050975.1 Blastococcus sp. SYSU DS0828 | reverse complement strand
CGGCCTGGGTGCCCGCCACCGGGCCCCCGCCGCGCGAGGCCGCCCCCCCCCCCCCCCCCCCCCCCCCCCCCCCCCGGCCCCCCCCCCCCCCCCCCCCCCGCCCCCCCCCCCCCCCCCCCCCCCCCCCCCCCCCCCCCCCCCCCCCCAGGGCCGGGGAGGCGCCGAACAGGCAGTCGGTGAGCTGCTCCTCGGTCAGCCGGACCTCGGAGAGGGCGCGCTCGTAGTCGGCGAGCTCGCGCACCAGCCCGACCACGGCGGGGACGTCGTCGGGCCGGATCGGCCGCACGCTCACGACAGGACCTCCTTGAGCCGTCCGGGCACCAGCCGGCCCAGCGGGGAGAGCACCGGGACGAGGACCGGGGCCAGCAGGTAGCCGTAGGCCAGCACGCACCCGGTGACGACGGGGAACAGCGCGAAACCGATCACCAGCAGCACAGCCGTGGCGACCAGCCCGTAGGGGCGACCGCTCTTGGGGCTGACCAGCGAGCGGAAGGACCGGAACCGGATGTTGGTCACCATCAGCACGGCCGGGACCGCGACCACCAGCAGCACCCAGAGCCGGTCGCGGCCCTGCATGTCGTCGCCGAACGCGAACACCGACGCGAGCACGACACCGGCCGCACCGGGGCTGGGCATGCCGATGAAGTACCGCTTGTCCGCCGTCGGGTCGATGGTGGTGTTGAAGCGGGCGAGCCGGATGGCTGCGCACGCCACCCAGAGGAAGCAGACCACCCAGCCCACCGGGTCCCACTCGTCGCGGCCCTCGGAGAACAGCGTGAACGCCAGCAGCGCCGGTGCCAGGCCGAAGGAGACCAGGTCGGCCAGCGAGTCGAACTGCAGGCCGAAGGGCGTCACCGCGCCCACCAGCCGGGCGACGGCGCCGTCGGTGATGTCGAACAGCACCGAGAGCCCGATCAGGACGGCGGCGAGGGTGTACTGACCGCGGATGGAGACCAGGATCGCGCCGAAGCCGCACAGCATGTTGCCGAGGGTGAACAGGCTGGGCAGCGTGGCCAGCGCGCGGCGCCGGCTTCCCCGCACGGAACCGCGGACGAACTCGACGGTGGCCGTGCGACGGGTCTGCGGACGGCGCTCACCGGACGCGGAGCTGGGCACGCCGATGCCCTCAGCCGGCCGAGGGCCAGCGGGCGATGACGGTCTCGCCGCCGCGCACGCGCTGCCCCTTGGTCACGGTGAGGGTGCACTCGCGCGGCACGAAGACGTCCATGCGGGAGCCGAACTTCATCAGCCCCATGCGTTCCCCCGTCGCCAGCGTGCGGCCCGGCCCGGTGCGGGTGACGATCCGGCGCGCCAGCACCCCGACGATCTGGCGGAAGACGACCGTGCGGTCGCCGTCCCGGAGCCGCAGCTCGCTGCGCTCGTTGCGGTGCGCCGATTCCTTGCGGTAGGCCGCCAGGAAGCTGCCCCTGCGGTAGGAGCTCTCCACGACCTCGCCGCGGTAGGGGGAGCGGTTCACGTGCACGTCGACCACCGACAGGAAGACGCTGATCTGCTGCCAGCCGCCCTCGGGGGCGTCGTCGGGCGCCACCCCTTCCTGGGGCTCGCCGGCGACCATGACCACGCCGTCGGCGGGGGAGAGGACGTCGTCCGGATCGGCCGGCACGGTGTCGCACCGCCGGTCGGGATCCCGGAAGAACAGGGCCATGTAGGCCGAGAGGGCCAGGAACGGCCAGACGGCCCACCGGCGTCCGGCCACGCCGAGGCCGGCCGCGGGAAGGAGGGGTCCGGTGATGAAAGGCCACCCGGCCCGGTCGATGCGCATCGTCCTCAGACCGTACCGGCCCCGGCCCGGGATGGTCCGGACGCCGGGTTCAGGCAGGGGGCGAGGTGATGTCAGGGTCGGCCCCCTGCTCGGTGGTGCGCGACCGGGGCGGCCCGCCGTACCAGTCGAGGCAGATCATCGTGGCGTCGTCGCGGAGGTCCCCGCCGGTCTCCTTGAGCACGGCCCGGCCGAGGGCGCGGACCACCTCACGCGGGTGAAGGTCGGCCGTGTCGGCGAGAGCCCTGGCGACGTCCAGGTCGACCGCGTTGCGTTCCTGCATGCCGTCGGTCAGGAAGACGATCCGGTCCCCGGGCTCGAGCGGGAAGGGCTGGGCGCCGAAGGACTTGCCGGGCACGACGCCGAACGGCGGTTCGACCCGTAGTTCGATCTCCTCCACCCGGCCGTCGCGCAGCCGCAGTGGGAGGACGTGCCCGGCGTTGACGACGGTCGCGGTGCCGGCGTGCAGGTCCACCTCCACCAGCTGCCCGGTGACGAACTGCCCGGCGTCCGCGTTCTCCGCCAGGGAGTCGTTGGCGTACCTGGCCTGTTCGGCGAGGTCGAGGCCGCGGCGTCGGCCGTTGCGCAGGGCGCCGACCAGGAGTGTGGCCAGCAGGGCTGCCGAGACCTGGTGGCCGACGGCGTCGGTGATCGACAGCTGGAGGCGGTCGCGGTCGAGCGTGTAGTCGAAGGTGTCCCCACCGACCGAGCTGGCCGGCTCCAACCAGCCGGCGAGGGTGAACTGGCCGGCCTCGCACGTGTAGGACGCCGGCAGCAGTCGGCGCTGGATCTCCGCCGCCAGCGCGAACGGCGTCGTGCGCTGGCCCCACTCGAAGACGTCGGTGTGCCTGCGGGCGGCGATGACGACGTAGGCGAGCGCGTGCGCCGCGTTGCGGACGTCGGCCATCTCCTTCTGGGAGGGGTATCGGGCCAGCTCTATCTCGATCACGCCGATCGCGTCGCCCCGGTCGGTGACCGGCACGACCATCACCGCCCCGCCGGCGGACTCCCGGACGTCGGCCTCCTGCGTCCGCAGCACCTGCTCGTAGACCGTGCCGTCCAGCGGCAGCGTCTCGGCCTGCTCGGCCCCGCGCTCGCGGGCGCCCTCGACGGGCACGGCGGATGTCAGCCGGACGACGGCCCGGCCGGTGAAATCGGCGATCAGCAGGGTCACCCTGCGGGCCTCGACCATTGCGCCCAGGGCGTCCGTCACGGCCTCCACCGCCTCGATGGGCGGCGCGGCCTCGACCTTCTCCAGGAGGGCCCCGACGTCGATCACGAAGTCCTCCGAATCACGCATGGGCAAACCCTAGGCGCAGGCCCGGCGCCGCCAGGCCCGAAGGGCTGCACGAGACGTGGCTGCCGGGCCGCCCACCTGGGCGGCCCGGCAGCCGAGGGGTCCTGCGGGAGGCTCAGGCAGCGGCCTTGGTCTCCCAGAAGATCTTGTCGATCTCCGCGATGTAGTCGAGCAGCTTCTGGCCCTCGGCGGGGTCCATGCTGCCCTTGCCGCCGGCCGCACCTGCCTGCTTCGTGGCCTTGTTGAACAGCTCGTGCAGGTGCGGGTACTTCTCGAAGTGCGGCGGCTTGAAGTAGTCGGTCCACAGCACCCACAGGTGGTGCTTGACCAGGTCGGCCCGCTGCTCCTTGATCATGATCGCCCGGGTTCGGTAGACCGGGTCCTCGTTGCTCTGGTACTTCTCCTGGATGGCCTTGACCGATTCCGCCTCGATGCGGGCCTGGGCCGGGTCGTACACGCCGCAGGGGAGGTCGCAGTGCGCGGTGGCCTCCACGGCGGAGAACATGCGGAACAGACGCATGAGAGATGCCTCCGGGTTCGTGGGGTTGGATCTTCTGCGACCCTACCCCCGGTGATCAGCGCGAACACGTCGGGCGGTCGCGGTCCGGAGGGCGTTCCCGGGCTGCCGGCGCGCTGGGTGCTGGCCCGGGTGGCCGGCCCGTCGATGTCACCCACCGTCCGGCACGGGGACCGGCTGGTCGTGCGGCGGCTGCCCGTCGGGTGGCCGGTCCACCCCGGTGACGTCGTGCTGGCCCGCTTCCCGGCCCGACCGGAGCTGCTGGTGGTCAAGCGGGTGCGCCGCGCCGTCGACGGCGGGTGCTGGGTCGAGGGGGACAACCCGTTCCTGACCGACGACAGCCGTTCCTTCGGTGTCGCCGTCGCCGTCGGCCGCGTCGTGGGCCGGCTCTGGCCGCGCCCCGGCCGGCTCCCGGACGCCCCTCCGCCGGGTCCGCTCTCAGACCTCGCGTAGCTGGGCGTACCGCGCGGCGCACTCGGCCATGGTCGGCAGCAACCCCTGCTCGCGCGCCTCGGCGAGGGTGGGCGCGTTCCGGTCCTTGGCCGACAGCTGGAGATCGAGGCCCGACGGCCAGGGCAGGTCCAGGTCGGGGTCCAGGGGGGAGATGCCGAACTCCCGGCCCGGGTCGTAGGCGGAGGAGACCAGGTAGGTGACCGAGCTGCGGTCGGCGAGGGCGACGAACGCGTGGCCCAGCCCCTCGGCCAGGTAGACCGCGCGCGGCTGCTCGCTGTCCAGCAGCACCGCGTCGTGCACGCCGAAGGTGGGGGAGTCGACGCGCACGTCGACGACGACGTCGAGCACCCGGCCGGAGGGGCAGTAGACGTACTTGGCCTGACCGGGGGGCACCAGGGCGAAGTGCACGCCGCGCAGGGCGCCCGCGCTGGAGACGCTGTGGTTGGCCTGCGCCAGGGCCAGCGGGTGTCCCACTGTTTGGGACAGCAGGTCGGCGCGATACCACTCGGTGAAACTGCCCCGCGTGTCCCCGTGCGGCGTCAGATCGATGACGTAACTGTCGGGCACGGCGAGCTCGCTGATCTCCACGTGCGCACCGTAGCGACAGGGCGGCCTCCGGCCGTGGTTACGCTGCTGTGCCCATGAGCGGAAATCCGGCCTCCGGGGACCACGTCGGCACCGACCGCTTCGCCGCCGATCCGGCGTTCGCGGTGCACGAGGGCGGGAAGCTCTCCGTGTCCTCCACCCGCTCGATCGGCTCCATCGCCGACCTCGCCCTCACGTACACGCCGGGCGTCGCCCGGGTGTCCAGCGCGATCGCCGCCGAGCCGGAGCTGGCCCGCCGGTTCACCTGGGCGCCCCGTGTCGTCGCGGTGGTCTCCGACGGCACCGCCGTCCTCGGGCTCGGCGACATCGGCCCGGCCGCGTCCCTGCCGGTGATGGAGGGCAAGGCGTGCCTGTTCAGCGAGTTCGCCGGTCTCTCCTCGGTGCCGATCGTCCTCTCCACGACCGACGTCGACGAGATCGTCGAGACGGTCGCCGCCATCGCGCCGTCGTTCGGCGGGATCAACCTCGAGGACATCAGCGCCCCCCGCTGCTTCGAGATCGAGGCCCGGCTGCGCGAGCGCCTGGACATCCCCGTCATGCACGACGACCAGCACGGCACGGCGATCGTCGTGCTCGCCGCGCTGCGCAACGCCGCGGCGGTGGTCGGCCGGGAACTGGGGGACCTGCGGGTCGTCGTCTCGGGCGCCGGCGCCGCCGGCGTCGCCTGCACCAAGATCCTGCTCGAGGCGGGGGTGGGAGAGATCGCCGTGGCCGACTCGCGCGGCGTCCTGCACCTCGGCCGCGACGGGCTGACCGGCACCAAGCGGTGGCTCGCCGAGAACACCAACCCGTCGGGGTTCGCCGGCTCCATGGTCTCGGCGCTGCGCGGGGCCGACGTCTACCTGGGGGTCTCCGGGGGCTCGGTCCCCGAGGAGGCGATCGCGTCGATGGCGGAGAACTGCATCGTGTTCTCCCTGGCCAACCCGACGCCCGAGGTGGATCCGCAGATGGCCGCCAAGTACGCCGCCGTCGTCGCCACCGGCCGCAGCGACCTGCCGAACCAGATCAACAACGTGCTCGCCTTCCCGGGGGTCTTCCGCGGCGCGATCGACGCCGGCGCGACCAGCATCACCGAGGAGATGAAGCTCGCGGCCGCCACGGCCATCGCCGGCGTCGTCGGTGCCGACCTGCGGCCCGACTACATCGTGCCCAGCCCGCTGGACCGCCGGGTCGCGACCGCCGTCGCCGAGGCCGTGGCGGCCTGTGCGCGCGACCAGGGCGTCACCCGCTGAGGGAGGACCTCGTCCTCCCCGCCCTTCGCACGCTCAGGGCGGGCCCCGGGACGGGGCCGGAAGGACATCAGGGCCGGTAGACCCGGCCGAGGACGCCGGCCAGCAGCCGCTCGGCGACCGGTCGGGGCAGCGCCGCGACCAGGGCGTGCACCGGGGCCATGCGCTCGGGGAGCGAGCCGCCGGAGATCCCGGCCAGCTCGAGCAACGCCTCCACCTCGGCCACGGTCAGCGCCGCGGGGTCGATCGTGGCGGCCGCCGCCACCAGCTCGGGATCGGGCACGGGGCGGGGGAGCGCGGCGGCCGCCCGGGCCGCGTCGCGGAGATCGGCCAGCAGGGCCGTCACCCGGTCGGCGGTGGCCGCCGTGACGGTGAGGTGCAGGGTGGCCGGGAGGTCCCCACCGTCCTGGGCGAAGGGCGGCTGCGGCTGCAGCAGCCAGCCGCGGGCGGTCATCTCGTCGGCGAGGTTGAGGACGTCCACGCCGTCCGGGCCGTCCGCGGCCAGCGCCACGAGGGTGGTGGCGGGGCGCCCGACCACGCGCACCCCGGGGATGTCGCGCACGCCCTCGGCCAGGGCGCACGTGGCCCGGCGCGCGCGGGCGGCGAGCTCCCGGTAGCCGTCGTCGCCCAGCCACCGGTGCACCGCCCAGGCGGCCGCCATGGCACCGGCCGGGCGGGTGCCGGCCAGGGTCGGGTTGACCACGGGGTAGCCCGGCCAGCCGGCGGTGGTGAACCAGTGCGCGTGCCGGAGCTCGGGGGTGGCGGTCAGCAGCACCGAGACGCCCTTGGGCGCGTAGCCGTACTTGTGCAGGTCCACCGACAGCGACGTCACCCCCGGTACCGACAGGTCGAAGGGCTCCGGGACGTCGTCCAGGAAGGGCAGCACCCAGCCGCCGATGCAGGCGTCCACGTGGCAGGGCACCCCGGCGCCGGCCGCGAGCCCGGCGATCTCCCCCACGGGGTCGAGCACTCCGTGCGGGTAGGACGGCGCGCTGACGACCGCCAGCACGGTGCGCTCGTCCAGCTGCCGCACCACCGCCGACGGGTCGGCGCGGCAGGTCTCCGCGTCGACCGGGATGTCGACGACCTCCACCCCGAACAGGTGCGCGGCCTTGCGGAAGGCCGCGTGGGCGGTGACCGGCAGGAGCAGCCGGGGCCGTCCGGCCCCGCCCCGCGCCCGCCACTGCTCGCGCGCGGCGAGGACGGCGAGCTCGCAGCTCTCGGTGCCGCCGCTGGTCAGCGTCCCCACGGCATCAGGCCCGCCGCCGAGCAGTCCGAGCGCGGCGCCGACCAGGTCGTTCTCGATGCGGGCCACGCTGGGGAAGGCGGTCGGGTCCAGCGCGTTCGTCCACTGGAACGCCGCCTGGGCGGCCGCCGCCAGCTCCTCGACCTCGGCCCGGCCGGAGTCGTAGACGTAGGCCATGGTGGCGCCCCCGTGGGTGGGCACGTCGCCGGCCTGCAACGCGGTGAGCTCGGCGAGCACGTCCTGCGGGTTCACGCGGGGACCTCCTGGGCGGTCGCGGGGGTGAGGCGGTAGCGGGCGAGCACGGGCAGGCTGGCCAGGACGAGCACGGCGGGCAGCACGCTGAAGCCGAGCCGGACGGCGGTGAGGGCGGTCGAGGACTGGGTCACCGTCTCCCCACCGGTGGAGGAGACGTAGCCGGCCAGCGCGAGCAGTCCGCCGAGCAGCCCCGGGCCGATCGCGAGCCCGAGGGTCTCGGCCGCCGTCCAGACCCCGGTGAACACGCCGGCCCGTCGCCGGCCGGACGCCGCCTCGTCGGCGGCGATGACGTCGGGCAGCATGGCGAGCGGGAACATCTGCATGCCGGCGTAGCCGATCCCCACGAGGACGACGAGGGCCAGCACCAGCCCGGTCCCGCCCGCGTCGCCCACCGCCAGGCCCGCCGCCGCGGCCGCGAAGAGAGTGGCCGAGGAGAGCAGCCCGGCGCGCTTGCCCACGGTGCGGCTGACCCGCAGCCACAGCGGCATGACGAGGATCGCCGGGCCCACCAGCGCGGCGAACAGCAGCGATCCGGCGGCCGGGTCGCCGAGGACCTGGCGCGAGTAGTACGGCACCCCGGCCAGCATCACGCCGATCCCCAGCGCCTGGACGACGAACCCGGTGAGCAGCACCCGGAACGGCCGGGACCGCCACGCCAGCGCCAGCGCGGCGCCCAGCCGCTCCTCGCTGCGCACCTGGGTGAGCGTCGGCGCCCGCCGGGTCCCGGCGACCGCGCCCAGCATGCCGACCGCCAGCAGCACGGCCACGAAGACCGCCATCGCCAGGTGACCGCCGCGCCCGCCGCCGGCCAGGTCGACGACGGCGGGCGCCCCGGCGCCGGCGAGCAGGATGCCGACGGCGAGCGCCGCCACGCGCCACGACATCAGGGTGGCCCGCTCACCCGGGTCGTCGGTGATCTCCGCCGGCTGGGCTACGTAGGGCACCTGGAACAGCCCGTAGGCGGTGGCCGCCAGCAGGAAGGTCACCGCGACCCAGGTGGCGGCCACCCAGGGCGGGGCGCCGGGGCCGGCGAACACGAGCACGAACAGCGGGGGCAGGGTGACCCCGCCGGCCAGCATCCACGGCCGGCGGGGCCCCCAGCCGCTCACCGTGCGGTCCGACCGGCTGCCGATCCACGGGTTGAGCCAGACGTCCCACGCCTTGGGCAGGAACACCACCAGACCCGCGACCCCGGCGGCCACGCCCAGCACGTCGGTCAGGTAGTACAGGAGCAGCAGCCCCGGCACCGTGCCGAACGCCGCCGTCCCGATCGAGCCCAGCGCGTACCCGAGGTGGACGCCCCGGTCGAGCCGGGGACCAGGTGAGACGGCCGTCACAAGTGCTGCACGGTAGCGGCTCAGTCGCCCTTCACGTTCACCAGCTGGCGCAGCGTGTGGCGCACCTCCACCAGGTCGGCCGCGTCGGCCATGACGACGTCCACGTCCTTGTAGGCGGCGGGGATCTCGTCGAGGAACGCGTCGCTGTGCCGCCACTCGATGCCGCGCATCGACTCCTCCAGCTGGGCCCGGGTGAACGTCTTGCGCGCCTTCGTGCGTGAGAACACCCGGCCGGCGCCGTGCGGCGAGCTGTTCAGCGACTCCGGGTTGCCCAGGCCGGTGACGACGTAGCTCGCCGTCCCCATCGAGCCGGGGATGAGCCCCGCCTGCCCCTTCTCCGCCTGGATCGCGCCCTTCCGCGACACCCACAGCTGCTCGCCGAAGTGCTTCTCGTGCTGGCTGAAGTTGTGGTGGCAGTTGATCCGCTCGAGCTCCGGCGTGCTGTCGGCCCGCATGTGCCGGGCCAGGCAGTCGGCGACCCGGTCCATCATCTCCTCGCGGTTGAGCAGCGCGAAGTGCTGCGCCCAGCGCAGCTCGGCGACGTACCGGTCGAACTCCGGAGTGCCCTCGTCGAGCCAGGCGAGGTCGCGGTCGGGCAGGTCCAGGCCGTCCCGCCGGGCCCGCTCCTGGGCGATCGCGATGTGCTTCTGGGCGATCTTGTTGCCCACTCCGCGGCTGCCCGAGTGCAGGAACAGCCAGACGCGGTCGCGCTCGTCGGCGGTCACCTCGATGAAGTGGTTGCCGGAACCGAGGCTGCCCAGCTGCATCGCCCAGTTCGGCGCCGTCGTCGTGACCGAGGCCAGCACGCGGTCGCCGAGCTCCTCGGCCTTCGCCTCCAGCTCCTCCACCCGCCGCCGGGCGGTCGCGGTGAGCTTCTTGTTGTACCGGCCCGCCGACAGCGGGACCGCCCGCTCGATGTCCCCGCGCAGCGGCGCCAGGGGGCCACGTGCCCGCACCTCGTCCACCGACCAGGGTGTGCGGACGGCGATCATGCCGCAGCCGATGTCGACGCCGACCGCCGCCGGGATGATCGCCGCGCGCGTCGGCAGCACCGACCCCACGGTCGCGCCCTTGCCGAGGTGCGCGTCGGGCATGAGCGCCACGTGGGGGTCGACGATGTCGAGGGAGGCGGTGCGCTCGGCCTGCCGGCGGGTCTCGTCGTCGAGGATGCTCGCCCAGTTCAGGAGCTTGTCGGACAGTCTTTCCACCCCTGGAGTCTGCGGGTCCCGGCCGATCACGGCGAGCGGTTTGTCCCAGGGGCCGATCGTGGGTACCGAACCGCGCATGGGAGCCAGCAGGGCGGCCGTCGCCGCCTCGGGTCAGTGGGTCGATCCCGACGACGGGATCCGGTACCCCGCCGGGGAGGTGCACGCCTGGGAACGCGGGCGCAACGAGACCTCCTGCGGGCTGTCGCTGCACCGCTCGCGGCTCACCCGCTTCCCGCACGTCGGCTGGCCGGACGTGCAGCCGGAGTCGGGCCGGCACGCCGAGGAGGTGCAGGAGGTCTGCCGCCGCTGCCGGGCCGCCCAGGGAGCCCGGCGGGACGACCGAGGGTGGACGCGCACCAACCCCCGCCCGTGAGCTGTGCCCAGCCGGTGCCGAGTTCGACAGCACGGTGTGCTGCGCCGTCCGCACGCCCTGACCCCCGCTGACAGCGTCGCCAGGTCAACGTGAGCGCTTGGCGGCCCTGCGTTCGGCCTTGCGTTCGGCTTTGCGTTCGGCCTTGAGTCGGGCCTTCCGTGCGCGGGCCTCGACGGCCTGGCGGGTGGTGCGGCCGTCCCTGCGGCCGAGCAACCAGCCCAGCAGCCGCGCGAGGGCCAGGTCGGGTCCGGCGTGGTTGCCCGGGGTGCCCTGGGACTGCTCGCCGAGGAAGTTCGGGTCCGGGGCGTGCCAGGGGTCGTGACGGGGATCGGGACGAGGCATCGCGGACCTCCGGGTGTGGTGACGTCGACGGTGGGGCGCCAGTCGCTGCCCGGGGCGCCCGGCTCGGCGGGGAGCTGCGGAGTGTTCCCGCAGATGGCGAGGTGCTCGGCCTCGGCGAGCGCGCAGCCGGCGGACGGCTCCGGTGCCGGCGTCCGGCGCCGGTCCGGCCCGATGGCCCCGCTCGGACCTCCGCACACCTGGCGCACCGTGCTGCCGAACTCAGCCGGCGGTGAGCAGTCGGTCGACGGCCAGGTGCAGCTCGGTGTTCGTGTAGGCGAGCACGACGGTGGCGACGACGAACAGCGGCACCAGGGCCACCCGCTCCACGGTCGCGCCGGTGCGGATGGGGGAGAGCGCGAGCCGCTTGCGCTTCCCCAGCCAGAGCAGCGGCACCGGCACCCCGGCGGTGGTGATCGCGTCGCCGGCGATGTGGGTGAGCACACCGGCCGCGACCGCCCAGGGCAGCCAGGACGGGGAGGTCGTGTGGTCCAGCAGCAGCCAGGCGCCGCCCCACGACAGCACCAGGTTGCCCAGGATCGTGGTCTCGGTGCGACCGGGGATGACGAAGTGCAGGGCGCGCAGCGCCAGCCCGATGGCCAGCGCGAGCAGCAGCAGGCTGGACCAGAACGCGCCGGAGGCCGCCATGGCCAGCGCTCCGAAGGCGATCGGGGCGAGGACGGCGTCGTGGGTGCCCCAGCGGTGCCCGCCGGACAGCGCCCCGATCGCGCCCGCGGGCACGTCGGTGACCGGGCCCCACATGTCCGAGACGGTGGAGTTGCGGTGGTCGAGGTCGGGCAGCATCGCGAAGCCGCCGACGGCGGCGACCCAGGCCGCCTGGCCGACCGCTCCCTGCACGGGGGCCCACGGCAGGGTGGCGGCGCCTGCGGCCAGGCCGGAGAGCGCGTGGGAGTGACCGAGCACGTGCCCAGCGTGCCGCCGCGCCGAGCCGCGGCCGGGCAGGCGCTGCGGCGTGTCCCCGTCGATCAGTCGTCGAGCAGGTGGCGCAGCAGCCGCTCGGGCGCGGCGAAGAAGGTCTGCCAGTCGCGCACCAGGTCCAGCTCGGCCCACGGGCGCTCGGCGAACCCCGTCTCGTCCAGCTCGTAGACGCGGGCGCCCGGGAGCGCGGCCAGCACGGGGGAGTGGGTGGCCAGCAGCACCTGGGATCCGGTGCCGGCGACGCCGTGCAGCAGCGCCATCAGCCGGAGCGACGACCGGAACGACAGCGCCGACTCCGGCTCGTCGAGCACCCACAGCCCGCGCTCGAGGGTCCGGGACTCGAGGAAGGCCAGGAAGCCCTCGCCGTGGGAGCGCGCGTTGAGCGGCACGCCGTCGAAGGCGCGGGTGGCCGGGGAGGCGTCCATCCCGGCGAAGTGGTCGTGCATGGCCTCCGCCCGGAGCCAGACGCCTCCCTGCGGCCGTGGGCGCTGGCCGTCGAGCAGCAGGTCACGGTGCAGCTCCGAGTCGTCCACGGCCGGGGCCAACGGCCCCCAGTGCTTCACCTGCGCGGTGAGCGACGCGCCCCACGCACGGGCGACCGCCTCCAGCAGCGTGGACTTGCCGCTGCCGTTCTCCCCGACGACCACCGTCAGCGGAGCGAGCTCCATCCCGCCGGAGCGCAGCTGGGCGACGCCCGGCAGGTCCCAGAACCAGGCGTCGGGATCGGCGACGTCGGCCCGGACACGCACCCGCGACAGCGGGAGATCCGCGCCCGCGGCGGGGCCGGTCACTCGTCGAGGTCGTCGTCGTCCGTGCCGCCGCGGGCCAGCCAGGTGGCCAGCCGCTCCACGGGCACCTCGAAGTCGGGGTGCTGGTCGACGAACGCCTGCATCTGGTCGGCCAGCCAGGCCAGGGTCACCTGCTCCTCGCCGCGCCGTCCGGCCAGCTCCTCCAGGCCCCGATCGGTGAAGTACATGCCCCAGAACCTACGACGCCCGGTCCCCGAGCGGATCGGGGACCGGGCGTCGCACGGTCCGGTGCCGGCTCAGCCGGCCAGGTCAGCCGGCGAAGGCCTCGGCGACCAGCTTGCGCTGCTCGACCTCGTGCACCTTCGCCGAGCCGACCGCCGGGCTGGCCGACGCCCGGCGGCTGACCCGACGCAGCTTCCGCCCCTCCGGCAGCTCCTCGGGCAGGTTGACGGCCATGAACTGCCAGGCGCCCATGTTCGCCGGCTCCTCCTGCACCCACACCACGTCGGTGGCGTTCGGGTAGCGCTCCAGCTCGGTGCGGATCTGCTCGGCCGGCAGCGGGTACAGCTGCTCGACCCGCACGATCGCGGTGTCGGCGCGGCCGTCGGACTCCCGCTGTGCCATGAGGTCGTAGGCGACCTTGCCGCTGCAGAGGAGCACGCGCTTCACCGCGCCGGCGTCCAGGGCCTCCCCACCGACCCCCGTGTCGGGCAGCACCGGGCGGAAGTTCTGCTCGGTGAAGTCCGCGACCGGGCTGACCGCCGCCTTCGCCCGCAGCAGCGACTTCGGCGTGAAGACGACCAGCGGCCGGTGCACGTCCGACAGCGCCTGACGGCGGAGCAGGTGGAAGTAGTTGCCGGGGGTCGTGCAGTTGGCGACGGTCATGTTGTTCTCCGCCGACAGCTGCAGGAACCGCTCGATGCGGCCGCTGGAGTGGTCGGGACCCTGACCCTCCATGCCGTGCGGCAGCAGCAGGACGACGCCGGAGCGCTGGCCCCACTTGGCCTCGCCGGAGCTGATGAACTCGTCGATGACCATCTGGGCGCCGTCGACGAAGTCGCCGAACTGGGCCTCCCAGAGCACCAGTGCCTTGGTGTTGGCCACCGAGTAGCCGTACTCGAAGCCGAGCGCCGCGTACTCGCTCAGCAGCGAGTCGTAGACGAAGAACTTCGCCTGGTCCTCGGTCAGGTTGGCCAGGGGGGTGTACTCCGCGCCGTTCTCCCGGTCGATGAGCACCGAGTGGCGCTGCACGAAGGTGCCGCGGCGGGAGTCCTGCCCGGCCAGCCGGACGGGCACGCCCTCCATCAGCAGCGAGCCGAACGCCAGCAGCTCGCCCATGGCCCAGTCGATGCCGCCCTCGCTGGCCATCGCGGCCCGCTTCTCCAGCATCTTCTGCAGCTTCGGGTGCGGCGTGAAGTCCGGCGGGAAGGAGACGTGCGCGTCACCGATGGTCTTGAGGACCTCCTGCGTGACGGCCGTCTGCACCGTGGACTCCTGCGGCGTGCGCGGGTCCATCACCGGCTCGGGCTTGGAGGAGTCCTGCGCGTCGTGGGTCTCGGCGAAGGCGCGCTCCAGCTGGCCGCGGTAGTCCTTGAGGGCCTCCTCGGCCTCCTCGAGCGTGATGTCGCCGCGACCGACCAGCGCCTCGGTGTAGAGCTTCC
Organism: Blastococcus sp. SYSU DS0828; assembly: GCF_054050975.1. Lineage (NCBI taxonomy): Bacteria > Bacillati > Actinomycetota > Actinomycetes > Geodermatophilales > Geodermatophilaceae > Blastococcus > Blastococcus sp. SYSU DS0828. The sequence continues at coordinate 57,600 of NZ_JBJHAK010000024.1, read as the reverse complement.
GGACCGAGCGCTTGCGGTCGATGATGTCGTACATCTGCGGCTGGGTCATCGAGGGGTCGTCACCCTCGTTGTGCCCGCGCCGGCGGTAGCAGACGAGGTCGATGACGACGTCCTTCTTGAACTGCTGCCGGTACTCGACCGCAAGCCGGGCCACCCGCACGCAGGCCTCGGGGTCGTCCCCGTTCACGTGGAAGATCGGGGCGTTGACCATCCGCGCGACGTCGGTCGAGTAGAGCGTCGAGCGCGCCGAGCCGGGGCTGGTGGTGAAGCCGACCTGGTTGTTGATGACGACGTGCACGGTGCCGCCGGTGCGGTAGCCGCGGAGCTGGGAGAGGTTCAGCGTCTCCTGGACCACGCCCTGGCCGGCGAACGCGGAGTCGCCGTGCAGCAGGAGCGGCAGGACCGTGAAGCCCTGCTCGCCCTTGTCGATCATGTCCTGCTTCGCGCGGACGATGCCCTCGAGGACGGGGTTGACCGTCTCCAGGTGGGACGGGTTGCTGGCCAGCGAGACGGCGATCTCGGCGTCGGTGCGGAACGGGTTGCGGAACGTCCCGGTGGCGCCGAGGTGGTACTTCACGTCGCCGGAGCCCTGGACCGTGCCCGGGTCGATGTTGCCCTCGAACTCACCGAAGATCTTGGCGTAGCTCTTGCCGAGCACGTTGGCTAGGACGTTGAGCCGGCCGCGGTGGGCCATGCCGATCGCGACCTCGTCGAGCCCGTGGTCGGTGCCGGCGATGAGCACCTCGTCGAGGATCGGGATGACCGACTCCCCGCCCTCCAGGCTGAACCGCTTCTGCCCGACGTACTTCGTCTGCAGGAAGGTCTCGAACGCCTCGGCGGCGTTCAGCCGGCCGAGCACGTGCTTCTGCTTCTCGCGGTCGGGCTGCTCGTGCTTGATCTCGATCCGCTGCTGGAGCCACTCGCGCTCCTCGGGATCGGTGATGTGCATGTACTCCACGCCGACCGTGCGGCAGTAGGAGTTGCGCAGCACGCCGAGGATGTCCCGCAGCGGCATGAGCCGCTCACCGGCGAAACCGCCGACCGGGAACGTCCGGTCCAGGTCCCACAGGGTGAGACCGTGCTGGAGGATGTCGAGGTCGGGGTGGGTGCGGACCTTGAACTCGAGCGGGTCGGTGTCGGCCATGAGGTGGCCGTTGCGCCGGTAGGACTCGATGACCTCGATGACCCGGGCTTCCTTGTCGATCTGCCCCTCGCGCGTGACCCGCACGTCCGGCATCCAGCGCACCGGCTCGTAGGGGATCCGCAGCGAGCGGAAGACCTCGTCGTAGAAGCCGTCCTCACCCAGCAGCAGCGAGTGCAGCTTGCGCAGGAAGTCGCCGGACTCCGCGCCCTGGATGATCCGGTGGTCGTAGGTCGAGGTGAGCGTGATGATCTTCGAGACGCCCATGTCCGTGAGCACCTCGGGGCTCATCCCCTGGAACTCGGCGGGGTACTCCATGGCCCCCACGCCGATGATCGCGCCCTGCCCGGCGGTCAGCCGCGGCACCGAGTGGTTGGTGCCGATCGTGCCCGGGTTGGTCAGGCTGATCGTGGTGCCGGAGAAGTCCTCCATCGTCAGCTTGTTGTTCCGGGCGCGCCGGATGATGTCCTCGTAGGCGGCCCAGAAGGCGGCGAAGTCCATCTCCTCGGCGGCCTTGATCGACGCCACCACCAGGGACCGCGAGCCGTCGGGCTTGGGCAGGTCGATGGCGAGCCCGAAGTTGACGTGCTCGGGCGCCACCAGCACCGGCTTGCCGTCGACCTCGGCGAAGGCGCTGTTCATGTTCGGGAACGCGTCGAGCGCCCGGATCAGCGCGTAGCCGATCAGGTGCGTGAAGGAGACCTTGCCCCCGCGTGCGCGGGCCAGGTGGTTGTTGATGACGATGCGGTTGTCGACCAGCAGCTTCGCCGGGACCGCGCGCACGCTCGTCGCCGTCGGCACGGTCAGCGAGGCGTTCATGTTCTTGACCACCGCGGCGGCAGCGCCGCGCAGCGGGGACTGCTTGCCGTCGCCGGCCGACGGCTTGGGCGCCGGCTTGGCGGCGGGGGCGGCCTTCTCCGCGGGGGCGGCCTTCTGCGCGGGGGCGGCGGGCTTCGGGTTGCTCTTCTGCACGGGTGCGCTCCCGGTCGGCTCGGACCCGGCGGCCGGGCGCTGGACGTCCGGCGCTGCCGCGCCGGCGGGCTCCGGCGCCGCGCTGGGCGCCGGAGCGGACTGCGGCGGGGACGCCGGTGCGGGGGCGCCCTTGGCGGGCGGCGCCTGCTCGCGGTCACCGCCACCGACGGGGCTGCCCGGCCGGTAGTCGGCGAAGAACTCGTGCCACGCCTGATCGACGCTGGACGGGTCGGCGAGGAACTGCTGGTACATCTCCTCGACCAGCCACTCGTTGGTGCCGAAACCGGCGACCGGGGACGAGGTGGACGACGGGCGGGATGAGTTCACGCTTGACACGGGGTCGAGTGCCTTCTTCGTCTTGGGGCTGCGTCTGAGGGGCGTCGCTGGACCGGGTGTCGAGTCTACGCCCGTGCCGGGTCGCCGACCCGGCACGGAGCGGGAACCGCGCGCCCGTCCCGCATGGTGGTCAGTGCGTCGCGCCGTGGGCCACGAGCAGTTCGACCAGGGCGTCGTTGCCGCTGGCCTCGTGCTCGTCGGCCCGCCGGTGCCGGGCCGCCGCCACGCGGCTGATGTCCAGCGCGCTGGCACCGTCGTGGGTGGTGGCGTTGACGTCGGCTCCCGCGTCCAGCAGCAGCCGGACGATCTCGGGCACGTCCCCCGTGGCGCCCGCCGCGACCGCCGCGTGCAGCGGCGTGCGGCCGGTGTCGGGATCCCGGCGGTCGACGTCCGCGCCGGCGTCCAGGAGGAGCCGCACCAGCTCCGCGCTGCGGCCGGTGGCGGCCGCGTGCAGCGCGCCGCCATCGGGGTCGGCGCCGCGTGCCAGCAGCAGCCGGGCGGCGCCGGCGGCGCCGCCGAACGCGGCCCACGCGAGCAGGTCGACCCCCGTGGCCGGGTCGGTCAGCGCTGCGCCGCCGTCGAGCTCGGCGGTGAGCCGGTCGACGTCGTCGAGGTAGGCCGCGCTGGGGGCGTCGACCACCGCGCCCAGCTCCACCAGCACCGGGACCAGCCCGGGCGCGTGCTCGAGCGCCAGGTGCAGCGGCGTGCGGTGCTGGTCGGTGCGGGCCGAGAGGTCGGCGCCCGCCCCGGCCAGCACGCGGACGACGTCGACCCGGTCGCAGGCGACCGCCAGGTGCAGCGGGGTCCAGCCGTCCTGGCCGTCGCGCTCGACGGTGCCCTGGACCAGCTGAGGCGACTCGGCGACCGCCGTCCGGACGGCATCTGTCTCCCCGTCGGCGATCAGCCGGCCGAGTCGTTGGACCGTCATGCGAGTGGTCACGCGTTCTCCGTTCTGCGTTCGGGGCTGCTGTTCGACCGGAGCAGGGGTCGTAGGCCTGCCACTGGCGCCTCAGGCGATGTCGCGGCGGACCGCCAGGAAGGTGCCCAGGAACGCCGCCAGGAGACCGTAACCGAGCAGCAGGAGGCCGCCCTGCCACGGCGTCAGCAACTCGGGTGCCTCGAAGTCGGACGTGAGGGCCTGCACCGCCCCGCCGGGCAGCCACTTGTAGGCCGCCTGGATGGCCCCGACGGAGGCCACGATCGGCTCCACGACGTAGAGGTAGACCAGCGCACCGACGATCGCGCCGACCTGGTTGCGCAGCAGCGCGCCGACCCCGACGCCGATCACGGTGAACAGGACCAGCACCAGACCCGACAGGGCGATGGTGCGCAGGTTGTCCCCGGCCAGGGACGGCGTGGCCCCGCGGGCACCCGCGTAGACGACCGCGACCAGGACGTTGACCGCCAGGACCACCAGCGCGAACGGGAGGGCGACGAGCGCGTACGCGAGCAGCTTCGCGCCGACCACCCGGCCGCGGTGCGGGGTCGTCAGGAAGGTGGGGGTCGCGGTGCGGTGCCGGTACTCCTGGGTCATCCCGATGATGCCGAGGATGAGCAGCAGCACGCTGGCGTTGGAGCCGACGGAGAAGATCAGCTCCTCGTAGGCGGGGGTGCCGACCGCCGGCAGTCCCGGCTGGCCCTGCTGCTCCACGCCGGCCAGGGCGGTGAACAGTGCCGTGAAACCGCCGGCCAGGACGCAGGCGCCGATCAGCAGCCCGATCCACACCCGGGTGGTGAAGAGCTTGGTCCACTCGGCGCGGACGAGGTCGGTCATCGGGAGACCTCCGGGGACGTGGCGCCGGCGGCGTACTGCTCCTGGCCGGCCGTGAGCTGGAAGTAGATCTCCTCGAGGCCGCTGGTGCGGGAGCGCAGCTCGTGCAGCTCCACCCCGGCGGCGAAGGCGCGGGCGCCGACCTCGGCGGTGGTCCGGCCGGAGACGGTCAGGGAGTCGCCGTCGAGGGTGACCGGTATGCCCGCGGCGCGCAGCGACTCGGCCAGCCGCGCGATCTCCGGGCTGCGCACCAGCACCGTGCCGCCGCTCTCGGCGCCGGAGCGGAGCTGCTCCATCGAGGCCTCGCGAACCAGCCGGCCGGCGCCGACGATGACGACGCGATCGGCGGTCTGCTCGACCTCGGCGAGGAGGTGGCTGGAGACCAGCACGGTGCGGCCCTGCTCGTGCGCGAGGTGGCGGAGGAAGCCGCGCAGCCACTGGATGCCCTCGGGGTCCAGCCCGTTGGCGGGCTCGTCGAGCACGAGGACGGCGGGGTCGCCCAGCAGCGCCGTCGCCAGACCGAGCCGCTGGCGCATGCCAAGGGAGTAGCCGCCCGCCCGGCGGCCGCCGGCGTCGGCCAGGCCGACCTGGGCCAGCACCGCGTCCGCGCGCTGCAGCGGCAGCCCGGCGGCGCGGCAGTAGACGCGCAGGTGGTTGCGGCCGGAGCGGGCGGGGTGGAACGCCGTCTCCAGGACCGCCCCGACGGTGCGGATCGGCTCCCGCAGGCCCGCGTACGGGGTGCCGTTGAACGTGGCGGTGCCCGCGTCGGGCTGCACGAGCCCGAGCAGCATGCGCAGCGTCGTGGTCTTCCCCGCGCCGTTGGGGCCGAGGAACCCGGTGACGGTGCCCGGCTCGACGGTGAACCCGAGATCGCTCACCGCCCGGACGGCGCCGAAGGACTTGGTGAGCCCCTGGACCTCGACCCGCACGGGGCCGGTCGTGGGGGCGGGGGCGGTGGAAATGTCGCTCTCCTCGTCTGCTGGCCCGTGTTCCCCACCCATCCAAGCGCACGCGGGTGACCTTCCGGGAGCCCGTGGGTGCACGTTCCCCGCCACGTGGTCGACTGGGTGCGTGGGACCGGTGCGGCTGGGGCGTGCGCGGCTGGCGGTGACCGTCGTCTTCGCGGCGAACGGTGCCCTCTTCGGGAACTGGGCGGTGCGGATCCCCGCGGTCAAGACCGCCCTCGGGCTCTCCGACGCAGCACTCGGCGGCGCCCTGCTCGTGCCGGCGGTCGGGGCGCTGATCGCCATGCCGCTGGTCGGTGCGCTCAGTGCCAGGCTCGGCAGCCGGACGACGACGGTGGCCACCGCGCTGGCCTTCTTCGCGGTCCCGGTCCTGCTGGGGCTGGCGCCGTCGCTGCCCTGGCTGGTCCCGGCGCTGCTGGTGTTCGGGCTGGCGTTCGGCGGCCTGGACGTGGCCATGAACGCCCAGGCCGTCACGGTGGAGCGGGCGATCGCCCGGCCGGTGATGTCGTCGTTCCACGCGGCGTTCTCGGCCGGGGCCCTGGTGGGGTCGCTGACCGGTTCGCTGGCCGCGGCGGGGGACGTCGGGCTGCCCTGGCACCTGGGCGGCACCGGCCTGGCGCTGCTGCTCCTGACCGCGCCGCTGTTCCCGGCGCTGCTGCGGGAGCAACGGACCGAGGGGGAGGCGGGGCCGCTGTTCGCGTGGCCCCGCGGCCGGCTCCTGCCGCTGGCCCTCATCGCGCTGGTCGTCCTCCTCGCGGAGGGCGCGGTCGGCGACTGGAGCGCGGTCCACCTGCGCGACGAACTAGGTGCCTCCGCCGGGGTGGCGGGGCTGGCGTTCACCGCCTTCAGCCTGACGATGGTGGCCGGCCGGCTGGCGGGCGACCGCGTCGTCGCTGCGTGGGGGAGGGTCCGCACCGTCCGCACCTCGGCACTGGTGGCCACGGCCGGCGGGGTGCTGGTGGTCGCCGGCCCGACCGTCGCCGTGGTGCTGGTCGGCTTCGCCGCCCTGGGGGCCGGGCTGGCCTGCACGGTCCCCCTGGTCTTCTCCGCCGCGGCGGAGGGCGAGCCGGAGGCCGGGCCGGCGCTCGCCGCGGTGAGCACCCCCGGGTACCTCGGCTTCCTGCTCGGCCCGCCGGCGATCGGGGGCCTGGCCGAGCTGGTGGGGCTCTCCGCGGCGCTGGCGCTGCTGCCGCTGCTGCTCGCCGCGGTGGCGCTCCTGGCCGGCCGCACCGGCCCCGCCCGCGTGACCCCGGGCACACGGGCGGTCGTCGTCCCCTAGAGTGCCCGCCGTGAGCGAGCCCGTGACCGCCTACTCCACGGTCGTCGTCGGAACCGACGGCTCGCAGTCCTCGCTGCGCGCCGTCGCCCGGGCAGGAGCGCTGGCCGGCGCCTGCGGGGCGACGCTGGTCGGCCGGCTGCTGGGCTCCGTGCCGGCCGATGCCACCCGCGGTCGCGGTGCGCTGATCGTGCACACCACCGACTGAGGTCTGCGACGGGCATGGTTGATCCCGGGGAGGGTCCGGACCCCGGCGCCCGGGAGGCGCTGGAGCGGCTCCTGCTCGGCGGGCCGCGCCGGTACACCCGGCTGGAGGTCGGCCGGATGGCGGGGATGCCGCCGGAGCGGACGCAGCGGCTCTGGCGGGCGCTGGGGTTCCCCGACGCCGCCGACGACGACCCCGCCTTCACCGACGCCGACATCGCCGCTCTCGGCGTGCTGTCGACGCTGATCGACTCCGGCTTCGTCGACCCGGAGAGCGAGGCCTCGATCGCGCGGGCGATGGGGCAGTCACTGTCCCGGCTGGCCGACTGGCAGACCGACATGCTGGCCGACGCGCTGCTCCGCGGCGCGCAGGCCGGCGAGGACCCGGCCGCGACCACCGAGCGCGCGGTGGCGGCCGCGCAGGCGCTCCTGCCCCGGCTGCGCGAGGTGCAGGACTACGTCTGGCGCCGGCACCTCGTGGCCAACGTCGACCGGCTGCTCGCGGCCACCGGCCCCGGCGACCGGCGGGAGCTGGCGGTGGGGTTCGCCGACCTGGTCGGCTACACCTCCCGCAGCCGCGGCATGGGCGGCCGCGAGCTGGGTGCGATGGTGGAGGACTTCGAGAGCACCGCCGCCGAGGTGATCGCCCGGCACCACGGCCGCGTCGTGAAGACCGTCGGTGACGGCGTGCTGTTCACCGCCTGGTCGGCCACGGACGCCGCGGACATCGGACTGGAACTCCCTGACGCCTGGGCGGCCGCCGACCGTCCGCCGCTGCGGGTGGGAGCCGCCTACGGGGCGGTGCTCACCCGCCTCGGCGACGTCTACTCGCCGGTCGTGAACCTCGCCAGCCGGCTCACCTCGCTCGCCCGGCCCGGCGCGCTGCTGGTCGACCGGGACCTCGCCGACCGGCTGCGCGGGCTGCCGGACTACCGGGTGCGGCCGCTCCGCCGGGTCTCGGTGCGCGGCTACGACCACCTCCAGCCGTGGCTGGTCCGGCGGAGCAGGACGACGAGCGGCGAGGACGCCGACAGCGGCTACGGCGACGACGCCTTCGACGTCGAGGACGACCCGTCGGCGAGCCGGGGCTGACCCCGACCGGGCGGCTTGGCAGGCTGGAGGGGTGAGCGCCACCCTCGTCGCCCGCGGACTGGCGGCCGGCCACGGCGCCCGCGTGCTCTTCTCCGACCTCGATCTCGTCGTCGCCCCGGGCGATGTCGTCGGCCTGGTCGGGGTGAACGGCGCGGGCAAGTCCACGCTGCTGCGCACCCTGGCCGGGGAGCTCGCCGCCGAGGCCGGCAGCATCGCCCTCAGCCCGCCGACGGCCACCCTGGGCTACCTCCCGCAGGAGCACGAGCGGCGACAGGGGGAGACGGTCCTCGCCGCGCTCGCCCGGCGGACCGGTGTCACGGCCGCCCAGGCGGCCCTGGACGCCGCGACCGATGCGCTCACCGCCGGCGCGGCGGGCGCCGACGACGCGTACGGCGACGCACTCGAGCGCTGGCTCGCGCTCGGCGGCGCGGACCTCGAGGAACGGGCGGCCGAGGTGGTCGCCGAGGTGGCGCCCGGCGTCGCGCTGGACGCGCTGATGACCGGGCTCTCCGGCGGGCAGGCCGCGCGCGTGGGGCTGGCCTCGCTGCTGCTGTCCCGCTACGACCTCCTGCTGCTCGACGAGCCGACCAACGACCTGGACCTCGCCGGGCTCGACCAGCTGGAGCGGTTCGTGACTGGTTCCCGGGCCGGTGTCGTCGTCGTCAGCCACGACCGCGAGTTCCTCGCCCGCACGGCCAACCGGATCGTCGAGCTCGACCTCGCCCAGCAGCTGGTGCGGGTGCACGACGGCGGCTACGAGGCGTACCTGGCAGAGCGGGAGGTCGCCCGCCGGCACGCGCGCGAGGAGTACGAGGAGTTCGCCGAGACCAAGGCGGGGCTGGAGGCGCGCGCCCGGATGCAGCGCAACTGGATGGCCAAGGGTGTCCGCGACGCGGTCAAGAAGCAGAAGGACCCCGACAAGTTCATCAAGGCGCACAACCGGGCCTCGGCGGAGAAGCAGGCGGCCAAGGCCAAGCAGACCGAGCGGATGATCGAGCGGCTGGACGTGGTCGAGGAGCCCCGCAAGGAGTGGGAGCTCCGCATGGAGATCGCCGCCGCGCCGCGGGCCGGCGCCGTCGTCGCCACGCTGCGCGGCGCCGTCGTCCGCCGGGGCGGCTTCACCCTCGGCCCGGTGGACCTGCAGGTCGACTGGGGCGACCGGGTGGCGATCACCGGCGCCAACGGATCGGGGAAGTCGACCCTGCTGGCCGCTCTGCTCGGCCGCGTTCCCCTGGACGAGGGGTCGGCGTCGCTCGGGCCGTCGGTCCGGATCGGCGAGATCGACCAGGCCCGGGAACGCTTCCTCGGTCAGGAGCAGCTGCTCGACGCGTTCGGCGCGGAGGTCCCCGACTGGCCGACGGCGGAGGTGCGGACGCTGCTGGCGAAGTTCGGCCTCACCGCCGACCACGTGCTGCGCCCGGCGGTCACCCTGTCGCCGGGGGAGCGCACCCGCGCCGCCCTGGCGCTGCTGCAGGCCCGAGGCATCAACGTGCTGGTGCTCGACGAGCCGACCAACCACCTCGACCTGCCGGCGATCGAGCAGCTGGAGCAGGCGCTGGCCGGCTACACGGGCACGCTGCTGCTGGTCACCCACGACCGGCGGATGCTCGCCGCCGTCGCCACCGACCGCCGGCTCGAGGTCGACGGCGGGCGGGTCACCGAGCGCTGAGCCGGTCAGCCGGCGGGGGCCCCGAGCTCGTCGGCGATACCGACGGTGTCCATGCCCGCCCACGTGTCGGACACGTGGTGCGCCAGCACCATCAGGTCGCGCAGCTCGCCGCTGCGGTCGCGGATGTGGTCGCGCAGCAGGGCCTCACCGCTGAAGCCGAGGTCGCTGAAGAGCGCCAGCGCCGCCCCCTGCTCGGCGACCACCTCGACGACGAGCTTCGACAGCCCCGAGGAGACCGCGCCGACCAGGGCCTGCCGGGCCAGCTCCCGCCCGAGCCCGCTGCCGCGGCGGGACGGGGCGACGACCAGGCGGACCTCGCCGACGTGGTCCGACCAGCCCGGCAGCGGCCGGACGGCGACGTAACCGGTCACCTCGTCGCCCTCGACCGCCACCCAGCGGCCGCCGGCGGAGTCACCGGTCGCCCACGAACGGACGGTCTCGGGGTCGGTGACCTCCTCCTTGATGAAGGTCAGGTCTCCCTCGGGGAGGTCACCGAAGAACCGCAGCAGCGCGTCGCAGCGATCGGGTCCCAGTTCCACCACCGTCACGTCAGGCCTCCTGGCTGGTCTCGTCGGCGTCGAGCGGGTCGCTGCGCCGGCGGACGAAGTCGATGATCGTGGGCACCGTGGTCTTCGCCGCGGTGCGCCCGACGACCAGCCCCATGTGTCCGGCGTCGAGGCAGAGCTCGTGCTTGTCGGGGGAGCCGACCAGGTCGATCAGCGGTGCGGTGGCGTCCGGCGGCACGATGTGGTCGCGGTTGGCCCGCACGGTCAGGAACGGCACCTGGATGTCGGCGAGGTGCACCGGGTCCCCACCCACGGCGAGCCGGTCGTCGACCATGCCGTTGTTCCGCACCAGCATCTCCGCCGTCTGCCGCGCGGCGGCGCCGGGGAAGGGCACGTGGTCGTCCGACCACCCCGTCATCGCCTGGTAGGAGGCGACGTACTCGTCGTTCCAGAGCCGCTCCCACAGGGTGACGTAGCGGGTCACCTCCGCCGTCGGGGTCAGCGCCCGGAAACCCTGGACGACGACCGAGGGCGGGACGTTGCCGTCCGCGTCGAGGACCGAGCCGACGTCCATCCCGCCGACGGCGAAGATGTCGGCGAGCGGCCCCATGTGCCGGAAGTCGACCGGTGTCGCCAGCACGGTGAGGCTGCGCAGCGGCGCGTCGGGGTGGTGCGCGGCGTAGAGCAGGGCCAGGTTCCCGCCGAAGCAGTAGCCGAACAGGTTGACCTCGTCGGCGCCGGAGAGCTCGAGGACGCGGTCGACCCCGGCGGGGATGTAGTCGTCGACGTAGTCCTCGAGACCGTTGCCCGCGTCGCGCTCGTCGGGCTCGCCCCAGTCGAGCATGTACACGTCGAAACCGGCCTTCAGCAGCTGCTCCACGAAGCTGTTGCCGGGCGTCAGGTCGAGGATGTAGCTCTTGCTGATCATGCTGAACACGATCAGCAGCGGTGGCCCGTAGCGGACGCCGCCATAGGGGTCGGGGTCGTTGCGGTAGTGCCAGAGCTGGGTGCGGCCCCGCTGCCAGACGACGTCCTTGGGGGTCTGCCCGACACCGGGCCGGTCGACGCCGGCGACGAGCTTGATGCCGTTACGGGCGCGCAGGGTGTTGCGCTCGACGTCGCGCCGGACGCGGTCGAGCACCGTCTGCGGGCTGGGCACCGTCGGCATCGCTGTCCTCCGTGGTCGGGGCGGTCGTCGTTCGGGCCGGGCCGGGGCGCGACGGAGAGCCGCGTCGCCGCTCCTGCTCCAGCTGGATGGTCAGCCGGCGCACCTCGCGGTCCAGGGAGCCGATCTGCGCGCGCAGCCGGCTGATGTCGCTGCCCGCGGGCAGGTTGACCAGGTGCCAGGCGCGCGCGCTCAGGTCCCGGACGGAACTGCCCGCGACGGTCTGCGCGCGACGCAGCAGCGCGGTGGCCAGGGAGAAGTACTCGCTGCGGACCAGGTCGTCGGCCCGGGGCGCGATCGCGCGCTCGGCGGCGTCGTAGGCCTGTCGCCACATCGGGGCGCTCACCGGCGCTCCCCGGTCGCCGGCGCCGCGCGGTCGAGCGGCTGCTGCGCGAGGTCGGTCATGGTCGGTCTCCCTGTGCCCGGTGTCTGGACCCAGCGCCCCTACCCGGCTCGACCGGTGATCTACCGCACACGGCCGATACGGTGGCGGGACACCCCATCGTCTGCGAGGAGATCCCCGCTCATGCCCGACCGCTCGATCCTCGACCTGTTCCGCCTCGACGACCGCGTCGCCATCGTGACGGGGGCGTCCTCCGGGCTGGGGGCGGTCTTCGCCCGCACCCTGGCTGAGGCCGGCTGCGACGTCGCCCTGGGGGCCCGCCGGGTCGACCGGCTGGCCGACACCCAGCGCGCGGTGGAGGCGGCCGGGCGGCGCGCGATCAGCGTGGCCACCGACGTGTCCCGGCCCGAGGACTGCCAGGCCCTCGTCGACGCGGCCGTGGCGGAGTTCGGCAAGGTCGACATCCTGGTGAACAACGCCGGTGTGGGCACCGCCGCGCCGGCGACCAGGGAGACGCCCGAGCAGTTCCGGCAGGTCATCGACGTCAACCTCAACGGCTGCTACTGGATGGCCCAGGCCTGCGGCCGGGTGATGCAGCCCGGCAGCTCCATCGTCAACATCTCCAGCGTGCTGGGGCTGACCACGGCCGGCCTGCCGCAGGCGGCCTACGCCGCGAGCAAGGCGGGGCTGATCGGGCTGACCCGTGACCTCGCCCAGCAGTGGACCGGGCGCAAGGGCATCCGCGTCAACGCGCTGGCGCCGGGGTTCTTCACCTCGGAGATGACCGACCAGTACCCCGAGGGCTACCTGGAGTCGCAGCTGTCCCGGGTCCTCGTCGGGCGGAAGGGCGAGCCCGAGGAACTCGCCGCTGCGCTGGTCTTCCTGGTCAGCGACGCCGGCGGGTACGTCACCGGCACCACCATCCCGGTCGAGGGCGGGATGCTCACCAGCTGAGCGACGGGTCCGCGGCGGCGAGGTCGGCGCGGGCGGTGCACGGGCGGACCCGGTCGGCGTCGGGGTCCGGTTCCGGCAGCGCGGCCGCCCCGCTGTCGCGCAGCGGTCGCGGGCGGCGGGGGTGGCGGCTGCCGCTCCCGCCGCCCCGGTGCGGGTAGACCAGGACGCCGTTGACCGGGTCGGGCGCGGCGTCGAGCGCCGCCCGCACCGCCGGTGCGTCGCGGAAGCCGTCGCGCTGGCCCTCCTCGTCGAAGACGAACTCCAGGACGACGCCCCAGCGGTGCTCGTGCTCGTCCCAGAACCGGGCGCCGGACGTCACCGCCGTCTCGACGAGCAGGTCGTGCCAGGCGCGCAGCCATCCCGAGGCGGGGGTGCCGCCGTCGAAGACCTCGATGGTGACCCAGTTCACAGTTGTCCGACGCTATGCGGTTCCGCCGGTCACCGGTAGGGCCGCCGGAGCGGTGGTCACGCTCGGCGTTCGACGCGCTCGATCAGCGCGGTGATCCGGTCGGTGAGCTGCGGCCAGACCTCGCGCGGCAGGTCGTGGCCCATGCCGTCGACGACCAGCAGCTCCGCCCCCGGGACCGCCGCAGCCGTCGCGCGACCGCCGGAGACGTTCACCAGGCTGTCCTGCTCGCCGTGGATCACGAGGGTGGGCACGGCGACCCGGGCGAGGTCGGCGGTCCGGTCGTGCGTGGTGAGGATGGCGGCCAGCTGCCGGGCCACGCCGGCCGGGTCGTACGCCCGGTCGAAGGAGAGCCCGGCCCGGTCGCGCACCGCGGCCTCGTCGAACTCGAAGCCAGGAGAGCCGATCACCCGGTAGGTGTCCACGACGCGCTGGATCGCGCCCTCGCGGTCGCCCGCCGGTGCGGCCAGGAGCACCCCCATGGCGGCCTCGTCCGGGGCGCCCACGGCCGGGTCGCCGGTGGTCGACATGATCGAGGTAAGGCTGCGCACCCGGTCGGGGTGGGAGATGGCCACCAGCTGGGCGATCATCCCGCCCATCGAGGCGCCGACGACGTGCGCGCTGTCGAGGCCGAGGGTGTCGAGCAGGCCGACGGTGTCCTCGGCGAGGTCGGTCAACGAGTACGCGACCGAGGAGCGGTCGCCGCCGAGGATCGCCAGGACGTCCGGGGCGCCGGCGCCGTCGAGGTGGGTGGACAGCCCGATGTCGCGGTTGTCGAAGCGGATGACGAACAGCCCCTGCTCGGCCAGGCCGCGGCAGAAGTCGTCGGGCCAGCCGATCATCTGGGTGGCCAGCCCCATGACGAGCAGGACCGGCGGATCCGCCGTCTCGCCGAACGTCTCGTAGGCGAGCTCGAGATCGCCCACCCGGGCCATGTGGATGCCGCTGGTCTCCATGCAACGGACGCTAGTGCAGCCGTCCGGCACTCAGGTCGCGGCCCGGGCGGGCGAGGGGCTGTCAGGCCTGCCGTGTGCGCCGGGTCAGCGGTCCCGGTGCCCGTTCTCGGCGCGGTCCTCGACGTTCCCGTGGCGCAGCAGGCTGGCGACGGCCAGCACGAGGCCGCCCCAGATGACGACCATCGCCACCACCATCATCGCGATCGCCTCGGCGCTCATCGCCGGCCTCCCTCGTCGTGCCCGGTTCCCGGGCGGTTCGGGTCCGCCGCGGAGGTCGCGTGCAGCGGCGCCGCGGGGTCGGAGCCGGGTGGCGGCCCGTCCAGGTGGGTCCCGGAGCGCCACGGCAGCCGGGCGAGGAGGAAGCCGACCAGCGGGAGCGCCACAGCCATCAACCAGCCGAAGACCAGCAGCAGCCACGTCGGGTAGTCCCCGGCCCCGTAGGGCGCGGTGAGGTCCTCTCGCACCGTGAAGACGAGCACGATGGCCAGGCCCGCCGGGGCGACGACGCTGGTCAGCACCCGCCAGCCGGTGCCGACCCGCGGCCGGCCGTGGACGTTGAGGTGCTCGCTGAGACGGGGCAGAGCCCGCACCAGCCAGGAGACGACCAGCATGCTGACGAGCGCCACGACGAGGATGCCGTACTGGTTGACGAAGCGGTCGACGACGTCGAGCACGTAGATGCCGCTCGTCGTGCTGAAGAGCACCAGGCTCAGCACCGCGGCCGGCACGCCGACCGCGAGGGTCGCGGTGAGGCGGCTCGTGTCGAGCTTGTCGCGGACCGCCGAGATCACCACCTCGATCACGCTGATCAGCGAGGTGATGCCGGCGACGACGAGCGACCCGAAGAACAGGACGCCGAGGAGGGCGCCGGCCGGCGCCTCGCTGATGATCGTGGGGAAGGCGATGAAGGCCAGGCCGATCCCGCCGTCGACCACGTCGCCGACCGCGTCCCCGCTCGCCTGGGCCATGAAGCCCAGGGCGGCGAACACGCCGATGCCGGCGAGCAGCTCGAAGCTGGAGTTCGAGAAGCCCACGACGAGGCCGGAGCCGATCATGTCCTCGCGGCGGCGGACGTACGACGCGTAGGTGATCATGATGCCGAAGCCGACCGACAGCGAGAAGAAGATCTGGCCGAACGCGGCGGCCCAGACGGGGGCCGAGGTGAGCGCCGACCAGTCCGGCGTGAAGAACGCGTCGAGGCCCGCGCCCGCGCCCGGCAGCAGCAGCGCCTGCACGACGAGGGCGGCGAAGGCGAGCACCAGCACCGGGATCAGGACCAGCGACGTCATACCGACCCCGCGCTGGACGCCGAGGGCCATGATCACGAGGACGGCCAGCCAGACCAGCGCCAGGGGCACGAGCACCCCGGGCACCACGTCGGCGGTGACCTCGACGTCACCGGCCTGCAGGAACTCGCCGAAGAAGAAGCCTTCCGGGTCGGCGCCCCAGGCCTGGTCGAGCGAGAAGAGGGTGTAGCGCAGCGCCCAGGCGAGCACCGCGGCGTAGTAGACGGCGATGACGAAGCAGATGCCCACCTGCCACCAGCCGAGCCCCTCGGTGCCGCGGCGCAGCCGGGCGAAGGAGAGCGGCGCGGAGCCGCGGTGGCGGTGGCCGATCGCGTAGTCGAGCAGGAGGAACGGGATGCCGGCGGTGAGCAGCGCGACCAGGTAGGGCAGCAGGAAGGCGCCGCCGCCGTTCTCGTAGGCGACGTAGGGGAACCGCCAGATGTTGCCGAGCCCGACCGCCGAGCCGATCGCCGCCAGGATGAAGACGCGGCGGGAGCTGAACGCGCCGCGCCGGCGCTCCTCGTGCGTCTGCGGGGTGCCGTCTCCCGCTGTCGTGCTCATCTGACCTCCTGCGTGGTGGTCTGCCGATCCTGCGAGCACCTCGAACACCGGTCCCGATGGGCCGTCGGCGGGAGGTGCCAGAACTGGGGCCACGTCGAACGCCCGGACTCTAGCGGGCCGGGCCGCGGTCCGGGTCCTGATCCCCAGCGTCCTGGTCGTCGGCACCTGGAGCCGTCCTCCCGACCGGCCGCGGGGCGAGCACGGGGCCGCGCCGCACCGCAGAACGGGGTTGCGCCGGCGTCTCCCGGGGCAGCCCGGTGGCATGGAACCCGTGGTGCGCACCGCAGCCGAGGCCGAGACCGAGGTGTGGGACGACCCGGTCCGGGGCCACGTCGCCTTCCAGGTGCTGATCAGCCGGGACCGGACGCCGACGTCCTCGCTCTACACCGGCCTCGCCGAGCTGCCCCCCGCCGGCTGGCTCGGTCGGCACCGGCACATCCAGGCCGAGGTCTACCACGTCATCGCTGGCACCGGGGTCGTCGTCCTGGACGGGGTCGAGCACCCCGTGGCCGGCGGGTCGGCCGTCTTCATCCCCGGGAACGCCGAGCACGGCATCCGGAACACCGCGGAGGAGCCGCTGCGCTTCGTGTACGCCTTCGCGACCGACTCGGTCGAGGACGTGGTGTACCGGTTCTCCGGGGAGGAGTGAGCCGGCACGCCCGTGGCGTCGCGCGGCGTCGGCCCGTCCGGAACGCGCGAGAGGCCCCGCTGGCACCCGTCTCCGGGGCCGGTGGGGCCTCTCCCGCTGTTCGTCCGCGGCCAACGGTCGGTCCACGCGGGCGACGGTCAGCGGCTGGTGGTGCCCCCGGCAGGATTCGAACCTGCGCACCCGCCTCCGGAGGGCGGTGCTCTATCCCCTGAGCTACGGGGGCTCGGTGGTGGGGCAGGGGAGAAGTTACCAGCCCCCGACCCCGCCCCGTGCGGCGGCTCCTGCGCCGCGGGTCACGGCTCGGGGAGGGGGGTTCCGCCCCGGGCCGTGAGCATCCGCGTCATCGTCGTCGTCTCCACGCCCTGCGCCTGCTCGATCGACCGGGCGAGGTCGCGCACGGCCTCCACATCGGCGTGCTCGGCCGCGTAGCGGGCCATGTCGAAGCCGCCCTGGTGGTGGCGGATCATCAGCTGGAGGAACCGGACGTCGAACTCCGTGCCCGACAGGCTCCGCAGCTCCGCCAGCTCCTCCGTGGACGCCATGCCGGGCATGTCCGCGGCGGTGTCCATGGCGCCCATGTCGTGACCGGCGTGCTCGTCCGCGGGCATCCACGTCATGGGCTCGCCGGACTGGGGCAGCCCCCAGAGCGCCAGCCAGCCCTGCATCCGCCCCGCCTGGTTGGTCTGCGCGGCCGAGATGTCGAAGGCCAGGTGCTCGAGCTCGGGGTCGTCGCTGCGCTCGTCGACCAGGTTGGCCATCTCGACGCCCTGCAGGTGGTGCCGGGACATGTCCCGGGCGAAACCGGCGTCGACCGAGTCGGCGGCCGGCGTGGGCGTGCCCCGCCCGATGCCCAGCGCCACGGCGAGCCCGCCGCCGAGCAGCACCAGCCCGACGGCGATGACGGCGAGCAGGGCGGTGCGCAGGCCGCGGGTGGGCGAGCGGTGGGGCGCGGTCACGGGGTCACCTCCCGGTGGACGGCGGCGGTCACTGGTCGGACGTCGCGCCTGCGTCCGCACTCTCCAGCAGCGGGTCGGCCAGGAAGGTCGGGCTCTCGCAGGTGGCGCCGGGCTCCGGGAAGCTGTCCGGCTTGTAGGTCATGAGGTCGGCGAACTGCTTGATCCGCTCGTCGTCGGCGCTGTCGACCTTCAGCTGGTGGCCCCACGACTGGACGCTGATCGGGGTGTCCTGCCCCTCGTACGGCGAGAGCATCCGGCCGGAGACGCCGTCGACCAGCTCGGCCAGCTTCTCCACGTCCGCATCGGAGACCTCGTCGGGGTTGTAGGTGATCCACACCGCGCCGTGCTCCAGGCTGTGCACCGCGTTCTCGTGCCGGATGTCGACGTCGTAGACGGTGCCCGTGCAGTCGGCCCAGAGGTTGGCGTGCTCGCCGCCGACCGGCGGGGACTCGCTGTACTCGATGGGGCCGTCGTTGTGCAGGCCGCCCTCGTACTCGTAGGTCTGCGCGCCGGCGATCTCGTCGATCGAGTCCACGCGCGAGGCGTCTGCCGCCCGCACCTGGACGACGGCCCAGGTGATGACGGCCGCGGCGAAGACGACCACCGCCACCGCGGCGGCGATCAGCCCCCACGGCCGCTGCTGTGCCACGACCTGCGTCGGCGGCCGGGTGCGGCCACCGGTCGCCCGCCCACCGGACCGGGTGGCCCCACCACCGCTGGCTCGGCTCTTGTCGGGCGTGCGGTCCTTGGCCAAGGCCTCTCCTCGTTACGGGGCGCATCCGCGCCGCTGCGTTCCGGCGCGCGGGTAGGCCCCGCTCACCGCGGGCGAGTCTAGGTCGCGCGCCTGTGCGGAAGCTGGGAGCCGGGCGGCCCGGCGGGCCACCGGAAGCCGGTCAGTACGCTCGCCGGGTGACACCGGAGCAGCTTCAGGACGTCGTTCGTACCGCCGTGGCCGCGGTCGTCGAGCGAGGCGCGCTGCCCGTCGATGTCCCCGCGGAGGTCGTCGTCGAGCGGCCGCGCAACCCCGAGCACGGCGACTACGCCACCAACGTCGCCCTGCGGCTGGCCAAGCCCGCCGGTCGCCCGCCGCGTGAGGTCGCCGACCTGCTGGCCGCCGAGCTGCGCACGCACGCGGGTATCGCCGGCGTCGACATCGCCGGGCCGGGCTTCCTCAACATCACGCTCGCCCAGGGCGCGCTCGGCCTCATCGCCGTCCAGGCCGTGACCGCCGGGGACGCGTACGGGCGCACCGGGGCCCTCGCCGGGCAGCGGCTGAACGTCGAGTTCGTCTCGGGCAACCCGACCGGCCCGCTGCACATCGGGCACACCCGGTGGGCCGCCATCGGGGATGCGCTGTCCCGGCTGGTGGAGGCCGCCGGCGCCGAGGTGACCCGCGAGTACTACATCAACGATGCCGGCGCGCAGATCGACCGGTTCGGCCGCAGCCTGCAGGCCGCGGCCCACGGGCGGGCGGTGCCCGAGGACGGGTATGCCGGCGCCTACATCGACGAGATCGCCCAGCAGATCCGCATGTCCGAACCGGATGTGCTGGACCGCGACGACGCCGCCCAGCTGCACGTCTTCCGCGAGCGCGGCATGGAGTTGATGCTGACCGAGATCCGGCAGTCGCTGCTCGACCTCGGTGTCGAGTTCGACGTCTGGTTCAGCGAGCGGGAGCTGCACCGGTCGGGAGCCCTGGACAAGGCGCTCGCCCGGCTGCGGGAGCAGGGCCACGTCTACGAGGCCGACGGTGCGGTCTGGTTGCGGACGACGGACTTCGGCGACGACAAGGACCGGGTGCTGGTCAAGGCCGACGGCGAGACCACCTACTTCGCCTCCGACTGCGCCTACTACCTGGACAAGCGGGCCCGCGGGTTCGACCGGGTCGTCATCGTGCTGGGGGCCGACCACTCGGGCTACGTCGGCCGCTACAAGGCGCTCGTCGCGGCGACCGGCGACGATCCCGAGGCGAACCTGGAGATCGTCCTGGGCCAGCTGGTGAACCTGGTGCGCGACGGTGCCCCGGTCCGCATGAGCAAGCGGGCAGGGACGATCGTGCTGCTCAGCGACGTCGTCGACGCCATCGGGGTGGACGCGGCGCGCTACGCCCTGGCACGTGCCTCGATCGACCAGCAGATCGACATCGACGTCGACCTGTGGAGCCGGCGCACCAACGACAACCCGGTCTTCTACGTCCAGTACGCGCACGCCCGCATCTCCTCGGTGCTGCGCAACGCCGCCGACCTCGGGATCGCGCTGGGCGAGGCGGCCGATGTCGACGGCGCCGCCCTGGTGCACGAGCGGGAGAACGACCTGCTGCGGGCGATCGGCGAGTTCCCGCGGGTGCTCACCTCCGCCGCCGAGCTGCGCGCGCCGCACCGGGTGGCCCGCTACCTGGAGGAGCTGGCCGGCACCTACCACCGCTTCTACGACGCCTGCCGGGTGCTGCCCCGCGGCGACGAGGAGACCACCCCGCTCACCACCGCCCGGCTGTGGCTGTGCGCGGCGACCGCGGTGGTGCTGCGGAACGGCCTCGGGGTGCTCGGCGTCACCGCGCCGGAGCGCATGTGATGCGGGCCCACCCCGCAGGGCCGCTGCACGGGACCATCACCCCGCCGACGGCCGCCGGCGCGCCGCCGGCCGAGCTCGGGTCGCTCGACCCGCACGTCTGGCCCCGGACGGCGCGGCGGGTCGACGGCGAGCTGCACCTCGGCGGCCGCCCGGTGACCGATCTCGCCCGCGCGCACGGGACGCCGCTGTTCGTCCTGGACGAGGACGACTTCCGGGGGCGCGCCGCGGAGTTCGCCGGGGCGTTCGCCGACGCCGACGTCCACTACGCCTCCAAGGCGTTCCTCTGCGGCCAGGTGGCCCGGTGGATCGCCGATGACGGCCTGCACCTGGACGCCTGCAGCGGCAACGAGCTGGCGCTGGCCCTGGCGGCCGGCTTCCCCGCGGAGCGGATCGCGCTGCACGGCAACAACAAGTCCCTGGTCGAGCTGCAGCTGGCCGTCGACTCCGGCATCGGGCACGTCGTCCTGGACTCCTTCGACGAGATCGACCGGCTGGTGCCGCTCGCCGAGAAGCGGGTCGCCGATGGCGGGACGCCGGTGCCGGTGCTGATCCGCGCGACGGTCGGCATCGAGGCGCACACCCACGAGTTCATCGCCACCGCGCACGAGGACCAGAAGTTCGGCTTCTCCCTGGCCACCGGTGACGCGCTCACCGCGGCGGTGCGGGTCATCCGCGAGCCCGCGCTGCGGCTGACCGGCCTGCACAGCCACATCGGGTCGCAGATCTTCGACACCGCCGGCTTCGAGGCCGCGGCGCACCGGGTCGTCGGGCTGATGGGGCAGGTGCACCAGGCCACCGGTCAGGTGCTTCCCGAGCTCAACCTCGGCGGCGGCTTCGGCATCGCCTACCTGGCCGAGGACGACCCGGTCAGCCCGGTGGACGTCGCGACCCGGCTGCGCGCCGTCGTCGCCGCCGAGTGCGCCCAGCTGGGGCTGCCGGTGCCGCGCCTGGCGGTCGAGCCCGGTCGTGCGATCGCGGGCCCGGGCACGGTCACGCTGTACGAGATCGGCACGATCAAGCCGGTGCGGCTCGGCGCGAGCGGGGCCCCGGGCGCGCCCCAGGTGCGCAACTACGTGTCGGTCGACGGCGGGATGAGCGACAACATCCGCACCGCCCTGTACGACGCGGCCTACACGTGCGTGCTGGCCAACCGCGTCTCCGATGCCCCGCCGGCCCTGTGCCGGGTGGTCGGGAAGCACTGCGAGAGCGGCGACATCCTGGTCCGGGACCTGTGGCTGCCCTCCGACGTCCAGCCGGGTGACCTGCTCGCCGTCGCCGCCACCGGCGCCTACTGCTGGTCGATGGCGAGCAACTACAACTACCTGCTCAAGCCCCCGGTGGTCGCCGTCCGGGACGGCGCCGCCAGGGAGATCGTGCGACGTCAGACACTGTCGGACGTGTTCGCCCTCGACGCGGTCCTCGCCGACCGCCCTGCCCCCTCGCCGGCCATCGACCAGCCGGCGCCCGAGCACCCCGCGGGAGCGACCTCGTGAACGGACCCCTCAAGGTGGCCCTGCTGGGCTGCGGGACGGTCGGCGGCGCGGTGCTGCGGGCGCTGCAGGAGCAGGCCGACGACCTCGGCGCGCGGATCGGCCGCCCGGTGGAGGTGGCCGGCGTCGCCGTGCGCCGCCCGGCGCACCACCCCGACGTCCCGGCGCACCTGCTCACCACCGACGCGCACGGGCTGGTGACCCGCGACGACGTCGACCTCGTCGTCGAGGTGATCGGCGGCATCGAGCCGGCGCGCTCGCTGATGCTGGCGGCGTTCGAGGCGGGCAAGTCGGTGGTCAGCGCGAACAAGGCGCTGCTGGCCGAGGACGGCGTCGCCCTGCACGCCGCGGCCGCGAAGGCCGGGGTGGACCTCTACTACGAGGCCGCGGTGGCCGGGGCGATCCCGATCCTGCGGCCGCTGCGCGAGTCGCTGGTCGGTGACCAGCTGTCCCGCATCGTGGGCATCGTCAACGGGACGACCAACTACATCCTGTCGCGGATGGCCGAGACCGGCGCCGGCTTCGGCGAGGCGCTGGCCGAGGCCACCGAGCTGGGCTACGCCGAGGCCGACCCGACCGCCGACGTGGACGGTTTCGACGCCGCCGCGAAGGCCGCGATCCTCGCCTCGCTGGCGTTCCACACGCCGGTCTCGGCCGCGGACGTCCACCGGGAGGGCATCTCCACGGTGACCGCCAGCGACGTCGCCCGCGCCGCCGAGATCGGCTGCACGGTGAAGCTGCTGGCCATCTGCGAGCGCGTGCCCGCCACCGACGGCGACGGCGACTCGGTGGCCGTCCGGGTGCACCCGGCGATGATCCCGACCGCCCACCCGCTCGCCTCCGTCGGCGGCGCGTTCAACGCCGTCTTCGTCGAGGCCGAGGCGGCCGGGCAGCTGATGTTCTACGGCCAGGGCGCCGGGGGAGAGCCCACCGCCAGCGCCGTCCTGGGGGACCTCGTCGCCGTCGCCCGCAACCGCGTGGCCGGCGCCTCGGGCCAGGGCCCCACCGGCTACGCCGACCTCGCCGTCCGTCCCATGGCCGAGACGCCGACGCGCTACCACGTCAGCCTCGACGTGGCCGACAAGCCGGGTGTGCTCGCCGCCGTCGCGCAGGAGTTCGCGCAGCACGGCGTGAGCATCTCCACGGTCCGGCAGACCGGCCGCGGGGACGCCGCGACGCTGGTCATCGTGACCCACAGCGCCCCGGACGCGGCGCTGTCGGCCACCATCGCCGCGCTGCGGGAGATGCCCGCGGTCCGGGGCGTCACCAGCGTGCTGCGCGTGGAGGGTCTGTCATGACGGTCTCGTCGTCGGTCGTGTCCCCGGGCTGGCCCGGTCTCATCGAGGCCTACCGGTCCCGCCTGCCGGTCTCCGGCACCACCCCGGTGGTCACGCTGCAGGAGGGCGCCACCCCGCTGGTGCCGGCGCGCGAGCTGTCGCGGCGCACCGGCTGCGACGTCTACCTCAAGGTCGAAGGGGCGAACCCCACCGGCTCCTTCAAGGACCGCGGGATGACGATGGCCATCACCAAGGCGCTCGAGGAAGGGGCGCAGGCGGTCATCTGCGCCTCCACCGGCAACACCAGCGCGAGCGCCGCGGCCTACGCCGCCCGCGCCGGCATGACCTGCGCCGTCCTCGTGCCCCAGGGCAAGATCGCGATGGGCAAGCTGGCCCAGGCGCTGGTGCACGGCGCCAAGCTGCTGCAGGTCGACGGCAACTTCGACGACTGCCTGGCGCTGGCCAGCAAGCTGGCGATCGACTACCCGGTCAGCCTGGTCAACAGCGTCAACCAGTACCGGATCGAGGGGCAGAAGACCGCCTCCTTCGAGATCGTCGACGTGCTCGGCGACGCCCCGGACATCCACTGCCTGCCGGTGGGCAACGCCGGCAACATCACCGCCTACTGGCAGGGCTACCGCGAGTACGCCGACGACGGCCCCGCCACGCGCACACCGCGCATGTGGGGCTTCCAGGCCGCCGGCGCGGCCCCGATCGTCACCGGCCAGGTGGTGGAGAACCCGAGCACCATCGCCACCGCCATCCGCATCGGCAACCCCGCCTCGTGGACGAAGGCGCTGGCCGCGCGCGACGAGTCCGGCGGGCGCATCGACGCCGTCACAGACCGGGCGATCCTGTCGGCCTACCGGCTGCTGGCCCGCAGCGAGGCGGTCTTCGTCGAGCCGGCGTCGGCGGCGTCGGTCGCGGGCCTCCTCCAGGTGGCCGACGCCGGGGAGCTCGAGCCCGGCCAGCGGATCGTCTGCACCGTCACCGGGAACGGTCTCAAGGACCCGGAGTGGGCGATCTCCGGCGCGCCGGCGCCGCTGACCGTGCCGGTCGACGCCGCGGCCGCCGCGGCGCAGCTCGGGCTGTGAGCGTCCTCGACCCCGACCGGGTGACGATCCGCGTCCCGGCGACCAGCGCGAACCTCGGGCCGGCGTTCGACTGCGCCGGCCTGGCGCTGACCCGCCACGACCACGTCTCCTTCGCGGTCGAGCCCGGCGGGCTGTCGGTCGAGGTGCAGGGCACCGGTGCGGGCGAGCTGCCCACCGACGAGTCGCACCTGGTGGTGCGCGCCTTCCGCGCCGCCTGCGCCGAGCTGGGCTGGACGCCACCGGGCCTGCGGGTGGTCGCCGAGAACGCGATCCCGCAGGGCCGGGGGATGGGCTCCTCCGCCGCGGCCGTCGTCGCGGGGGTCCTGGGGGCCTGGTCGCTGTGCCCGGACGTCGACACGGTCGACGGGAACGCCGTCCTGCGGCTCACCACCGAGCTGGAGGGTCACCCCGACAACGTCGCCGCCTGCCTGCTCGGCGGGCTGACGTTGTCGTGGACCGGTGAGCGGGGTGTCGGCGCGGACAGCCTGCCCGTGCACGAGGACGTGCTCCCCGTGGTCCTCGTGCCGGACGCGACGCTGTCGACGGAGGTGGCCCGCGGGTTGCTGCCGGACGTCGTGCCGCACGCCGACGCCGCCTTCAACGCGGGCCGGTCCGCGCTGCTGGTGCACGCCCTGACCTCGGGCACCTCGATGCTCGAGGCCACCGAGGACCGCCTGCACCAGCGGCAGCGCACCGCGGCGATGCCGGGCACCCTCGCGCTGATCGACCGCTTGCGCGAGGCCGGGCACCCGGCGGTCGTCTCCGGCGCGGGGCCGTCGGTCCTGGTGCTGGGCCGGCGGACGGTGCGGAGCGACGACCGGGCGGCCGGGGCCGAGGAGATCGAGGAGATCGCCGCGCTGGTTCCCGGGAACTGGTCGGTGCTGCCGCTCGAGGTGGACCCGACGGGGGCGCGCGTCGACCGCCCCGTGCGCCAGGTATCGTCTCGATAACGGGGAACACGCCGAGATCATCCGGTGTTGTCCTGCCCGTGAGCTGCGACTAGGCTCACGGCGTAGCCGCCCACTCGGGTGAGCCTCGCGCGGGGCCGAAGCAGATGTCCGAACCTCTTCGCCGCTGATCCGCCTCGCACCTCTCGACCTGTCTCCTGACGCGCACCCGCCCTCCGGGCCGGTCCGCCGGGGACCGGGCACCCCCTGCGCTGAGACGCGCAGGTCACCCGCAGGGAAGGACCTGTACGTGAGCGAAACCACCGACCTCGGCACGACCGGCGCGCCCGATGCCGCCGCCTCCGCCGAGGGCACTGCCGCTTCTGGGACGGCGGGCCGTCCCCGCCGCCGCGGCAACGGGCTGTCGGGCATGCTCCTGCCCGAGCTGCAGCGCCTGGCCGGCGAGCTGGGCATCCCCGGCACCGGCCGGATGCGCAAGAGCGACCTGGTCGCCGCCATCTCCGCCCGCCAGGTGGGCGCCGGCTCCGAGGGCGGCGCGCCTGCGCCGCAGACGGAGAGCGGCTCCACCGGCGGCACCGACGCCCCGGCCGGCGTCGCCGCGTCGGCGGCCCCCCTCGAGGCCCCGGTCAGCGGCGGCGCCAACGGCGGCCCCCTGACCACGGAGGCGCCGGTCCGCACGCGGCGTGCGGCCAGCCGCCCCGCCGGATCGCCCGGCGCCCCCGCCGAGGGCTCCGCCCCAGCGGTGGGATCGCCCGGCGCCCCCACCGAGGGCTCCGCGCCGGCGGTGTCCGCTCCGGCGGAGGCTCCCACCGAGGCACCGGCGGTCCCCGCAGCGGAGTCGGCACCGGCCGGCCCGCGCGAGGACGAGCAGCGCGACGGCGATCGTCCGCAGCGCACCCGCGGCCGCAACCGCGGCGAGCGGGACGGCAGCCGTGACGGCGGCCGGGAGAACAACGACCGCGCCGAGCGGGGCACCCCCCGCGACGGGGGCGAGCGCGCCGGCAACCGCGACGGCGGCCGGGAGAACAACGACCGCGCCGAGCGCGGCGCCACCCGCGACGGCGGCGACCGCGCGGAGCGGGGCAACCGGGACGGCGGCGCCCGCGACGGCAACCGGGGCCCCGACCGGGACCGCAACGACCGGGGCGGTCGGCCGGACAACCGCACCGATAACCGCACCGACGGCGGCCGCAACGAGCGCCCCGCCGAGGACGACGACGAGGACTTCGAGGGTGGCCGCGGTCGCCGCGGTCGCCGGTACCGCGACCGCAACAAGCGCGGCGGCGGCAACCGGGACCGCTTCGAGGCGGGCGAGCCGACCGTCAGCGAGGACGACGTCCTGCTGCCCGTCGCCGGCATCCTCGACGTCCTGGACAACTACGCGTTCGTCCGGACGTCGGGCTACCTGACCGGGCCGAACGACGTGTACGTCTCGTTGTCGCAGGTGCGCCGCTACGGGCTGCGCCGCGGTGACGCCATCACCGGCGCGGTCCGCCAGCCGCGCGAGGGCGAGCGCAAGGACAAGTACAACGCGTTGGTCCGCCTCGACACGGTCAACGGGCTGGACCCGGAGCAGGCCCGCAACCGGCCGGAGTTCACCAAGCTCACCCCGCTCTACCCGCAGGACCGCCTGCGGCTGGAGACCGAGCCGCACCTGCTGACCACCCGGGTCATCGACCTGGTCATGCCGATCGGCAAGGGGCAGCGCGCGCTGATCGTCAGCCCGCCCAAGGCCGGCAAGACGATGGTGCTCCAGTCGATCGCCAACGCGATCACGACGAACAACCCCGAGTGCCACCTGATGGTCGTCCTGGTCGACGAGCGTCCGGAAGAGGTCACCGACATGCAGCGCTCGGTGAAGGGCGAGGTCATCGCCTCGACCTTCGACCGGCCGCCGGCGGACCACACCACGGTGGCGGAGCTCTCCATCGAGCGGGCCAAGCGCCTGGTCGAGATGGGCCACGACGTCGTCGTCCTGCTGGACTCGATCACCCGCCTGGGCCGCGCATACAACCTGGCGGCCCCCGCCAGCGGGCGCATCCTCTCCGGTGGTGTCGACTCCACGGCGCTCTACCCGCCCAAGCGCTTCCTCGGCGCGGCCCGCAACATCGAGAACGGTGGCTCGCTGACGATCATCGCCTCGGCGCTGGTCGAGACCGGCTCCACGATGGACACGGTCATCTTCGAGGAGTTCAAGGGCACCGGGAACGCCGAGATCAAGCTGGACCGCCGGCTGGCGGACAAGCGGGTCTTCCCGGCGGTCGACGTCAACGCGTCGGGCACCCGCAAGGAGGAGATCCTCATGTCGCCCGACGAGCTGGCCATCGTCATCAAGCTGCGCCGGGTGCTCGCCGCGCTCGAGCCGCAGCAGGCCCTGGAGCTGCTGCTCGACAAGCTGAAGAAGACGCGCAACAACGTCGAGTTCCTCATGCAGATCCAGAAGACGACGCTGGGCCCCGGCGGGGAGTGACCCTCCCGCCCGCCGGCGGGGCTCGAGCATCAGGGATACTGAGCAGCTGAGCCCCGTCGGCGCGGCCGGAAATAGCCGTCCGGTCCCCGGCGTTCACAGCACTGAACGACACAGACTCCGCAGAAGAGGCGCAGCCATGAAGCCCGACATCCACCCGGCCTACAACGTCACCACCGTGACCTGCGGCTGCGGCAACACGTTCACCACCCGCAGCACGAGCCCGACCGGTCAGCTGACCGTCGAGACCTGTTCCGCCTGCCACCCCTTCTACACCGGCAAGCAGCGCATCCTCGACACCGGCGGTCGCGTCGCCCGCTTCGAGAAGCGGTTCGGCAAGCGCGCCGCCGGCGCCTCGACCGACGCCCAGTAGCACCCCCGACGGCGCCCGTCCCACCCTCGCGGTGGGACGGGCGCCGTCGTCATGTCCAGCTCCGTCCGGCTGCTCCACGGTGGTGGAGCACCCCCGTCCCGAGAGGCAGCAGCGATGAGCAGTACCGAGACGTCGGCGCCCGACCGGCTGGCCGGGCTGCTCGCCGAGCACGCGCGCCTCGAGCAGGAGCTGGCCGACCCGGCGGTGCACGCCGACCAGTCCCGCGCCCGCCGGATGGGTCGTCGCTACGCCCAGCTGGCTCCGCTCGTGGAGACCGCTCGCGCGCTCGACGAGGCGCGCGACGACCTCGGCGCGGCCCGGGAACTCGCCACGGAGGACGCATCCTTCGCCGCGGAGGCGACCGCGCTCGAGCGGCGGATCGCCGCGTTGACCGACCGGCTGCGCGAGCAGCTGCTGCCCAAGGACCCCGACGACGACAAGGACGTCATCCTCGAGATCAAGGCGGGGGAGGGCGGCGCGGAGTCGGCGCTGTTCGCCGGCGACCTGATGCGCATGTACCTGCGCTACGCCGAGCGGCGCGGGTGGTCCACCGAGGTGCTCGACGCCGTCGAGGCCGAGCTCGGGGGGTACAAGGACGTCGCGATCGCGGTCAAGTCCCGCACCGACGAGGGCATCTGGTCGCGGCTGAAGTTCGAGGGCGGCGTGCACCGGGTCCAGCGGGTGCCCGTGACCGAGAGCCAGGGGCGCATCCACACCTCCGCGGCCGGGGTGCTCGTGCTGCCCGAGGCGGAGGAGGTCGACGTCAGCGTCGACCCGAACGACCTGCGCATCGACGTCTTCCGCTCCTCGGGCCCGGGCGGGCAGAGCGTCAACACCACCGACTCCGCGGTCCGCATCACCCACCTGCCCAGCGGCATCGTGGTCAGCTCGCAGAACGAGAAGAGCCAGCTGCAGAACCGGGAGTCCGCGCTGCGCGTGCTGCGCGCCCGGCTGCTGGCGGCCGCCCGCGAGGAGGCCGCGGCGACCGCGAGCGACCAGCGGCGCAGCCAGGTGCGCACCGTCGACCGCAGCGAGCGGGTGCGCACCTACAACTTCCCGGAGAACCGCATCTCCGACCACCGGGTCGGCTACAAGTCGCACAACCTCGACCAGGTGCTCGACGGCGACCTCGACGGCGTCATCGACGCGCTGGTCAGCGCCCACACCGCCGAGCTGCTGGCGGCCGGCTCCTGAGCGCCCGCGCGCTGCTCACGGCGGCGTCCCGCCGCCTCGCCGAGGCCGGCGTCGAGTCGCCGCGGGTGGACGCCGAGCTGCTGCTCGCCCACGTCCTCGGGGTGGCACGCACCCGGCTGCTGACCCTGGACGCCGTCGACGACGCGGCCGCCGAACGGTTCGAGGAGCTGCTCGGCCAGCGCGCCGACCGCGTGCCGCTGCAGCACCTGACCGGCCGGGCGCCCTTCCGGTACCTGGAGCTCGCGGTCGGGCCCGGGGTGTTCGTGCCGCGGCCGGAGACCGAGCAGCTGGTGGGCTGGGCCCTCACGCGGCTGGCCGGCGTCGCGGCGCCCGTCGTCGTCGACCTCGGCTCCGGCTCGGGGGCGATCGCCCTCTCCCTCGCCCACGAGCACCCCGGCGCGCGGGTGACGGCGGTGGAACGCGATCCCGGGGCGATCGGCTGGACCCGGCACAACGCCGCTGCCCGCGCCGCGGCGGGGGACACCCCGGTCGACGTCGTCGCCGGGGACATGACCGATCCGGAGCTGCTGCGGGAGCTGGACGGCGCCGTCGACCTCGTGGTCAGCAACCCGCCGTACGTGCCCGACGGCGCGCGGGTGCCCCGGGAGGTCGCCGACCACGACCCCCCGCTGGCCCTCTGGGGCGGCCCCGACGGGCTGGACGTCGTGCGCGGGCTGCTGGTCACCGCGGCCCGGCTGCTGCGGCCCGGCGGCTGGCTGGGCATCGAGCACGCCGATCAGCAGGGGAAGGCACTGCCCGCCGTCGTCCGCGCCCACGGCGGGTTCACCGACGTCCACGACCACCCCGACCTCGCCGGCCGCCCCCGCCTCACCACCGCTCGCCGCTCCGGCTGAGCCCTGCGGAAGACTGCATGTCCGTGGCCGACCTCTACGACTGCTCCGACCCCGAAGCCCGCGCCGCCGGCCTGGACGCCGCCGCGGCGGCCATCAGCCGGGGTGAGCTGGTGCTGCTCCCGACCGACACCGTCTACGGCGTCGCCGCCGACGCCTTCGCGCCCGCAGCGGTGACCCGGCTGCTGGCCGCCAAGAACCGGGGGCGGGCCATGCCGGTCCCGGTGCTCGTCGGCGAGGCCTCCACCCTGGCCGGGCTGGTGCTGCAGACCCCCGCGGTCGCCACGCGCCTGGCGCAGGAGTTCTGGCCCGGTGGGCTCACCCTCGTGCTCGAGCACGCCCCGTCGCTGGCGTGGGACCTCGGTGACGCCGAGGGCACGGTGGCCGTCCGGCTGCCCGACGACGAGCTCACCCGCGACCTGCTCCGCCGCACCGGGCCGCTCGCCGTCTCCAGCGCCAACCGCTCCGGTCGCCCCGCGGCGACCAGCGCGGAGGAGGCCGTGCAGCAGCTCGGCGAGCACGCCGCGGTCGTGCTCGACGGCGGCCCGCGGGACAGCTCGGCGGCGAGCACGATCGTCGACTGCACCGGCCCCGCACCTCGGGTGCTGCGCGTCGGCGCCGTCCCGGTCGAGCGGCTGCGCGAGATCGCGCCCGAGCTCACCGACTAGGAGGACCCCCGTCCTCCCCAGCCTGCGCACGCTCAGGGCGGGCTCCGGGACGGGGCCGCTTCTCGGGTCACCTGTCCGCACGCGTCGGAGGGATACCGTGGAGCACTGACCGCCGCGCGCCCGGAGCCGGGTACCGCGGGCGCCCGCACGGACGTTCTGGAGCGCGACCGAGATGAGCACGCCCTACTGGGGACCGGACTTCGGGGCCCTGGCCGCCGTCGATCCCGACATCGCCGACGTGGTCACCGACGAGCTGGACCGGCTGCGCGGTGGGCTGCAGCTGATCGCCAGCGAGAACTTCACCAGCCCGGCCGTCCTCGCGGCGCTCGGCAGCACGCTGTCGAACAAGTACGCCGAGGGTTACCCGGGGCGCCGCTACTACGGCGGGTGCGAGGTCGTCGACCGCGCCGAGGAGATCGGCATCGCCCGGGCCAAGGAGCTCTTCGGCGCCGAGCACGCCAACCTCCAGCCGCACTCCGGCGCCAACGCCAACCTGGCCGCGTACGGCGCCTTCCTCCAGCCGGGTGACACCCTCCTCGCCATGGCGCTCCCGCACGGCGGGCACCTGACCCACGGCGCGAAGGTCTCCTTCTCCGGCAAGTGGTTCAACGCGGTGCAGTACGGCGTGGACCCGCGGACCGAGCACATCGACTACGACCAGGTGCGCGACCTGGCCCGGGAGCACCGGCCCAAGATGATCATCTGCGGCGGCTCGGCCATCCCGCGGCTGATCGACTTCCCGCTCTTCCGGGAGATCGCCGACGAGGTCGGGGCGATCCTGATGGTCGACGCCGCGCACTTCATCGGCCTGGTCGCCGGCAAGGCGATCCCGAGCCCGGTGCCCTACGCCGACGTGGTCACCTTCACCACCCACAAGGTGCTGCGCGGGCCGCGCGGCGGCGCGATCGTGTGCAAGGCGGAGCACGCCAAGGCCATCGACAAGGCGGCCTTCCCGATGATGCAGGGGGGCCCGCTCATGCACGCCGTCGCCGCCAAGGCGGTGAACTTCAAGGAGTGCCTCCAGCCGGAGTACCAGGCCTACGCCCGCCAGGTGATCGCGAACGCGCAGGCGCTCACCGAGGGCCTGGCCGCCGAGGGGCTGCGGCCGGTGGCCGGCGGCACCGACACCCACCTGGCGCTGCTGGACCTGCAGGAGACCGGGGTGACCGGTGCCGACGCCGAGGCCCGGTGCGGCGCCGCCGGCATCGTGCTGAACAAGAACGCGATCCCGTTCGACCCGCAGCCGGCCTCGGTCGCCTCGGGCATCCGGGTCGGCAGCCCCGCGGTCACCACCCAGGGCATGACCGAGGCCGACATGAAGTCGATCGCCTCGCTGATCGGTGCCGCGATCCGGGACGCCGACGGCAGCCGCACCGCCGAGGTGGCCGCGGGTGTCCGCGAGCTGGTCGGTGCCCACCCCGCCTACCCTCACCCGACCCGGCCGACTGCCTCCCCCGAGCCGACGCGGACCGTCTGACCCGTGCGCGAGTACGTCGTCGTCCTGCTCACCGCGGCGCTGGTCACCTTCCTGGCCACGCCCGTGGTGCGGATGATGGCGATCCGGCTGCGGATGATGGCGGCCCCGCGTGAGCGCGACGTGCACGTCATCCCGACCCCGCGGGGCGGCGGCGTCGCCATGTACCTGGGCGTGGTGGCCGCCGTCCTGGTCGCCTCGCGGCTGCCGGCGCTGCAGCGGACCTTCGACGACACCCAGGTCTACGCGGTGCTCGTCGCGGGCGGGCTCATCTGCGCGCTCGGGGTGCTCGACGACAAGTGGGGCCTGGACGCGCTGACGAAACTCACCGGTCAGATCGCCGCCGCGGGCGTGATGGTCCTCATCGGCGTGCAGCTGGCGTTCCTCTTCCTGCCGTTCGCTGACATCGGCACCGTCTCGCTCGGCCCGGACGTCGGTGTGCCGCTGACCATCCTGCTGACCGTGTTCGCGGTGAACGCGCTGAACTTCATCGACGGGCTCGACGGCCTCGCCGCGGGGGTCTCGGCGATCGCCGCGCTCGCGTTCTTCGCCTACAGCTACAACCTGGGGCTGACCGGCTACGGTGACGTCGCGAGCGCCCCGGCACTGATCACCGCGGTGCTGGCCGGGACCTGCCTGGGCTTCCTTCCGCACAACTTCAGCCCGGCGCGGATCTTCATGGGCGACTCGGGCTCGATGCTCGTCGGGCTCATGCTGTCGGCCGCGGTGGTCACCGCCACCGGGCGGGTGGACGCGCAGACCTTCGGCTCCGCCGCCAGCCTGCTGCCCCTGACGCTGCCGCTGCTCGTGCCGATCGCCATCCTCTTCATCCCCTTCACCGACCTGGTGCTGGCCGTCGTCCGGCGCACCCGCGCGGGACGCTCACCGTTCTCTCCGGACAAGATGCACCTGCACCACCGGCTGCTGTCGATCGGGCACTCGCACAAGCGCGCGGTGCTCGTCATGTACTTCTGGGCGGCCCTGCTCTCCTTCGGCGCGGTCGGGCTCTCGATCACCGGTGGGCAGGTCGAGCTGCTCGTGGCGATCGCCGTCCTGCTCGTCGTCGGCGTGGTCGTCGTGCTCAGCCCGCGGGCGCGCCGGGCGGCCCGGGAGGCCCGCGCCGCCGAGATGGAGGCGCAGCGCCGGCGCAGCCGGGCCGACCATCCGACCGCACGTGCCGCCGTCCCCCGGGCGGCGCCGCACCGCCGGGCCGCCGGGGTCGCACCACCCGCCGCTGGGACCAGTTCCCCTGATCCCCGGGAGACCGTCGGATGAGCACCTCGCGCACCACCCCGCCGGCCACCGGCGGCACCTGGGACGTCTCCTTCCTCCGCGTCGGGGCACTCGTCACCGCCGCCGTCGCGGTCGTCGCGGCAGCGCTGGCGTGGCTGCTGGGGGAGGGCAGCGACGCGGTGGCGGTGCTGGTCGGCGCGGTCATCGTCACGGCGTTCTTCGCCGTCTCCGGCCTGGCGGTGGCCTGGGCCGGCCGGATCGGTGACACGCTCACGCTCCCGGTGGCGTTGCTCGCATTCATGGTGAAGGCGATGGTGCTCTTCGGCGTGCTGCGCGCCCTGCCCGAGGAGGGCTGGCTCGACCAGCGGACGCTCGCGTGGTCGGTCGTGGTCGGCGCGCTCCTCTGGAGCGGGATCCAGCTGCGCTGGGTGTGGACGCGGCAGGTGTTCTACGTGCCCCCGCCGGCACCACCCGGACGGGGGACCGTCGAGCACCCGCCGAGCGGCGACGGGGGCGGCTGATAGTGTCCGAGCCGATGGCCGACAAAACCTCCGGAGACGGAGGCGCTCGTCCACGCCCTGCGAGCCCGGCTCGTCAGCCCTCCGGGGCGGACGCTGGCTGGGCGGTCACCGGGACGATCCTCTCCGGGATGGCCGTGTGGGGCGGGGTCGGGTGGGTGCTCGACCGGTGGCTGGAGACGCGGTTCTTCCTGCCGGTGGGCATCCTTCTCGGAGTCGCGGTTGCCATCTACGTGGTCGCCGTGAAGTTCGGGGCCTTCGACCCGCTCCCCGGGTCGGAGGAGGCCAGCAGCACCCAGGGCGGGCGACGAAGCCCGCCCGGCAGGACGCAGAAGGGACGAAGGTGACCTCCAGCGCTTCCGCGCTCAGCGGCGTGCTCGCTGTGGAGAGCGATCCCGGCGGCGGTTTCACGCCCCCGGGGATCGGCGAGTTCTTCCCCGAGACCCTCTTCGGCTTCTCGTTGCTCGGCATCCAGTTCGACTTCGACCGGATCATCCTGGCGATGTGGCTGGCCACCGCCGCGATGCTGGTCTTCCTGGTGCTGTCGGCGCGCAAGGCGGCGATCGTCCCCGGCCGGCTGCAGTTCATCGGCGAGTCGGGCTACTCGCTGGTGCGCGACGGCATCGCCCGCGACGTGGTGGGCCCCAAGGGGCTGCCGTTCGCACCCTTCCTGGCGTCGCTGTTCTTCTTCATCCTGGCCAACAACCTGCTGGCGATCATCCCCGGCATCCAGATCTCGCCGATGGCGCGGTTCGCCTTCCCGCTGGTCCTGGCACTGATCTGCTGGGTCGTCTACATCGGGGTCGGCATCAAGAACCAGGGCCTGTGGCCCTACTTCCGCGACATCATGTTCCTGCCGGGTGTGCCGAAGCCGGCCTACATCCTGGTGACGCCGCTGGAGATCCTGCAGAACTTCGTCGTGCGGCCGTTCACCCTGGCGATCCGGCTCTTCGCCAACCTCTTCGCCGGCCACATGCTGCTGGTCACCTTCGCGCTGGGCGCCACCTACCTGTTCACGGTGGGCAACTTCTCGGCCGTCTTCGGCCCGCTGTCGGCGCTCATGGCGATCGTGATGACGTTCTTCGAGCTGCTGATCATCTTTCTGCAGGCCTACGTCTTCACCATGCTGATGGGCACCTACCTCAACGGTTCCGTCGAGGCCGCGCACTGATCTGATCAGGTGGCCGCGCCGCGGTCGCCCCACGCACTGCACCACCCGCACGATCCCGCCAGCCGCCCGGTAGCTACCGGGCGACCGACACAGGAGGAACACCCCGCAATGGACGTTACGGCAGAACTGGTCGGCAGCATCGGCTCGGTCGGCTACGGCATCGCCACGATCGGCCCCGGCATCGGTGTCGGTCTGGTCTGGGCCGCCTACATCCAGGCCACCGCCCGCCAGCCCGAGTCGGCCGGCCTGACCCGTACCTACGCCTTCCTCGGCTTCGCCCTCGCCGAGGCGCTGGCCCTCATCGGCTTCGTCGCCCCCCTCGTCTACGGCACGGGCAGCTGATCCCTACCCGTCGCACGGGTACGGATCACCGATTCCAGACAGGGACGTGCAGAGCATGAGCATCCTGGCCGCCGAACAGCCGAGCGTGCTTCTCCCACCACTCGGCGAGATCATCATCGGGCTGATCGCCTTCTTGATCCTGCTGTTCGTGATCGCCAAGTTCGTCGCGCCCCGCTTCGAGCAGGCCTTCCAGGCCCGCCGCGAGGCGATCGAGGGCGGCATCGAGCGCGCCGAGGCCATGCAGGCCGAGGCGAAGGCGGCGCTCGAGCAGTACCGGGCGCAGCTCGCCGAGGCGCGCACCGAGGCCGCGCAGATCCGGGACCAGGCCCGCGCCGAGGGCCAGCAGATCCTCGAGGAGCTGCGGGCGCAGGCGCAGGAGGAGTCGGCGCGGATCGTGGCGCGGGGCGAGGAGCAGATCGCCGCTTCCCGCCAGCAGGTCGTGCACGAGCTGCGCGGCCAGATCGGTGCTCTCGCCGTCGAGCTCGCCGGGCGGGTCGTCGGGGAGTCCCTCGCCGACGAGGCGCGCCGGCAGGGCACCGTCGACCGCTTCCTCGACCAGCTCGACGGCATGGTCGGGACCGGTCGGCGTGGCGGCGCGACCGCCGAGAGCGCGCGCTGATGGAGGCCTCGAGCCGCGCCGCGCTCCTCGTGGCCCGGGAGCGACTGGCCGAGCTGACCCGGGACCCCTCGGGGCTCCTCGGCCGTGCGCGCGACCGGATCACCGGTCAGGCGCGGGCCACCTCCGCCGAGGACCTGCTCACGCTGGCCGGTGAGCTGTTCTCGGTCGCGCGACTGCTCCAGGCGCAGCCGTCGCTGCGGCGGGCGCTGTCCGACCCCGCGGGCAAGCCGGAGGAGCGGGCCGCCCTGGTGCAGCGGCTGTTCGCCGACCGCCTCTCCCCGGTCGCGCTCGACCTGCTCGGGGTCAGCGTGCGGCAGCGCTGGTCGCGTCCCCTGGACCTGGTCGAGGCCGCCGAGAACCTGGCGACCGAGGCAGCGCTGGACGCCGCCGACGTCCGGGGTGAGCTGGACGACGTGGAGGACGAGCTCTTCCGCTTCGGCCGGATCGTCTCGGGCGACCGTGAACTCTCGCGCATCCTCAGCGACCGGAGCGCCTCCCCGCAGGGCAAGGGGGAGCTGCTCGAGCGGTTGCTGTCCGGCCGGGTCAGCCCGGTCACCGAGCTGCTGCTCCGCAACGTCCTGACCGGCTCGCACGTCGGTCAGGCCGCGGTGGCCGTCGAGCGGCTCTCCGAGGCCGCCAGCCGCCGTCGTGGTCAGTCGGTCGCCCGGGTGACGACGGCGGTGCCGCTCACCGCCGCCCAGGAACAGCGGCTGACCGAGGTGCTCGGCCGCCTGTACGGGCGGACCATCGGGCTGCAGGTGACCGTCGACCCGACGGTGCTCGGCGGCCTCCTCGTCCAGGTGGGCGACGAGGTCATCGACGGCAGCATCGCGCATCGGCTGGAAGCCGCCCGACGGCAGCTCGCCGGCTGACCGCCCACCACCACTGATCACGACCCCGCAGGGAAGAGGACTCCACGCCATGGCCGAGCTGACGATCTCCGCAGACGAGATCCGCAGTGCCATCCAGAACTACGTCACCGAGTACTCGCCTGACGTGTCCCGCGAAGAGGTCGGGATCGTCACCGAGGCCGGCGACGGCATCGCCCGGGTCGAGGGCCTGCCCTCGGTCATGACCAACGAGCTGCTCGAGTTCGAGAGCGGCGTCCGCGGCCTGGCGCTGAACCTGGACACCCGCCAGATCGGTGTCGTCGTCCTGGGTGACTTCGCCGGGATCGAGGAGGGGCAGCAGGTCCGCCGGACCGGGGAGGTCCTCTCCGTCCCCGTCGGTGACGGCTACCTCGGGCGCGTGGTCGACTCGCTCGGCAACCCGATCGACGGTGCCGGCCCGATCGCCACCACCGGCCGGCGCGCCCTGGAGCTGCAGGCGCCGACCGTGGTGCAGCGGCAGTCGGTGCACGAGCCGATGCAGACCGGCATCAAGGCCATCGACGCCATGACGCCGATCGGCCGGGGGCAGCGGCAGCTGATCATCGGTGACCGGCAGACCGGCCGGACGGCGATCGCGATCGACACCATCATCAACCAGCGCCAGGCCTGGGCGACCGGCG
Organism: Blastococcus sp. SYSU DS0828; assembly: GCF_054050975.1. Classification (NCBI taxonomy): domain Bacteria; kingdom Bacillati; phylum Actinomycetota; class Actinomycetes; order Geodermatophilales; family Geodermatophilaceae; genus Blastococcus; species Blastococcus sp. SYSU DS0828. The sequence continues at coordinate 20,632 of NZ_JBJHAK010000024.1, read as the reverse complement.
ACCCGAAGCAGCAGGTCCGCTGCATCTACGTCGCCGTCGGCCAGAAGGGCTCGACGATCGCCTCCATCCGCGCGGCCCTCGAGGACGCCGGCGCCCTGGAGTACACGACGATCGTCGCCGCCCCCGCCTCGGAGGCCGCCGGCGTGAAGTACATCGCCCCCTACACCGGCTCGGCCATCGGCCAGCACTGGATGTACGAGGGCAAGCACGTCCTGATCGTCTTCGACGACCTGTCCCGCCAGGCCGAGGCCTACCGCGCCGTCTCCCTGCTGCTGCGCCGCCCGCCGGGCCGCGAGGCGTACCCGGGTGACGTCTTCTACCTCCACTCCCGGCTGCTGGAGCGCTGCGCCAAGCTCTCCGACGAGCTCGGCGGTGGCTCCATGACGGGTCTGCCCATCGTGGAGACCAAGGGCAACGACGTGTCGGCGTACATCCCGACCAACGTCATCTCGATCACCGACGGCCAGATCTTCCTCGAGACGGGTCTGTTCAACTCCGGTGTCCGCCCCGCCATCAACGTCGGCATCTCGGTGTCCCGCGTCGGCGGCTCCGCGCAGATCAAGGCGATGAAGTCGGTCGCCGGCCGGCTGCGCCTGGACCTCGCGCAGTACCGCGAGCTCGAGGCGTTCGCCTCGTTCTCCTCCGACCTGGACGCCTCCAGCCGGGCCACCCTGGAGCGCGGTCAGCGTCTGGTCGAGCTGCTCAAGCAGGGCCAGTACTCGCCGTACCCGGTGGAGCGCGAGGTCGTGTCGCTGTGGCTGGGTACGACCGGCAAGCTCGACCGCGTCCCGGTCGCCGACGTGCGCCGCTTCGAGTCCGAGTTCCTGGAGTTCGTCGGCCGCGGTGACAACGCCGTCTTCGAGTCGATCCGCCAGACGAAGAAGCTGGAGGACGACGCCGTCGCCAGCCTCGAGCGGGCGGTGGAGACCTTCTACGGGCAGTTCACCACCTCCGAAGGGCAGTCGCTCGCGGGCAACGAGCCCGAGGCCGAGGCCATGGACGCCTCGGAGCGGGGCCAGGAGCGCGTCCAGGTCAAGCGGGGCAGCTGACCCATGGCCGCTTCTCTCCGCGCGCTGCGGCGCCGCATCCGCTCCACCCAGTCGACGAAGAAGATCTTCTCGGCCCAGGAGCTGATCGCCGGTGCCCGCATCGTGCGCGCCCAGGCCCGGGTGGAGGCGTCCAAGCCCTACGCCCGGGAGATCACGCGCGTGCTGTCGGCGCTGGCGTCCTCGGCGTCGCTGGACCACCCGCTGCTGACCGAGCGGGAGAACCCGCGCCGGGCGGCGGTCCTGGTGATCACCTCCGACCGCGGGTTCGCCGGGTCCTACAACGTCAACGTGCTGCGGCGGACCGAGGAGCTGCTCGCCCTGCTGCGGCAGGAGGGCAAGGAGCCGGTGCTGTACGTCGTCGGCCGGAAGGGGGAGACCTACTACTCCTTCCGCGACCGCCCGACGGCCGGCACCTTCACCGGGTTCTCGGAGCAGCCGGGCTACGCCGACGCCCAGGAGGTCGGTCGCGTCCTCATCGACGCCTTCACCGCGGGTGAGGACGACGACGAGTCCGGGGCCGGCGCCGACGGCGTCCAGGGCGTGGACGAGCTGCACATCGTCTACACCGAGTTCCGGTCGCTGCTCTCGCAGGTCCCGGTCGCCCGGCGGATGGCTCCGCTGGAGGTCGAGGAGGTCGACGAGTTCGACTACGAGCGGGAGGAGCGGGCGTCCGGCGGGGCCGGCGACACCGGCATCCCGACGTCGTACGAGTTCGAGCCCTCGGCCGAGGGGCTGCTCGACGCCCTCCTGCCGAAGTACATCACCACGCGCATCTACGCAGCGATGCTGGAGGCGGCCGCCTCCGAGTCCGCCTCGCGTCGCCGGGCCATGAAGTCGGCCTCGGACAACGCCGAGGAGCTGGCGAAGAACCTGTCCCGGCAGGCCAACCAGGCGCGCCAGGCGGAGATCACGCAGGAGATCAGCGAGATCGTCGGCGGCGCCGACGCGCTGGTCTCCTCCGGCGCCAACGACTGACCCCACCGAACAGCAGACACCCGAGCCCCAGGGCAGGAGAGCAGTACAGATGACCGTCACCGAGGACCGTCCGACCACCTCGCAGACCACCGGCACCGGCCGGGTCGTGCGGGTCACCGGGCCGGTCGTCGACGTCGAGTTCCCGCGCGACGCGATGCCCGACCTGTACAACGCCCTGAAGGTCGACGTCACGCTCGCCGACCTCGGCAAGACGCTGACCCTCGAGGTCGCCCAGCACCTGGGTGAGAACGTCGTCCGCACCATCTCGATGGCGCCGACCGACGGGCTCGTCCGGGGCGCCGAGGTCACCGACACCGGGAACCCGATCATGGTCCCGGTCGGCGAGGTGGTCACCGGGCACGTCTTCAACGCCCTGGGCGAGTGCCTCGACACGCCCGGCTACGCCGCGGACGCCCTGCGCTGGTCGATCCACCGGAGCGCACCGCGGTTCGACCAGCTCGAGGGCCGCACCGAGATGCTGGAGACCGGCATCAAGGTCATCGACCTGCTCACGCCGTACGTGGCCGGCGGGAAGATCGGCCTGTTCGGCGGCGCCGGGGTGGGCAAGACCGTCCTCATCCAGGAGATGATCCGCCGCGTCGCCCAGGAGTTCGGTGGTGTGTCGGTGTTCGCCGGCGTCGGCGAGCGCACCCGTGAGGGCAACGACCTGATCACGGAGATGACCGAGTCCGGCGTCATCGAGTCCACCGCGCTGGTGTTCGGGCAGATGGACGAGCCGCCGGGCACCCGGCTGCGCGTCGCGCTCTCCGCGCTGACGATGGCGGAGTACTTCCGCGACGAGATGAACCAGGACGTCCTGCTGTTCATCGACAACATCTTCCGGTTCACCCAGGCCGGGTCCGAGGTCTCCACGCTGCTGGGCCGCATGCCCTCGGCCGTGGGGTACCAGCCGACCCTCGCCGACGAGATGGGTCAGCTGCAGGAGCGGATCACCTCGACCCGTGGCCGGTCGATCACCTCCATGCAGGCGATCTACGTGCCCGCCGACGACATCACCGACCCGGCGCCGCACACCACGTTCGCCCACCTCGACGCGACGACCGTGCTCTCGCGGCCGATCTCGGAGAAGGGTATCTACCCGGCCGTGGACCCGCTGGACTCCACCAGCCGGATCCTCGACCCGCAGTACGTGGGCTCGGAGCACTACGAGATCGCCCAGACCGTGAAGCAGGTGCTGCAGCGCTACCAGGAGCTGCAGGACATCATCGCCATCCTCGGCATCGACGAGCTCTCCGAGGAGGACAAGGTCACCGTCCAGCGGGCCCGGCGCGTCGAGCGCTTCCTCTCGCAGAACATGTTCGTGGCCGAGGCCTTCACCGGTCAGCCGGGCTCGTTCGTGCCGCTGGCGGAGACGCTCCAGGCGTTCAAGGCGATCACCGAGGGCGAGTACGACAACGTCCCGGAGCAGGCCTTCTTCATGTGCGGTGGTCTCGAGGACCTCGAGAAGAACGCCGCGAAGCTCCGGAAGTAAAGGGATCCCGCTGCCCCCCACGCCGCGCTCCGCGCGGCGTGGGGCCCCGCAGCGGGACCGATCCAGTACGTCCCGACGGCCGGGTTCCCGAGAGGGGGCCCGGCCGTCGGCGTTCCGGAGGTGGGGATCGCCCGATCGAGTGGTTCTGCGCTCCGGGGTCTGCGGGGAGGCCGCGCACCTGCCGACCATGCCCGCAGGCGCGCCCGGGAGACGGGCGCCGGCACGAGGGGCGACGTGGAACGGGACAGGGCGCTACTGCCGTCCGGGAGCCGGAGTGCTCCCGACTGGACCTGGCCGCCGTGCGCGCCGGTGGACCGGCGGATCGCGGACTTCGACACCGAGCGCTGGGCGGCGGCCAGCTGCGTCCGGCACCCGTGGGTGCGCGTCGGCCGCTGGACGCTGCTCTACCGTCGCGCCGCCTGAGGAAGGACGCCTCTGCCCCCACCGCTCGCGGTCCGGGCAGGCCCTGGGCGGGGGCCACGCGCGACACGCCGGTACAGTGGCCGCATCGTCCGCCGTCCCGCCCGGGCCGGCGGAGCACGAACCGCAGCGCACCTCTTCCCCGGTGGAGAGGTGGACCCCGAGGAGTGTCGTGGCGACCCTGCAGGTCGAGTTGGTGGCCGTCGAGCGCAAGATCTGGTCGGGCGAGGCCACGCGCGTCATCGCCCGCACCACCGAGGGCGAGCTCGGTGTCCTGCCCGGCCACGCGCCGCTGCTCGGCCAGCTGGCGGACGGCGGCGTCGTCACGATCCGCACCGAGTCGGGCGAGGACATGGTGATCGCCGCCCACGGTGGCTTCCTCTCCGTCACCGAGCGGGGTGTCTCCATCCTGGCCGAGACGGCGGAGATCTCCTCGGAGATCGACGTGGAGCGCGCTCGCGAGGCGCTGCGGCGCGCCGAGAGCGACGGGGACTCCCCGGCCGCGCGCCGCGCGCAGTCGCGGTTGAGGGCGGCCGGCCAGGGCGACTGACCCGACCGGCGAGCGCGCGGGATGACCACCGCCCTGTGGGTGCTGATCGGCGTCCTGCTGCTGCTCGTCGTCGTGGTCTTCCTGCTGCGCCGCCGGTTCCTGCTCTCGGGGCTCGGCGCGGTCACCATGTGGCTGCGCCCCGAGGGGACGCCGCGCTGGTCGGTGGGTGTCGCCTGGTACGGCGGCGACGCCCTGCTCTGGTACCGGGCCCTCTCGCTCTCCGTGCGCCCGCAGCAGCGGCTCACCCGGGCCGGGTTCCGCGTGCTCGCCCAGCGACCGGCGGGACGCGAGGATCTCGCGCTGCCCGCCGACGTCCACGTGCTGTCGTGCAGCACCGCGCAGGGGCGCCGGGAGCTGGCCATGGACCGCTCCACGGTGACCGGCTTCCTGTCCTGGGTGGAGTCGGCGCCCCCCGGTAGCTGAGCGGGCGGCTCAGTCCTCCCGCGAGGCAGCGCGGCGCTGGGCGTGGACGCCACTGTGCGCCCCGGGCTCCCACAGGATGTCGCCCTCGGGGTTGGCCACCCGGCCGAGGATGAACACCAGGTCCGACAGGCGGTTCAGGTAGCGCGCGGTCTCGGGGTTGGTGCGCTCGGCGTCGCTCTCCAGGAGCGCCCAGACGCTGCGCTCGGCCCGGCGCACCACCACCCGTACCTGGTGGAGCAGCGCGGCCAGCGGGGTACCGCCGGGCAGGATGAAGCTGTCGAGCTTCGGGAGCGTCTCGTTGTAGGTGTCGCACGCCGCCTCGAGCCGCTCGGTGTAGGCGGCCGTCACCCGCAGCGGCGGGTACTGCGGCTCCGCCACGATCGGCGTGCACAGGTCCGCGCCCACGTCGAACAGGTCGTTCTGGATGCTGCGCAGGAGTTCGGCCAGCTCCGCTCCCGGGGCGCCGAGGGCCAGCGCCACGCCGATCGCGCTGTTGGCCTCGTCGACGTCGGCGTAGGCGACCAGCCGGGGATCGGTCTTGGCCACCCGGCTCATGTCGCCCAGATGCGTCTGACCGGCATCGCCGGTCTTCGTGTAGATGCGGGTGAGCCGGACAGTCATGCCCGCAGCCTAGGAGAAGGACCCTCCTGCCCCCCACCCCTCGCTGACGCTCGGCGCGGGTCCCTGCGGGAGGGCCGTTCCAGCACGTCACCGGCGCTCGGAGCGAGTCCCTGCAGGAGGGCCGGGCCAGCACGTCGCCGGGCTCGCGGTGGGGCCCTGCAGCCGGGCCGCCGTAGGGTGGGCCGGTGGAGTGCTTCGAGGTGACCGGGGGAGCGAGGCTCGCGGGCCGGGTGCGGGTCACCGGTGCCAAGAACAGCGCGTTGAAGCTCATGGCGGCCGCGCTGCTGGCCGCCGGGCGCTCGACCATCGACGAGGTGCCCGACATCCTCGACGTGGCCATCATGAGCGAGGTGCTGCGCCGCCTGGGCTGCGCGGTCTCCTACGAGCGCACGCCCGGCAGCGGCGGCGGGGGCCGCCTGACGATCGACGTCCCGGACCAGCCCTCGACCGAGACCGACTACGACCTGGTGCGCCGCATGCGCGCCTCGATCAGCGTCCTGGGCCCGCTCGTCGCCCGCTGCGGCAGCGCGCGGGTGGCGCTGCCAGGTGGTGACGCCATCGGTTCCCGCGGGCTGGACATGCACATCTCCGGCCTGGAGCGGCTCGGCGCCACCATCGTCAGCGAGCACGGCTTCCTCGTCGCGACGGCGCCCCAGCTCACCGGGACGTCGATCTGGCTGGACTTCCCGTCGGTCGGGGCCACGGAGAACCTGGTGATGGCGGCGGTGCTCGCGCAGGGCACGACCGTCGTCGACAACGCCGCGCGCGAGCCCGAGATCGTGGATCTCTGCCGGATGCTCTGCGAGATGGGCGCGCGCATCGACGGCGCCGGCACCTCCACCATCACCGTCGAGGGCGTCGACTCCCTGCGCCCCGTCGAGTACACGACCGTGCCCGACCGGATCGTGACCGGCACCTGGGCGATCGGGGCGGTGATGACCCGCGGCGACGTCGTCATCGAGCGCGGCGTCGCCGAGCACCTCACCGTGGCCCTGGACAAGCTGACCGACGCCGGCGCCACCGTCGAGGCGCTGCCCGGTGCCATCCGCGTCGCGATGGCCGACCGGCCCCGCTGCGTCGACGTCGTCACCCTGCCCTTCCCCGGCTTCCCCACCGACCTGCAGCCGATGGCGGTGGCGCTGGCCGCCGTCTCCACCGGCACGGCCCTGATCACGGAGAACGTGTTCGAGGGCCGCTTCATGTTCGTCAACGAGCTGGTGCGGCTGGGCGCCGACGTCCGGATCGACGGGCACCACGCCGTCGTCCGCGGCCGCGAGCGGTTCTCCAGCGCGCCGGTGCTGGCGACCGACATCCGCGCCGGTGCCGGGCTCGTGCTCGCCGGGCTGTGCTCCGACGGCATCACCGAGGTGCAGGACGTGCACCACGTCGACCGCGGCTACCCCGACTTCGTCGACCAGCTGTGCGGCCTCGGCGCCGTGGTGCGGCGCACGGAGCGACCGGACTAGGGGCGACCTCAGGCGTCGCCGAACGAGGCGGCCAGCGACCGGGCGCGCTCGGCGTCCTCCGGGAACACCAGCACCTCGGCGCGGTGGGCCGCCGGGTAGCGCACGGTGGAGCGGATGCCGGCGTCGGACAGCAGCGCCCGCAGCGCGAGGGCCGATTCGCGGTGGGTCAGCGTGGCCACGCGGGTGAGGAGCCCGTCGTCGGGTGCGCCGGCGCGCCGGCCCCCGGCCGGATCGCCGCCGAAGGCCCACCGGGTGAACAGAGCCAGCACCGCGACCACGGCGACCGCGACCACCGGGCCCAGCTCGAGGGGCAGGCTCCCCACCTCCACCGGACCTCCCTGCGGCCCTCGTGCCGGGGCGTGGCCCGGGCGGAGCGAGTGCCCGGGGGCACGAGGTGCTTCCGCCGGACGAGTGTGCCACTGCACACGTCGGGGCGCGGGGCTGCTACTCGCGGGTAACAGCCCTACACTCCGCTGGCATGCCGTTCCCGCAGACGCCGAACGAGCGCGACCGCCCCTGGGTCATGCGCACCTACGCCGGCCACTCCTCGCCGGCCGAGTCCAACGCCCTCTACCGCCGCAACCTGGCGAAGGGGCAGACCGGCCTCTCGGTCGCCTTCGACCTGCCGACGCAGACCGGCTACGACCCCGACGACGAGCTCGCCCGCGGGGAGGTCGGGAAGGTCGGCGTGCCGGTCACGCACATCGGTGACATGCGCGCGCTCTTCGACGGCATCCCGCTCGACGAGATGAACACGTCGATGACGATCAACGCCACCGCCATGTGGCTGCTCGCGCTCTACCAGGCGGTCGCCGAGGAGCACGGGCACGACGTCACCAAGCTGGCGGGGACGACGCAGAACGACATCATCAAGGAGTACCTGTCGCGGGGGACCTACGTCTTCCCGCCGGCGCCGTCGATGCGGCTGATCACGGACATGGTCGCCTACACGGTCACGACGATGCCGAAGTGGAACCCGGTCAACATCTGCAGCTACCACCTGCAGGAGGCCGGGGCCACGCCGGTGCAGGAGATCGCCTACGCGATGAGCACCGCGATCGCGGTCCTGGACTCGGTCCGCGACTCCGGCCAGGTGCCGCAGGAGCGCTTCGGCGAGGTCGTCGCCCGCATCTCCTTCTTCGTCAACGCGGGCGTCCGCTTCGTCGAGGAGATGTGCAAGATGCGGGCCTTCACCCAGCTCTGGGACGAGCTGACGGAGGAGCGCTACGGCGTCCAGGACCCCAAGCACCGGCGCTTCCGGTACGGGGTGCAGGTCAACTCCCTCGGCCTGACCGAGGCGCAGCCGGAGAACAACGTCCAGCGCATCGTGCTGGAGATGCTCGCCGTGACCCTGTCCAAGGACGCCCGCGCCCGCGCCGTGCAGCTGCCGGCCTGGAACGAGGCGCTCGGGCTGCCCCGGCCGTGGGATCAGCAGTGGTCGCTGCGCCTCCAGCAGGTGCTCGCCTACGAGACCGACCTGCTCGAGTACGAGGACCTGTTCACCGGCTCGGTCGTCGTCGAGAAGAAGGTGGCCGAGCTCGTCGAGGGCGCCCGGGCCGAGATCGCCCGCGTGCAGGAGATGGGCGGGGCCGTGGCCGCCGTCGAGTCCGGCTACATGAAGGGCGAGCTGGTCGCCTCGCTGGCCGAGCGCCGGCGGCGGATGGAGAGTGGTGAGGACGTCGTCGTGGGCGTCAACCGGTTCGACACGACCGAGCCCAACCCGCTCACCGCCGACCTCGACACCGCGATCATGGTCGTGGACCCGGCCGTCGAGGCCGCCGCGTGCGAGGCGGTGCGGAAGTGGCGTGCCGACCGTGACCCCGAGCCGGTGCGCGCGGCCCTGGAGGCGCTGCGCGAGGCGGCGTCCTCCGACGTCAACCTCATGCCCGCGACCCTCGCCTGCGCCCGCGCCGGCGTGACCACGGGGGAGTGGGCCGGCGTGCTGCGCGAGGTGTTCGGCGAGTACCGCGCGCCCACCGGCGTCGCGGCCGCCACCGGTGGGGGAGAGGCCGACGAGAGCCTCACCGCCGTCCGCGAGCGGGTGCGGGCCACCGGTGAGGAGATCGGTGGGCGGCTGCGCTTCCTGGTCGGCAAGCCCGGCCTGGACGGCCACTCCAACGGCGCCGAGCAGATCGCCGTGCGGGCCCGCGACGCCGGGTTCGAGGTCATCTACCAGGGCATCCGGCTCACGCCGGCGCAGATCGTGAGCGCCGCCGTGGAGGAGGACGTGCACGTGGTGGGCCTGTCGGTGCTCTCGGGCTCCCACCTGCAGGTGATCCCGGCGGTGCTGCAGGGGCTCCGGGACGCCGGGCTGGACGACGTCCCGGTCGTGGTCGGCGGGATCATCCCCGACAGCGACGCCCGGCGGCTGCGGGAGCAGGGCGTCGCCCGGGTCTTCACGCCCAAGGACTTCGGCCTGAACGACATCATGGGCCAGGTCGTCGACGTGGTCCGCGAGGCGAACGGTCTGCCCGACCTGGTGCCCGCGCCGGCCTGACCACCGGGCCGAAGCGGACGTCGACGCCCGGGGAGAACAGCACGCTGTCGGGCGGGCCCGAGACGTCGCCCAGGCCCGCCGCGGGCAGCAGCGTGTCGTCGAGGGCGACGAGCTCCGCCCGGTGCAGCGGCCAGGCGGGGTGCTCGGTGGGCCAGTAGGCCGGGCCACCCCGTCCGGGCCGGTGCAGCCCCCACCGGGCGGTCAGGAAGAGCGCCAGCGGGTCCGGCCGGAGCAGCCGGCTGCCCACCTGCAGCGTGAGGCTGCTGTGGGCCCCGGCGGGCGCGGGCCAGCGCCGGCGGCAGCTGTAGGTCAGGCGGTCGCCGGCGCGCTCGATCCGCATGCGCGACCACGCGTACGGCAGCCGAGCGGCCCAGCGGGCGGTGACCACCGGAACGAGGCGTCCGGCGTCCAGCGACCGGAAGACGACGCCGCGGCGGCCCTGCTCGTCGACCGAGTAGAGCCGGACGTTGGTCTCGGCGAACGAGCCGAGGTAGGGGATGCCCGGCGCCCCGAGCAGCCCGATCCGCTGCATGCGGAACGGGATCAGCCCGACGTAGGTGGCGCCGTCGAGCACGTCGGGGCGGGTGCCGGCCGGCAGCAGGGGAGCGACGCGCACCGGGTCCACCGCCCAGTGGAGGAACGCGACGTCGCGCCAGCCCTGGGTGAACACGGTGCGGCCCGCCGGTCGCGGGGCGGTCGGGCTGAGCGGCTCGGTCTCGGGCACCGGCCCAGCTTCCCCGCTCGGAGCGCGATCGTCGTTGCCGAGCGCGCCCGGACGTGGTGAGGTCGGGCATGGCCGACGGTGCACCCCGGGTCGAGCGCGACGGCGACGTCGTCCGCATCACGATGACGCGCGCGTCGAAGCGCAACGCGCTCTCCCGCGAGCACCTGACGCAGCTGCTCGCCGCCGTCACCGAGGCGGGGGGAAGCGACGCCGCGGGCATCGTGCTCGGCGCGGAGGGGCCGGTGTTCAGCGCCGGCCACGACTTCGCCGACGTCGCCGGGGCCTCCCTGCCCGAGGTGCGCAGCCTGCTGCGGCTGTGCACCGAGCTGATGCAGACGATCCAGGACGTGCCGCAGGTCGTCGTGGCGCGGGTGCACGCCCTGGCCACGGCCGCCGGCTGCCAGCTCGTGGCCTCGTGCGACCTGGCGGTGGCCGCCGAGTCCGCGGGCTTCGCCGCGCCCGGCGGCAAGGGCGGCTGGTTCTGCCACACCCCGATGGTCGCGATCGCCCGGAACGTCGGCCGCAAGCGAGCCATGGAGCTGGCGCTGACCGGCGACGTCATCGACGCGGCGACGGCACTGGACTGGGGGCTGGTCAACCGGGTCGTGCCCGATGCCGATCTGGACGCCGCCGTCGACGAGCTGGTGGAGCGGGCCACCCGGGGCTCACGGGCGAGCAAGGCGTGGGGGAAGCAGACGATGTACGCCCAGCTGGACCGGCCGGAGCAGGACGCGTATACCACCGCGATCGAGGTCATGGCCGCGGCCAGCCAGCTGCCCGGCGCGCGCGAGGGGATGGCGGCGTTCCTGGAGAAGCGGCGGCCGGTCTGGCCGGACTAGGGATGCACCCGAGCGGGTGAACCCGGCCACAGCCGGAATGCCCGGGGGCGCGGGAGGACTGATCCCCCCGTGCAGAACATCTGGGGGCTGACGCGGCGGCGCACCGTCGACTTCGGCCGCGTGACCGTGGACCGCTGTCGGGGCTGACGCCCCGTCCCGCCCGCCCGGTCATCCCCCCAGAACGGAACCACCCTCGTGCTCGCTCGTCTCCGCCGCGTCCCCTTCGCGGCCCAGGTACTGCTGGGCCTCGTGGTCGGCATCGCGCTCGGGCTGGTCGCCCGCGACCTCGGCCCCGTGGCCGACGGAACACCCAACTGGCTGACCAGCACCCTGCAGACCATCGGCAGCACCTTCGTCACGCTGCTGAAGACCCTCGTCCCCCCGCTGATCGTCACCGCGGTGATCGTCAGCATCGCCAACCTCAAGCAGGTGTCGAACGCGGCGAGGCTGGCCGGCCAGACCCTGCTCTGGTTCGCCATCACCGCGCTGATCGCCGTCGGCATCGGCATCGCGCTCGGGCTGCTCACCGAGCCCGGCCGCAACAGCTCCGTCGACGCCACGGCCCAGGCCGACCCCACGCGGACCGGCTCCTGGTTCGACTTCCTGAACGGCATCGTGCCCGGCAACATCCTCGGCCTGCAGTCGTCGGCCGAGGGCGCCCTGTCCTTCAACGTCCTCCAGCTGATCGTCATCGCCGCGGCGATCGGCATCGCGGTGCTCAAGGTGGGGGAGGCCGCCGAGCCGTTCCTCGGCTTCGTGCGCTCCGCGCTGGCGGTCGTGCAGAAGGTGCTGTGGTGGGTCATCCTGCTCGCGCCGCTGGGCACCGTCGGACTGATCGGCAACGCCGTCGCCAGCTACGGCTGGGAGTCCCTCGGCTCGCTCGCGGTCTTCGCCGGCGCGGTCTACGCGGGGCTGGCCCTGGTGCTGTTCGTCGTCTACCCCGTGCTCCTGCGCCTGCACGGCCTCTCGCCGTTGCGGTGGTTCGCCGGAGCCTGGCCGGCCATCCAGCTGGCCTTCGTCTCGCGCTCGTCGATCGGCACGCTGCCGGTGACCGAGCGGGTGACCGAGCAGAACCTGGGCGTCCCGCGGTCCTACGCCTCGTTCGCCGTCCCGCTCGGCGCGACGACGAAGATGGACGGCTGCGCGGCGATCTACCCCGCGCTGGCGGCGATCTTCGTCGCCCAGTTCTTCGGGGTGGACCTCGGCCTCACCGACTACCTGCTCATCGTGCTGGTGTCGGTCATCGGTTCCGCCGCCACCGCGGGGGTCACCGGCGCGGTGGTCATGCTGACGCTGACCCTCTCCACGCTCGGTCTGCCGCTGGCCGGCGTGGGGCTGCTGCTGGCCGTCGACCCGATCCTGGACATGGGGCGCACCGCGGTGAACGTGGCCGGCCAGGCGCTGGTGCCCACGATCGTGGCCAAGCGGGAGGGCATCCTCGACCTGGAGCGCTACCGCTCGACGCGGACGATCGACCCGCTGGCCCCGGTCGAGGAGCGGGGCGGCGTGGACGCCGACCTGCGCGAGCCCGCCACCGCCTGAGAAGACACCCCTGCTCCCGTCACTCGAACGCTCGTGCCGGGGCCCTGCAGGGGGCCGGGCCCGGACCTCTCCGGAGGTCCGGGCCCGTCGTCACGCCTGCCCCAGGTCCGCGCAGCCGGACTCGTGCGGCAGCAGCGGCCGCAGCACCAGCGACCACCGCGAACCGTCGGGGGTGACCCAGGGCGTGGCGGCGTTCGCCTCCGCCGCGGCGTCGAGCACCGCCCGCGCCTCCTCCCCGGTGGCGGTCACGCAGGTGATTCCCGGGCCGATCGGCTCGCCCGGGAGCTCCGGGCCCGGCCACTGCTGCTCGGCCTGGGCGGGGTCCACCTCGACGTAGGGGGTCGCCACCGCGGCGACGGCGTCGGGCTGGTACGGCTCGGGCCCGCTCACCCGGTCCGCGCCCAGGGCCGTGACCGGGTCGCGGAGCGCATCGGCCAGCTCGGCCAACCGGGCCCGGGCGGCCGCCTGCTCCTCGGTGAGCCCCGTGTCGAACTCGCCTCGCGGGTCCGACCCCACCCCCAGGGCGTAGACCTCGCGGGTGACCGTCTCCCCGTCGGTGCGGAGGGTGAACCGCGTGCTGGTCATGTCCGCGACCGGCGGCTGGCCGAGGTCGCCGGTCTCGGTCACCCCGGCGGACACCGCCCGCTCGACGAGGTCGCGCACCCCGCCGTCACCGAGCCGGTACAGCTGCAGGTTGGGCAGCGCCGGCGCCGGCCAGATGGCGATCTGAGGGCCGTCGGTGATCAGCCGGCCGTCGGCGTACAGGGTCGCCGACGGCACCCGGCCGGCGAGCAGGGCCGGCGTGGTGAAGCCGCCGACCTCGCCGACCTGGAGCACGACGGTCGCGTCCTCGCCCGCGGGCGACGGGTCCTCGGCGGAGGCGCCGCCGCCGGCCGAGTCGGCGCAGGCGCCGAGCAGCAGGGCCAGGACCAGCAGGGCGGTGACGCGCACGGGACGGGTGCTCATACCGGGAGGACGGGTCGGGGTGGCCGGGAGGTTCCCCGCGGGCCGTCCCCGTTCAGGCGGGCAGCCGGTCGAGCACGTCACGCGCCGGCCGCGGCCGGCCGAACAGGTACCCCTGCCCGTAGCGGACCCCGCGGGCGACGAGGACGTCGCGCTCGGCGGCGTGCTCGACGCCCTCGGCCACCAGCCGCGCCCCCGTCTCCTGGGCGAACGTCACCATGGCCGAGGTCATGGCCTGGCGCGCGGGGTCGGTGTGCAGCCCCATGACCAGGCCGATGTCGAGCTTGATGACGTCGGGGTTGAGCCGCAGGATGTGCCGGAGGCTCGAGTAGCCGGCGCCGGCGTCGTCCACGCTGACCGCGACGCCCGTGCGGCGCAGCCGCGTCGTGACGGCGACGACCGCCTCGTAGTCGTCGACCGGGCTGTGCTCGGTGATCTCCACGGCTAGCGGGCAGTCGGCGTGGGCCAGCAGCAGGTCGACCACGGTCGGGCACAGGAGGGCGTCCGGCGAGAGGTTCACCGCGAGGGTCAGCCCGCCGGGCAGCCGGCCGGCCTCGGCCAGCGCGGCGCGCACCGTGACCTCCTCCAGCTCCACGCCGACCCCGACGGCGGCGGCCTCGCCGAACAGCGCCGCCGGCCCGTCCCCGCCCCACCCGGGGAAGCGGGCGAGGGCCTCCTGCCCGGCGATCGCGCCGGTCACCATGTCGACCACCGGCTGGAGGTGGATCTCGACGGCGCCCCGCGCCAGGAAGGCACGCACCCGGGCCCGGCGGGCGGCGAGGTCGAGGCCGCCCGCTGCGCCGGCATGCCGGAAGTGATCGCTGATCAGGTCGGCCAGCAGCTCGACCGTGCGCACCGACTCGCCGTCCAGCTGCGTGCCCGGGTCGCGGCTCACGCAGCACAGCATCCCGATGGGCCGGGAATCGTGTCCCCGCACCGGGGCGCCGACGTAGGAGCCGATGTTCAGGTCGCCGGTCACCGGCAGGTCGCGCGTCCGGGGATCGCGAGCGGCGCCGGTGACCAGGGGAGGGAGCTGGCCGCTGAGCACCCGCACGCAGTAGGAGCCCTCCAGCGGGGCCGTCATCCCCTCCTGCACGTTCATGGACTCCAGGTCGCCGGTGGCGGAGGTGATCAGCTGGCTGCCCTCGGTGAAGAGCGAGACCCAGGCGACGTCCATGCCCAGCCGGGTGCGGGCGGCGTCGAGCAGCCAGTGCACCCAGTCGCCGTCCAGGCGCTCCCCGTCCCGGGTACCGATCGCTCCCGCTGCGCCCACCCGCCCATTCTGAGTGCCGGTGGCGGAGGTCACCACGATTTCGTCCTGGTTCTTTCCGGAACTCGGCGCCGGCGCGGCGACCGGTCGAGGAGCGGTAGCCTCGTCGCCCGTGCGTCTGGTCATCGCCCGCTGCTCCGTCGACTACATCGGTCGACTCACCGCCCACCTCCCCATGGCGACCCGTCTGCTGCTGGTCAAGGCGGACGGCTCCGTGTCGGTGCACGCCGACGACCGCGCCTACAAGCCGCTGAACTGGATGAGCCCGCCGTGCCGGCTGGACGAGGCGCTGACCGACGGCGCGGGCACGTGGACGGTGACGAACAAGGCCGGTGAGCAGCTGGTCATCAACATCGCGGAGGTCCTGCACGACCACAGCGAGGACCTCGGCGTCGACCCCGGGCTGCAGAAGGACGGCGTGGAGGCCGAGCTGCAGCGGCTGCTGGCCCTGCACGTGGAGACGTTCGGCCAGGGCTGGTCGCTGGTGCGGCGCGAGTACCCGACGGCGATCGGCCCGGTGGACCTGCTCTGCCGGGACGCCGCCGGTGGGGTGGTCGCGGTGGAGATCAAGCGCCGCGGCGAGATCGACGGCGTGGAGCAGCTGACCCGGTACCTGGAGCTGCTCAACCGCGACCCGCTGCTCGCCCCGGTCAAGGGCGTCTTCGCCGCGCAGGAGATCAAGCCGCAGGCCCGGGTGCTGGCGCAGGACCGGGGCATCGAGTGCGTCACCGTCGACTACGCCGTCCTCAAGGGCACCGACGACCCGTCCCAGCGCCTCTTCTGATCCGGCTACCGGGCGGTAGCCCCCGCACGACCGGAATCCGGGGGTGAGAGACTTCCCCGCGATCACCGGCGATGGGAGATGGCAACGTGGCCAGGGAACTGAACGAGGTCGGCGTCGTGGGGCTGGGCACCATGGGTGCCGGCATCACCGAGGTGCTCGCGCGGGCGGGGCTCTCGGTCACCGCCGTGGAGGTCGGTGGCGAGGCGCTGGCGCGTGGCCGCGGCCATCTGGAGCAGTCCACCGACAGGGCCGTGGCGCGCGGCAAGCTGGACCCGGCCGAGCGGGACGCCATCTTCGAGCGGATCCGCTTCACCACCTCGCTGGAGGACCTCGCGAACGCGGAGCTGGTCATCGAGGCTGTGCCCGAGCGGATGGAGCTCAAGGCGGAGCTCTTCGCCAAGCTGGACAAGATCTGCCCGCCGGACACGATCCTGGCGACCAACACCTCCAGCCTGTCGGTCACCGAGCTGTCCGTGGTCACCGGCCGGCCGAGCAAGGTCATCGGCATGCACTTCTTCAACCCGGCCCCGGTCATGAAGCTGGTCGAGGTCGTCCGCACCGTGGTCACCGAGCCCGAGGTGGTCGAGACCGTCGAGGCGCTCGCCGACCGGCTGGGCAAGGTCGACGTGACCATCGGCGACAAGGCCGGGTTCATCGCCAACGCGCTGCTGTTCGGCTACCTCAACCACGCCGTCTCGATGTACGAGAACCGCTACGCCTCGCGCGAGGACATCGACGCGGCCATGCGCCTGGGCTGCGGCCTGCCCATGGGCCCGCTGTCGCTGATGGACCTCATCGGCATCGACACCGCCTACGAGATCCTCGACACGATGTACAAGCAGTCGCGGAACCGGCTGCACGCGCCCAGCCCGGTGATCAAGCAGATGATGACCGCCGGGCTGCTGGGCCGGAAGTCCGGCCGGGGCTTCTACACCTACGCCGAGCCCGGCTCGGCCGAGGTCGTCGCCGACGCGCAGACCCCGACCCCCGGCGGGGCCGCGGCCGGTGCCCGCGACGTGCGGACCGTCGGTGTCGTCGGCTCGGGGACGATGGCCACCGGCATCATCGAGGTCGTCGCCAAGGGCGGCTACGACGTCGTCTTCGTCGCCCGCGCGGCCGAGAAGGTCGAGGCCGTGCAGAAGGCGCTGGCCAAGTCGCTGGACAAGCAGGTCGTCCGGGGCCGCCTCGAGGAGGCCGCCCGCGACGAGATCCTCGCCCGGGTCACCGGCACGACCTCGCTGGACGACCTCGCCGACCGCGACCTGGTCATCGAGGCCGTCGTCGAGTCGCTGCCGGTCAAGGAGGCGCTGTTCGCCAACCTCGGCGAGATCGCCAAGCCCGGCGCGGTGCTCGCCACCACCACCTCGAGCCTCCCGGTCATCGAGTGCGCCAAGGCCAGTGGCCGTCCGGCCGACGTCGTGGGCATGCACTTCTTCAACCCGGCCCAGGTCATGAAGCTGGTCGAGGTGGTCTCGACGATCTCGACCACGCCGGACGTCGCCGCCACCATCCACGCGGTGTCGGCGCAGCTGGGCAAGCACGCGGTCTCCTGCACCGACCGGGCCGGCTTCATCGTCAACGCCCTGCTCTTCCCGTACCTGAACGACGCGGTGAAGATGCTCGAGGCGCACTACGCCACCGCCGACGACATCGACGCCGCGATGAAGGTCGGCTGCGGGTACCCGATGGGGCCGTTCGAACTGCTCGACGTCGTGGGCCTCGACGTCTCCCTCGCGATCGAGAAGGAGCTCTACACCGAGTTCCGGGAGCCCGGCTTCGCCCCGGCGCCGCTGCTCGAGCACCTGGTCACCGCCGGCTACCTCGGCCGCAAGACCGGTCGCGGTTTCCGGGACTACGCCGGCCGCTGACGCGTGCCCCGTCGCCGTCCCCGGGCCGGCTCCCGACCTGCGCGTCGGGAGCCGGCCCGCTCCGTCGATGCCGTCGAGGAGTCCGGTGACGGGGACTGGGTGGTCCGGCCGGTCACCGGCAGCTCGACCGGCAAGACCTACCGCTGCCCCGGCTGCGACCAGGAGATCCGCCCGGGGACGCCGCACGTGGTCACCTGGCCGGCCTACCTGCGGGACTCCGACCTCGAGCCCTGGGACGTCGAGTCGGCGGCCGACCGGCGCCGGCACTGGCACACCGTGTGCTGGCGGTCGCGCGCCCGGCGTCGCTGAAGAAGGACCCCGCTGCCCCCCACGCGTCGCGAGCTCGGCGCGGGCCCCTGCAGCGGGGCCGTTCCATCAGGTCACGAGCTCGGCCGACACCACCACGTTGTCCCGGTAGCTGCCCGTCGCCGGGTCGAACGCCCCGCCGCAGGTGATGATCCGCAGCTGGGGCCCGGGGGTCGGCGCGTAGACCGTCGTCCCCGGGAACTCCGCCTTGGCGTACCGGTCGACGGCGGTGACCCGGAAGCGGGCCGTCGTCCCGTCGCCCCGGTCCACCAGCACCTCGTCCCCGGGGGCCACCCCGCCCAGTCCGGCGAGCGCCCCGGCGCGACCGGCCCAGTCGACGTGCCCGGTGAGCACCGCCGGGCCGGCGGCGCCCGGGCGCGGGCCCCTGGAGTACCAGCCCGCCACGGAGGGGTCCGCCGGAGGGACGAGGGCGCCGGAGCCGTCGAGCCCGGCCGCGACCAGCGGGGCGTCGATCTCCGCTGTGGCGATGCGCAGCCGCACCGGGGCGGCGGCGGGCTCCGCTGATCGTGCGGCGGCGCGCCAGGGCGCGCCGGCCAGGACGGAGACGGTGCGGGGGAGCCAGCCGCCGACCGCGCCGGCCCCACCACCGCCGGCCTCCACCCCGCCCACCGGTCGGACGGCGGGGCCGGTGGCGTCCGCGACCACTCGCAGCTCCACGCCGCCGCCGGGGCGCTGCAGGGCGAGCACCGTGCGGATCGAGCCAGCGGGCAGGTCCAGCTCGGCTTCGGCGCCGGTGGCCGGCACCAGGGCGTGGTGCCGGCCACCCGGCACGACGACGGGCGGCCCGGCGTCCGGGAAGCCCAGACCGGCCGCGAGCACCGGGCCGTCGGCCAGCACGACGTCGAGCGGGGTGGCCGCGGGCGCGGCGGCGAGCACCCGCACCCGGGCGGCGCCGGACGGCGGAGGGCTCAGGTCGTCGTCGAGCGGCTGCAGGGTCAGGTCGGCGAAGGTGCCGGTGAGCGCCAGGGTCCGGGCCCGCCCCGGGGAGAGGTCGACGCGGGCCGAGAGCACCGGGGCGGTACCGGCGGACGCACCGGCGGCCCGGACGCTGACCGCGTACGCGCCGGCGGGCAGCTCGGCGTAGGCGTCCACCGCGCCGTACCCCAGCCCCGCCGCGACGACGGGCCCCGGGTCGACGAGGACCTCACCGGGAGGTGCGGCCGCGGTCAGCGAGACGTCGACCGCCGGGGTGTCGGGCGAGAGGTGGGCGACCCGCAGGAGGCCGGACCGCGGCTCGTCGGCGGCCGCGCGACCCGGCGCGCCCAGCACGGCCGGCAGCGCGAGGAGCAGCAGGGCCAGGAGCGCCGACAGCCCGCGTGCCGGCCGGACACGGGGGTCCGGGGTCACGCGGGCTGCCGCAGGGCGGTACCGGGGGATCAGGAGCGCCCCTGGCCCACCGGCTCGTCGATCGACTGCGTCGTCGGGGCGGCCTGCGCAGCCGGGGTCGACCCCGTGGTGTTCGGCCGCGACGGCAGGGGCAGCGCGCGGGTGGTCGGCTCCGCGCGCGTGACCGCCGGGAACGTGGCGGTCACCGGCTCGGGGCGGGTCGGCTGGCGCGCCGCGGCGGACTCGCCCTCGGCCCGGGGGGCCTGGACGGCGGGCTGCTGCCCGGTCTGGGGGCCGGCGACCGCTGCGGGGGCCTGGCCGGCGGGTGCCGGCGCCTGCGCGCGCTCCGGCCGCTCCGCCGGGGCCGCCTGCTGCTGCGGAGCTGTCTGCTGGGGGGCGGTCTGCGGGGCTGCGGGCTGCCGCTGACCGGCCTCGCCCGTGGGTGCGGCGTGCTGTGCGCGCCGCTCGGTGTCGGCGTCGTCGCGGGACTGCTGCGCGCGGTCGCCGAGGTCGGGGAGGCTGTCCAGCAGCCGCCGGGCCTGCACCAGCCGGCTGGTGAGCTCGTCGCGGACCTCGCGGATCGCCTCGGCGCGCGCCTCGGCGTCGGCGACGAGCTGGGCGGCGTGCTGCTCGGCGGCGGCGATCCGCTGGCGTGCGGCCTGGGTGGAGACGCGCTCGCGCTCCTCCTCGGCCTGGGCGGCCTCGGCCCGGCGGGCGCGCTGCGCGATGTCGAAGTCCTCCTCGACCTTCGCCCGGCGGGCCTGCGACTCGGCGTCGAGGCGGGCCACCCGCTCCTGCGCCTTGGCGACCAGCTCGTCGGCCCGCTGCTGCGCCTTCTGCATGATCTGCTCGGCGGCCTGCCGCGCCTCGGCGATCATCCGCTCGACCTCGGCCTGCCCGGCCGCGTGCCGCTCCTGCAGCGCGCGCTCCTCGGCGTCGGTCTGCTCGCGGACGGCCTGGGCGTCGAGCTCGGCGGCCCGCCGGATCTCGCCCGCCTCCTCCTCCGCCAGCTGCAGCATGTGCTGGATGCGCTCGCTGATGTTCTCGAACGTGGGGGCGGCGGCGGTCGCGGCCTTGCGCCGCAGCGACTCGACCTCGCCGTGCAGGGCCGACAGCTGGCTGGCCAGGTCGGCCGAGCGCTCGACGGCGGCGTCGCGGTCGGCCAGCGCGATGCGGAAGTCCGCCTCCAGCCGTTCGATCGTGTCGGCGACCTGGTTGCGGTCGTACCCCCGCAGGACGACGTCGAAGGAGTGCTGCGCCTCGTGCATCGGCATGTCACGGCGGGGGTCGCTCATGGGTTCATCCTCGCAGAAGGCCAGGGGCTCGTCACCGTCCTGGGCATGGTGCGCCCCAGGTGTCCCGGATGTCCCGGGTGACACGCCGGGCGACGTGAGCCGGGGGGGGGGGGGGGGGGGGGGGGGGGGGGGGGGGGGGGGGGGGGGGGGGGGGGGGGGGGGGGGGGCGGGCGCGCCCGCGCGCGCGCCGGCGGCGCAGCA
>NZ_JBJHAK010000023.1:0-75108 GCF_054050975.1 Blastococcus sp. SYSU DS0828 | reverse complement strand
CCCCCCCCCCCCCCCCCCCCCCCCCCCCCCCCCCCCCCCCCCCCCCCCCCCCCCCCCCCCCCCCCCCCCCCCCCCCCCCCCCCCCCCCCCCCCCCGCCGCGTCAGGCGATCTCGCTGCGCTGCACTCGGACCCAGCCGGCCACCAGGGGCGCGAACAACCACAGCGCCGTCGACGTGCCGACCTGCAACCACCCCTGACCGTCGAGCTCGCCGAGGTACATCGGGCCGGTGGTCGTCGTCAGGTCCAGCCAGTCGCGCACCCAGTCCAGCGCCGCGACAGTGCTCACCAGCACGGTGAACGCGGTCGGGAGGGCGAAGTACAGGACGATCGCCAGCGGCGAGCTCAGCAGCAGCAGGCCGAAGGCGACGCCGACGAGGACGTTGAGCACCTGCACGAGCAGCACCTGGACGACCTGGTCGACGTCGACCGACCACGAGGTCGGGTCGTCGGTCAGCACCGGGGTGAGGGCTGCCGCGAGGGCCGCGGCCGCCGCGCTGGCCAGGACGCCGAGCACGCCCAGGAGCACCGCCGCCCCGAGCTTGGCGACGATCACGCGGGAGCGCTGCGGCACGAGGGCGAAGGTGGTCAGGGCCGTGCGCTGCGACCACTCACTGGTGACCAGCAGGATGCCGACCACCGGCAGCAGCAGCGCCACCGGCAGCTGGGCGGCACCCAGGTACTCGGCGAACGTCTTCTCCGGCGCCTCCCCGAAGAACAGGATGAGGCCGGGGACGACGAGGGCGAGCAGCGCCACGACCAGGAGCAGCCACGCGCCGGCGCGGGTGTCGCGAGCCTTGCGCAGCTCGACGGCGACGAGCGTGGGCAGCGAGGGGGGCGGCACCTCGACGACGGGGAGGGTCGCGGTCACGAGCGGGCCTCCTGCACCGGAGCATCGGTCGGGACGGCGGCTCCGCCGTCGCCCGCGTGGGTGAGCGAGCGGAAGAGCTCCTCCAACCCCGCGCCCGAGGCGGCCCGCAGCTCCAGGAGGGGAATGCCGGCCCGGGCTGCCGCGATCCCCACTGCCTCCGCGTCGGCGCCGGCCAGCAGGGCGCCGTCATCATCCGTCTCGACCCGGACCCCGGCCGTGGTCAGCGCTCGCTGCAGCGCCTCGCGCTCACGGGCCCGGACGACGGTGCCCGCGCCGGCCAGCAGCTGCTCCTTCGCGCCCGCAGCGACGAGCCGGCCGCCGGCGATGACGACCAACCGGTCGGCGACGGCCTCCACCTCGCGCAGCAGGTGCGAGGACAGCAGCACCGTGCCGCCGCGGTCGGCGAACCCGCGCAGCAGGCCGCGCATCCAGAAGATGCCCTCCGGGTCCAGCCCGTTGGCCGGCTCGTCGAGCACGAGCACCCGCGGGTCACCCAGCAGGGCTGCGGCTATCCCCAGACGCTGCCGCATGCCGAGGGAGTACTTGCCCACCCGCTTGCCTGCCGCCGGGCCCGCCAGCCCCACCAGCTCCAGCACCTCGGCGACCCGGGTGCGCGGGACGCCGAGGACCATGGCCGAGAGGGTGAGCACCTCGTGGCCCGTCCGCCCGGAGTGCTGTGCCCCGGCGTCGAGCAGCACACCGACCTGCCGTCCGGCGTTGGGCAGGTCGCGGTAGCGACGGCCGGCGATCGTGGCCGAACCGGCGGTCGGCTCGGCCAACCCGCACAGCGCCCGCAGCGTGGTGCTCTTGCCGGCCCCGTTCGGCCCGAGGAAGCCGGTCACGGTTCCGGGCGGGCAGCTGAAGGACACGTCGGAGACGGCCAGCTGCGTGCCGTACCTCCGGGTCAGGTTCTCGATCTCGATCACGCGCTCACCCTCGCGCGCCGGGCCCTGCGGCCACATCGGCCACGGGTCGGGAACCGGCCGACTTCCGTCGCCCCTCGGCGGGGGTGACACCGACCTTCGTCGGTGCCACGAGGCGCTCCCCGCCCGTAGCCTGACCCGGTGAGCACGGCGATCGGGCAGGCACGGAGCGGACCCGCGGGCGTGGACCACCCGTCGTTCGTCCCGGCTCGGCTGCTCGCCGACTCCCTCTCCCCCGACGCGGGTCCGGAGCGTCCGCGTGGCCGGGTGCGCCGCTCGCTGCGGGACTGGGTCGTCGACCTCTCGCTCTTCGTGCTGTCGGTGGGCCTGGGGTTGGTCTTCGTCGGCGAGGCCCTGAGCCGCCCGTCACCACCGCCGGACCGGCTGCTGCTCGCCGACCTGGTAGCCGGATCGCTCGGCTGCGCCCTCCTCTGGGGCCGTCGCCGGTGGCCCGTGGCGGTCGCACTCGTGCTGGCGCTCCTCGGGACGTTCTCCGACATGGCCGGGGTCGCGATCCTCATCTCCTTGTTCACGGTGGCCGTGCACCGTGCCTGGCCGAGCGTGCTCGGGGTCGCGGCGGTGAACCTCGCGTCGCTCGCCGTCTACGTACGGCTCCGCCCGGATCCCGACCTCTCCCCGCTGGTGCTCGCCGGTCTCGTCGTCGTGGCCACCGCCGCGGTGGTGGCCTGGGGCATGTTCGTGCGGGCGCGGCGCCAGCTCGTGGTGTCGCTGCGCGACCGTGCCGTCCGCGCCGAGACCGAGCAGCGGCTGCGCGTCGAGCAGGCGCAGCAGCTGGAGCGCACCCGCATCGCCCGCGAGATGCACGACGTCCTGGCCCACCGGCTCTCGCTGCTGAGCATGCACGCCGGCGCTCTGGAGTTCCGGCCCGATGCGCCACCGGCTGACGTCGCCGCGGCGGCCGGGGTCGTCCGGGCCAGCGCCCGCCAGGCACTGGAGGACCTGCGGGAGGTGATCGGGGTGCTGCGGGAGTCGGCCGAGCCGGGCGCCGTGGAGCGGCCTCAGCCGACGCTGGGCGACCTGCCGGCCCTGCTCGAGGAGTGTCGGCAGGCGGGTCTGCGGGTGCGGGCCCGCTACCGCCTCCCGGACCCGGCGAGCGTTCCGGCGTCGGCGGGGCGCGCGGCCTACCGCGTGGTGTAGGAGGCGCTGACCAACGTCCGCAAGCACGCGCCCGGCACCATCGCCGACGTGCTGGTCGAGGGAGCCGAGGGCTCAGGGCTCGCCGTCGAGGTGCGCAACCCGCCGTCGATCGGCGGCGACGCGCCCGCACCGCTGCCGGGCAGCGGGACCGGCCTGGTGGGCCTGCTCGAGCGGGTCAGCCTGGCCGGGGGCACGCTCGAGCACGGCTGGAGCGCCGACGGGCAGTTCCGCCTGCGCGCCTGGCTGCCCTGGGCCCCGCCGGCCGGGTCCGCGTGACGGGGGTGGCCGGAGCCGCGGGGGCCGACGTCCGGGTCCTGGTCGTCGACGACGACCCGCTGGTGCGCGCCGCGCTGGCGATGGTCCTCGGCGGCGCACCGGGCCTGACGCTGGTCGGTGAGGCGGCCGACGGCGACGAGGTGCCGGCAGCGGTGACGTCGGGGGCGCCCGACGTGGTGCTCATGGACATCCGGATGCCACGCGTCGACGGGCTGGCCGCCACGGAGCAATTGCAGCTGCGCACCGACCGGCCGCAGGTGATCGTGCTGACCACCTTCGACGCCGACGACCACGTGCTGCGTGCGCTGCGGGCCGGGGCCAGCGGCTTCCTGCTCAAGGACACACCCCCGGCGGCGATCGTCGACGCCGTCCGCCGGGTCGCCGACGGTGAGCCGATGCTCTCCCCCACCGTCACGCGGCAGCTGATGGCGCACGTCGCTGCGGCGGTGGCGCCCCCCGACGTGGCCGGCGAGCGCGCCCGTGCGCTGCTGACCGCGCTGAGCGAGCGCGAGCACGAGGTCGCCCTCGCGGTCGGGCGAGGGCTCTCCAACGCCGACATCGCTGCGGAGCTCTACATGAGCGTGGCGACGGTCAAGGCGCACGTCTCCCGGCTGCTGACCAAGCTGGAGGTGGCCAACCGGGTCCAGGTCGCGCTCGTGGTGCATGACGCCGGGCTGCTCTGAGCGCCGTCACCGGCGACGATCAGCCCACTGCCCGCTCGACGAGCGCGGTGATCTCCGCCTCGGCGGCCTCGTCCAGCTCCGTCAGCGCCCAGGAGGTCGCCCACATGCCGCCGTCGTCGAGCGTCGCGGTGTCGTTGAAGCCGAACACCGAGTACCGGATCCGTCCATCTGCCCGCTGCGGAAGAAGCACACCACCTTCCCGCCCCGGGCGTACGCGGGCATGCCGTACCAGAGCTTGGCCGCCAGCTCCGGCGCGGCCACGGTGACGACGGCGTGCACCCGCTCGGCGAGCGCGCGGTGGGGTGCGGGCATCTCGGCGATCTTGTCCAGCACGTCCTGCGCCTCGGCGGCCGCCTTCCCTGCACCGCGACCGCG
This sequence comes from Blastococcus sp. SYSU DS0828, assembly GCF_054050975.1. Taxonomy (NCBI): domain Bacteria; kingdom Bacillati; phylum Actinomycetota; class Actinomycetes; order Geodermatophilales; family Geodermatophilaceae; genus Blastococcus; species Blastococcus sp. SYSU DS0828. Next base: position 70,824 of record NZ_JBJHAK010000023.1, on the reverse strand, counting down.
CCGTCCGGCGGTCTCCATCTCTGCCGCGCGCTGCTTGATCGCCTCGCGCTCCTCCGTGGACAGCCTGGCCATGGCCGGCTCCCTCCCCATCATCGGGGCGGGCGACCTGCCCGCCCCGATGACGCTGGTGACGACACCGCGGCCCGGGCTTCTCGATTCCTGACGGTCAGGGGCCGGGTTCTCCGGGGCCCCACCGGGGTAGGCGTCCGTGGACCGTGCACCCGACCCCTGGAGGATGCCGTGACCGAGGGACGACCCGACACCGACGAGAGGCGCGAGCCGGGTGGCACGCCTTCCTCCGGCCCGCACGACCTGACCCGGCGGCCGCTCACGCCCGGGACGGGTGACGGGGGCGGAGCGCAGGCGATCCCCGGCGCCTACGAGGCCGACGAGGCGGAGCAGGAACGCGGCAAGGCGGTCAAGCCGGGCAATTGACCTCGGCGGTCCCGGCGCCGGCGCATGCGGTGCCGGCTCCTAGCGCTCCCGCCAGCGACGGCCCTGCAGCCACCACTGCAGCCGGGCGGTGATCCAGGGCAGCAGCAGGTAGGTCATGACCGGCGTCAGCGCGAGGGTCACGGCAAGCACGCGCAGCACCACGTGGACCTCCGCCAGCGCCGCTCCCAGCGTCACGGTGGCCAGCAGGTTCACCGGGAAGAAGACCAGCCAGATGGTCACCGCCTGCTTCCACCGCGGTGGAGCAGCCGGCGCGGGTGCAGGGCGCACCTCCTCCGCGACCGGTGAGTCGAACCAGCCCTCGATGCCGGTGCGCCGCTCGGTGCGGGTGACCTCGGCCAGCCCCTGCGCGGACCGCAACCACCACTGGCGTTCCGAGGAAGCCTCCCAGGCGGCCAACGTGGCCTGGTCGGCGAACCTCACGAGCATGTGCCACTCGTCGGCGTCCCGCCGGGAGCGGACCCAGCCGCCACCGAGGAAGCCGGAGAAGCCCTCCGCCATGCTGAGACCGGCACGGATCCACGCCGTCATCTCGCGCGCGTGCGCCGGGTCGGCGCGCCGCGTGAAGGACACCGTGACCGGGAGGTCGTCCCGCGTGACGGTGCTGGTCGTCGTCATGCCACCAGCATCGCTCGCGACGCGGGCCGGCGGGAGCCCCGCAGCGGTGTGAGCCCTGCCTCGGACGACACCCCGGCCACTCCCCCGTCACGGCCAGGTCGGTGGGGTTGACTGCCGTCCGTGGAGGTCCTCGCCCGCTTCTGGAGCCGTGTGACGGCGACGGTGCCGGACCAATCGACGACGGTGCTGGTCGCCACGGCCGCGATCGCTGCGCTGCTCGTCCTCTCCCCCGCGCTGTGGCGGCCCGCCCGCAACGTGGTGACGATCGCCCACGAGGGGGCCCACGGGCTCGTGGCGCTCGCGGCCGGGCGGCGGCTGGCCGGCATCCGGCTGCACTCGGACACCTCGGGCCTGACCGTCTCCGCGGGTCGGCCGACGGGCCTGGGCATGGTGCTCACCTGCGCGGCCGGCTACACCGGGCCGGCGCTGTTCGGGCTCGGCGCCACGGCGCTGCTCTCCGCCGGGCACGCCATCGGACTGCTCTGGGCGCTCCTCGTGCTGCTCGCGCTCCTGCTGGTGCAGATCCGCAACTGGTTCGGGCTGTGGTCCGTGCTCGCCACCGGTGCGGTGGTCTTCGGCGCGACCTGGTGGCTGCCGCCGGCGGGTCAGGCGGGGTTCGCGGCGGTCGCCACGTGGTTCCTCCTGCTGGCCGCGCCCCGCGCCGTGCTCGAACTCCAGCGCGCCCGGCGCCGTCGAGGTGCACGGGACTCCGACGCCGACCAGCTGGCCCGGCTGACCCCGTTCCCCGCGATCGTCTGGGTGGGCGTCTTCCTGTTCGTCGATGTTGGAGCGCTCGTTCTGGGCGCGAGGTGGTTGCTCGTCTGAACCACGGCGACAGCTGATCTGTTGTTGGGGATAACGGGAGTGCGTCGCCGTCGCGCCGAGCGCGACGCCACCAGGGGCCCTGGGAGGCGCCCCGGACCGCACTCGGCTGCGGCTGCGGTGACAGAGCTCGCGAGCACCGACCCGCGGCCGGCGGGAGGGGCTCAGCCGCGGGCGCGGCGGCGTGGCTCGCAGCCCGGCGGCTGGTGCACCGGGGCGACCGCAGGGGCGGGCGGAACCTCGAGCACGACGTCGTCGTGGTCGACGCGGACCTGCCGCCCGTGGTGCCTGATGTCCAGCGGGTCCCCGTCGACCAGCCGGTAGGTGGCCCGCTCGCGTTCCACCGTGACGGTGAGCTTGCGTCCGCGGTAGACCACGCGGAACCGCAGCCGGCTGATCCGCTCCGGCAGCCGTGGCGCGAAGGACAGCTGACCGCCGTGATCACGCAGTCCGCCGAACCCGGCGACGGCGACGGTCCACCCTCCGGCCAGCGAGGCGATGTGCAGCCCGTGGCCGGAGTTGTGGTGCAGGTTCTGGATGTCGGTGAGCGCCGCCTCGGCCCAGTACTGGTGGGCGAGGTCGAGGTGGCCGGTCTCGGCGGCGACGACGGCCTGCTGGGTGGCCGACAACGACGAGTCGCGGGTGGTGCGCGCTTCGTAGTAGGCGAAGTCGGCGATCTTCTCCTCGAGGGTGAACGCGTCCCCCCGCAGGTGCAGGGCCATCACCAGGTCGGCCTGCTTGACCACCTGCTTCCGGTACAGCTCGAAGTAGGGGTAGTGCAGCAGCAGCGGGTAGTGCTCCCGCGGCGTCGCCTCGAAGTTCCACTCCTCGTGGTGGGTGAACCCGTCGGACTGCATGTGGACGCCGCGCTGGGTGTCGTAGGGCACCGCCATCAACGACGCCGCCCGCAGCCACTCCGCCACCTCGTCCTCCGTCACCGAGAGCCGGCCGGCCACCGCCGACTGACGGCGCACCGCGGCGGCGGCCTCACGCAGGTTCCGCTGCGCCATGAGGTTCGTGTAGACGTTGTTGTCCACGACGGCGGTGTACTCGTCGGGCCCGGTCACCCCGTCGATCCGGAAACCGTGCTCGGGGTCGAAGTGCCCCAGCGACGCCCAGAGCCGGGCGGTCTCGACGAGCAGCTCCGTGCCGTAGTCCCGGTCGAAGGCGTCGTCGAGGGTGGCGTCGTAGTAGCGGACGACGGCGTCGGCGATGTCGGCGTTGATGTGGAAGGCGGCGGTGCCGGCCGGCCAGTAGCCCGACGTCTCCTCGCCCCTGATCGTCCGCCATGGGAACGCGGCACCGCGCAGACCGAGCACCCGGGCCCGCTCCCGGGCGAGGCCCAGCGTGGTGTGCCGCCAGATGAGCGCGTCCCGGGCAGCGTGCGGTGCGGTGTAGGTGAGCACCGGCAGGACGTAGGTCTCGGTGTCCCAGAACGTGTGCCCGTCGTAGCCCGGACCGGTCAGCCCCTTGGCCGGGATGGCCTGCCGCTCGCCGCGCAGCCCGGCCTGCAGGACGTGGAACATGCCCACCCGCACGGCCTGCTGCAGCTCGTCGTCCCCCTCGATCTCGACATCGGCCTCGTCCCAGTGCTGGGCCAGCAGTTCGCGCTGTTCCCGCAGCAGGCGCTCGAAGCCGGCCAGCTTCGCCGTCGCGAGCGCGGCCTCCACCTGGTCGCGCAGCGCTGCGCTGGAGCGGCGCGACGACCAGCCGTAGGCGAGGAACTTGACCAGCTTCAGCGACCCGCCGGGCGGGATGCGGGCGGCCAGGGTGTAGCGGGCGAGGTCCCCGGCGGCCTCGATGTCCTCGGTGCAGCTGTCGGGGACCTCGATGACGTGGTCCATGCCGGCGGCCATGCGCAGCCGGCTGCGGCGGGTGCGGTGCACGAGCACGGCGCGGCGGCCGCGACCGGCGGCGAGCTCGCACTCCAGCGGGTGGGCGAGGGCGGCGGCGGCGCGCGGATCGCGGTCGCCGTCGGGGGCGCCGTCATCGTTGGCCAGCAGGTCGGACTGCAGCGCGACGTAGAGGTCCCCGAGGTCGTCGGTGACCTCCACCTGGTACTCGATCGCGGCGATCGAGCGCCGGGCCAGGGAGACCAGGCGGGTGCTGGTGACGCGCACGGTCCGGCCGCTGGGCGAACGCCACTCGGTCGACCGCCGGAGCACCCCGGCGCGCAGGTCGAGGGTGCGCCGGTGGTCGATGACCTCGCCGTAGGTCAGGTCCAGTGGCGAGTCCCTCACCAGGAGCCGGATCAGCTTGCCGTCGGTCACGTTGACCACGGTCTGCCCCATCTCCGGGAAGCCGTAGCCGGCCTCGGCGTAGGGCAGCGGCCGCTCCTCGAAGAAGCCGTTGAGGTAGGTGCCCGGGACGACGACCGGCTCCCCCTCCTCCAGCGACCCGCGCATCCCGAGGTGACCGTTCGCCAGGGCGAACACCGACTCGTGCACGCCGAGGCTGTCGCGGTCCAGCCCGACCTCGGTGAGCGCCCAGGGTTCGACCGGGAAGACCGCCCGCCCCTCGGTCACGGCTTCTCCAGCAGCTCGACGAGGTCGGCCACGACCACGTCGGCGCCGGCGTCCCGGAGACCGTCGGCGTGCCCGACCCGGTCGACACCGACGACGTGGGCGAACCCGCCCGCCCGGCCGGCGGCCACCCCCGCCAGGGCGTCCTCGAAGACGACGGCCTCCTGCGGCGGCACGCCCAGGGCGTGGGCGCCGGCGAGGAAGGTGTCCGGGGCGGGCTTGCCCGCCAGCCCCCGCTCCCGAGCGACGACGCCGTCGATGCGGGCGTCGATCAGGTCGGCGAACCCGCCGGCGGCCACCACCTGCTCGCCGTTGGCCGAGGCGGTGACCACCGCGGTGGCCAGGCCCGCCTCCTTCACCGCGCGCAGGTACCGCACCGATCCCTCGTAGACCTCGACACCGTGCTCGGCCAACTCCGCCAGGACCAGCTCGTTCTTGCGCCCGGCCACCCCCTGCACGGTCGCCGCGTCCAGGGGGTCTCCCCGCTCGCCCTCCGGCAGCACGATGCCGCGGCTGGCGAGGAAGTCGCGGACTCCGTCGGCCCGGGGCTTTCCGTCGACGTACCGGTTGTAGTCGTCCTGCGTGAACTCCGGGGCCGCGGGGTCGCGCGACCGCAGGAAGTCGTCGAAGGTCCGCTTCCAGGCCGCCATGTGCACCGTCGCGGTCCGGGTGAGGACCCCGTCGAGGTCGAACAGGCAGGCCCGGACGCCGTTCGGGAGACCGACCGATCGGGAGGTGAACACGCCGGCGACGCTACCGGCGACCGGGGACGCGCACGTGTCGGGACGGCGACGGCTGCGTGCCGGCACCGGTCCGACGGGCGCCGTGAGGCGTCGCTGCCTAGGGTCCGACGGGGGGACGCTCCGGCGGACCCGCCAGCCGTCGTACCGCTACCGAGGGAGAGGACCACCATGGCCGACCGGCCCACCCCGCCCAACCCCTACGACTTCCTGCCGCGGGTACCGGGCTTCACCGTGACCAGCAGCGACGTGTCCGACGGGCAGACGATGCCGATGCCCCACGTCAGCGGAGTCATGGGTGCCGGCGGCGAGGACCGCTCCCCGCAGCTGTCCTGGTCGGGCTTTCCCGACGGCACCCGCAGCTTCGCCGTCACGGTCTTCGACCCCGACGCCCCGACGGCCAGCGGCTTCTGGCACTGGGCGGTGGCGAACATCCCGGCGTCGGTGACCGAGCTGCCCTCGGGCGCCGGTGACAAGGACGCCCCGCAGCTCCCCGACGGCGCGGTGCAGCTGCGCAACGACGGCGGCTTCGCCGGGTACGTCGGTGCGGCTCCCCCGGCCGGGCACGGGCCGCACCGCTACTTCGTGGTGGTGCACGCCGTCGACACCGACCGGCTCGACGTCGACGCGAGCACCACGCCGGCGGTACTCGGGTTCAACCTCTTCTTCCACACGCTGGCGCGGGCCACCCTGGTCGTCACCTACGAGCAGGCCTGACCGGTCCGCAGCCGGGCACCTCCGCGCTGCGACGACCCACCGACCAGATGTGATCCAACGTTGAACCGATCCTCGCGCGGTGGGTACCGCGCGGGCATGGCGACGACGTCCTGCGGTCCCCCGGGCGCGACCGGCCCGGCGCGCGAGCCCCACCGGTACCGCGCCGGGCGGCTGGTCACCTCGCTCCCGGCGCTGCTGGTCGCCGTGCTCGTGGCCGCCGTGCTCGCCCCGGCCCCCGCCGGGGCTCGGGGTCCGTCACCGGAGGAGGTCGTCTCCGCCGTGGTGGACGCCTACGAGGTGGCCGGGACGCTCGCCGTGGCGGTGGCCCGGCAACCGGAGCTACCGGGCGACCACTCCCCCCGGTCGGCCGAGGCGGCCGCGGCGCGGATGGCCGCCTACCGCGCGGACAACGGGGAGGCGGCGCAGCGCCCGATCCCCGGGGCGTCGATGGTGAAGCTCTTCATGGCCGCGGACATCCTGCACCGCGCACGGGCGGGTCGCCTCGCGCTGGACCGCGAGGACTTCGCCCTGCTGCAGGCCATGATCCGGCGGTCCGACGATCCCGCCGCCTCGCAGCTGTGGGTGCGGTACGGCGGGCCACGGATGGTGGTCGACGTCGCCGAGCGGTACGGGCTCTCGAGCACCCGTCCGCCGGCCGAGGCCGGGCAGTGGGGCCGGACGCTGACCAGCGCCCGGGACCTGGCCCGGTTCCTGACGCTGCTCCCCGCGCTCGCACACCCCGCGGACGCGTCGGCGCTGTTGGCGTGGATGCGGCTGGCGACACCCACGGCGGCCGACGGCTTCGACCAGGAGTTCGGCGTCTTCGGGGCCGTTCCCGGGCGCCCCGCGGTCAAGCAGGGCTGGATGTGCTGCGTCGACGGCAACCGCCACCTGCACTCGGTCGGGGTGATCGGGCGCAGGGTGGTGGTCCTGCTCAGCGAGGTCCCGGCGTCGGTGGGCTACGACGAGGCCCGCGCCGCCCTGGACGCCGCGGCGGCCGAGCTGCCCTCGGCCCGGGACTCCTGACCTCCGGGCTCAGTCCTGCGGGAGCTCGGCCACGGCCGTGGTCGCGACCCGGGCGAACCCGATGCGCTCGTACACCCGCGCCACGTCGTCGTCACCGGCAGCCAGGAAGACCAGGTCGGCGGTCTCCCGGGCGTGCGCGGCCAGCGCCGAGGCGACGCCGGCGCCCAGCCCGCGGCCGCGCAGCCGCGGCAGCGTCGCGACCCCGACGATCTCGCTGACCTCGGTGCCGTCGACGTCGACGGGCTGGTGGGAGCCGACCGCGACCGGCTGGCCGTGCTCGATGGCGACCATCATCACCGTCCGGCCGTCGGCGATCCGCTCGCGCAGGACGGCGGTCCGCCGCTGCGCCTCCGCCGACGACTCCAGTGGGACCTCGTGCACGTCGGCGGCACCGCCGGGGTGGGCGAACGCCAGCGCGGCGACGTGCTGGTAGTGCGGCAGCTCCGGGTCGTCGGCGCCGACCAGGAAGAGCCGGACCCCGGCCGGGAGGACGACGTCGACGGGGTCGGCGGCCACGAGCAGCGGAAGCTCCTCGACGGTCATCCCGACGGCTCGGACGGCGACCCCCACCTCCGGCGAGCACTCCAGGATCCACTCCAGCGCCGCCGGCACCCCCGCGGCCTGCTGCAGCGCGATCGCGGCGCGCACGTCCTCGGCGGTCACCTCGTCGCCGCCGCGGCGCGGGCGGGCCGGATAGGGCCAGGCGGGATCGGCGAGCGGGACGTCCAGCGCCCCGGCGGCCTCGATCCGCGCGTCCGGCTGGGGCGCGGCGGCGAAGTAGCGCTCGATGCACTCGAGCGTTCCCGGACGGGTCGGCACGCCAGAACACTAGACCCGCCCCGGCCCGGCGGGCCCCCGCCCACCCGCCGGCCGCTGCCGGCCACCCCCCCGGGTGACCCCGCGCGCACGCCACCGGCGGGGTGGACGGCACGATGGGGCGCGTGACGGCTGGCACTCGAGGCTCCATCTCGCCCTATGCGGCGTTCGACCGCGACTCGTGGCGAGCGCTCGCGGCGGGCACGAGCCTGCCGTTGGACGCGGCGGAGCTGGAGGACCTGGCCTCGCTGGGTGACCGCATCGACCTGGACGAGGTGGCCACCGTCTACCTGCCGCTGGCCCGGCTGCTGAGCCTGCACGTGACGGCCAGCCGTCGGCTGTGGGCCGCGCAGAGCGAGTTCCTGGGCGACACCACCGCCAAGGTGCCGTTCGTCATCGCCGTCGCCGGCAGCGTCGCCGTCGGCAAGAGCACCACGGCCCGGCTGCTGCAGACGCTGCTCGCGGCCACGCCGGGCGCCCCCCGGGTCGACCTGGTGACGACCGACGGATTCCTCCTCCCCAACGCCGTCCTGGAGGAGCGCGGCCTGCTCGGCCGGAAGGGGTTCCCGGAGAGCTACGACCGCCGGGCACTGCTGCGTTTCCTGGCCGACGTGAAGTCCGGCCGCGAGGAGGTGTTCGCGCCGGTGTACGACCACCAGTCCTACGACATCGTGCCCGGACGGGTGCAGGCGGTCGACCGACCGGACATCCTCGTGCTCGAGGGGCTCAACGTGCTGCAGGCCGGACGCCGCACGGACGGTTCCGCGCCCGACATCTTCCTCTCGGACTTCTTCGACTTCTCCGTCTACGTCGACGCCGCCGAGGCCGACATCCAGCGCTGGTACGTCGAGCGGTTCCTGGCGTTGCGCCGGACGGCGTTCCAGGACGCCACGGCCTACTTCCACCGCTTCGCGGCGCTGACCGACGACCAGGCGCGGGAGACGGCGCTGGGCATCTGGTCGGCGGTGAACGGGCCGAACCTGCGGGACAACATCGCACCCACCCGGTCCCGCGCCCGCCTGGTGCTGCAGAAGTCCGCCGACCACTCGGTCCGCAGGGTCCTGCTGCGCAAGCTCTGACCACGCGACACGCCGCCGGCACCGGCGCGCCCACCCGAGCCCGGCAACCGCCAGGGCAGGACCTGACGACCCCGACGAGTGAGACTGTGACCCGCCTCACGTGACCTGGGGGCACCGACGTGCCGACACTGTTGATGTCCGGTGATCGGACAAGTACAGCCAGTGACTGCCGGTGTTCCCCGGCGAAACGGATGTGAGCTCCCATGTGCACCCACCGCACCCCGTGCCCCGAGCCCGCCAGCGAGGCCCGCGACCTCGCCGCCGTGGTGCGCAGCCGCCCCGAGCAGGGGTGGCGGCTGCTCTGCAACGGCGTCGTCCTGTTCGACGACGACGGTGAGCTGCTGCCCGACGGCCAGGCCGTTCCCGACCACCACGTCTGGCTGGCGCCGGAGCCCGTCGGCGCGTAGCCGCCGCCCGCCTCGCGCCCCGCGGCGTCGCCCGAGCCCCCCGTCGATCCGGCGGGGGGCTCGGGGCCTCAGCGGGCGGCGCCCACGACGTCGGCGGTGGTTCCCAGGTCGTCGGGCGCCCCCTGTGCCCGGTCGGGCACTGCGCCGGGCACCTCCTGCGGCTCCGGCTCGGCGAACGCCTCCGGCGGCGGGCAGGAGCAGACCAGGTTCCGGTCACCGTAGGCCTGGTCGATGCGGCGCACGGGGCTGAGGTAGCCGCGACCCCGCAGCGCCGGCACGGGGAACACCGCCTCGCTGCGCGGGTAGGGCCGGCCCCACTCCCCCGCCACCATCGACAAGGTGTGCGGGGCGTTGCGCAGCGGGTTGTCCTCCCGGTCGTACTCGCCGGTGGCCACCTTCTCGATCTCCCCGCGGATGTGCACCATCGCGTCGACGAACCGGTCCAGCTCGGCCTTGTCCTCGCTCTCGGTCGGCTCCACCATGAGCGTCCCGGCGACCGGGAAGCTCATCGTCGGGGCGTGGAAGCCGAAGTCGATGAGCCGCTTGGCGATGTCGTCGTTGGTGACGCCGGAGGCCTTCGTCAGCGGGCGGATGTCGAGGATGCACTCGTGGGCCACGAGCCCGTTCGTCCCGGTGTAGAGCACCGGGTAGTGCTCGCGCAGCCGGGTGGCCACGTAGTTGGCCGCGAGGATCGCGTGCTGGGTGGCCCGGGTCAGGCCGTCGGGTCCCATCAACCGCATGTAGGCCCAGGAGATCGGCAGGATGTCCGCCGAGCCCCAGGGGGCGGCGGAGACGACCGGACCGGAGGTGCCGGTGTCCACGACCGGATGCCCGGGCAGGAACGGCACCAGGTGCTCGCGCACGGCGACCGGGCCGACGCCGGGGCCGCCGCCGCCGTGCGGGATGCAGAAGGTCTTGTGCAGGTTCAGGTGGCTGACGTCGGAGCCGAACCGGCCGGGCCGCGCGAGCCCCACCATGGCGTTGAGGTTGGCCCCGTCGACGTAGACCTGCCCGCCGGCGTCGTGCACGGCGGCGCAGATCTCCTGGATGTCGGTCTCGAAGACGCCGTGGGTCGACGGGTAGGTGATCATGATCGCGGCCAGCCTGTCGGCGTGCTGGTCGACCTTGGCGCGCAGGTCGGCGAGGTCGACGTTGCCCGCCTCGTCGCAGGCCACCACGACCACCCGCATGCCCGCCATCACCGCGCTCGCGGCGTTCGTGCCGTGCGCCGAGCTGGGGATCAGGCAGACGTCGCGCAGCTCCTCGCCCCGGCTGCGGTGGTAGCCGCGGATGGCCAGCAGCCCGGCGAACTCCCCCTGCGACCCGGCGTTGGGCTGCACGCTCACCGCGGCGTAGCCGGTGACCTCGGCCAGGCCGGCGCACAGCTCCTCGATCAGCCGGGCGTAGCCGCGGGCCTGGTCGGCGGGCGCGAACGGGTGCAGGTTCGCGAACTCCGGCCAGGTGATCGCGGCCATCTCGGTGGCCGCGTTGAGCTTCATCGTGCACGAGCCCAGCGGGATCATCGTGCGGTCCAGCGCCAGGTCCTTGTCGCTCAGCGAGCGCAGGTAGCGCAGCATCGCGGTCTCCGAGCGGTGCGCGGCGAAGACCGGATGGGTGAGGAAGGGCGTCCGGCGACGCAGCTCCGGCGGCAGCGCATCGGCCCCGTCGTCGGCCAGGGCCGCGTCGTCCGCGGCCACGCCGAACGCCGCGGCGACGTCCCGGAGGACCGCCGGCGTCGTCGTCTCGTCACAGGCGACGGCGACGGTGTCGGCGTCGACCTGGCGCAGGTTGATCCGGCGCTGCGCGGCGGCGGCGACCACCTCCGCCGCCCGTCCGGGCACGGAGACGCAGACGGTGTCGAAGAAGCGCTCGTGCACCAGCCGCAGGCCGCCGGCGGTCAGCCAGCCGGCCAGCGCGGTCGCGCTGCGGTGCACCCGCGCCGCGATCGCCGTCAGGCCCTCGGGGCCGTGGTAGACGGCGTACGCGCCGGCCATCACGGCCAGCAGCACCTGGGCGGTGCAGATGTTGCTGGTGGCCTTCTCCCGGCGGATGTGCTGCTCGCGGGTCTGCAGGGCCAGGCGGTAGGCGACGTCGCCGTCGGCGTCCACGGAGACGCCCACCAGTCGGCCGGGCAGCTGCCGCGCCAGGCCTTCGCGCACGGAGAGGTAGCCGGCGTGCGGCCCGCCGAAGCCCATGGGGACGCCGAAGCGCTGGGTCGTGCCGCAGGCGACGTCGGCGCCCCACTCCCCCGGCGCCTCCAGCAGCGTGAGCGCGAGCAGGTCCGCGGCGACGACCACCGAGGCCCCCGCCTCGTGCGCGGCCGCGGCGAGCGCCCGGTGGTCGCGGACCGCGCCGCTGGCACCCGGGTAGGACAGCAGCACGCCGAACGCCCCCGCCTCGGGGAGGTCCGTGGGCCAGCCGTCCGACAGGTCGGCGACGTGCAGGCGGATGCCGAGCGGCTCGGCGCGGGTCTGCAGCACGCCGAGGGTCTGCGGCAGCGTGTCGGCGTCGACGACGAAGACCGCGTCCGCCGTGGCGCGGCCGGCGCGCCGCACCAGCGTCATCGCCTCGGCGGCGGCCGTCGCCTCGTCCAGCATCGAGGCACCGGCGACCGGCAGGCCGGTCAGGTCGGCGACGGTGGTCTGGAAGTTGATCAGGGCCTCGAGCCGCCCCTGGCTGATCTCGGGCTGGTACGGCGTGTAGGCGGTGTACCAGGCCGGGTTCTCCAGCACCGTCCGCTGGATCACCGGCGGGGTGACGGTGCCGGAGTAACCGAGGCCGATCATCGAGGTGAAGACCTCGTTGGCCGCGGCGCGCTCGCGCAGCAGCCCGAGGACGGCGGCCTCACTCTCCGCGGGCGGCAGGTCGAGCGGCGCCCGGTCGCGCACGCCCTCGGGGATGCAGGCGTCGACCAGCGACTCCAGCGACGGGTGCCCGACGACCTCGAGCATCGCCGCGGTGTCGCCGGGGCGTGGCCCGATGTGGCGGCCGGTGAAGGAGCCGGCGGGGTCGAGGGCGTTCAGCGAGGGCAGCGGCCCGGCGAACGGTGCGGAGGTCTTCCCGGTGGACGCGGCGGCGCGGTCGGTCACTGCTCGGACGGTACCAGCGGGCCGTCCCCGCGATCGGGTGCGCGCCGGGCCCGAGCGGGCGACCCGGGCAGCAGAGAGCCCCGCCCACGACCGCGGACGGGGCTCGTCGCGTTGGACTACGCCGTCGCGGCGCGGCGCCGGCGGCGCATGGAGAGCTCGTCGTCGGACGGGACGACCTGGCCACCGTCGATCCGCTCGGCCGGCAGCTCCGCCAGCTCACCGGAGAGCTCCCGCAGCGCGCCGGAGACCGCGATCCCGAAGACGCCCTGACCGCCGGCCAGCAGGTCGACGACCTCCTCCGCGGAGGTGCACTCGTACACCGTCGCCCCGTCGGAGAAGAGCGTGACGTTCGCCAGCTCCTTCACCCCGCGCTGGCGCAGGTGGTCGACGGCCTTGCGGATGTTCTGCAGCGAGACGCCGGTGTCCAGCAGCCGCTTGACGACCTTGAGCACCAGGATGTCGCGGAAGGAGTACAGCCGCTGGGTACCCGACCCGGTGGCGCTGCGGACCGACGGGGACACCAGGCCGGTACGCGCCCAGTAGTCCAGCTGGCGGTAGGTGATGCCGGCAGCGGCGCAGGCGGTCGGACCGCGGTAACCGACCAGGTCGGTGTCGACCTGGTCGTACTGCGGCGCCCCGACGGCGGCGTCGCTGAACAGCTGACCCTGCGAGCCGTTGCCCTGGTCGCTCACGTCCAGCGTCCTCCTCTGTCCCGCCACCGGAGCGGCAGGTCGACGGCTCCACACCCCCGGACCTCAGGTGTCACACCGTTGTTGTTCGCTGACGGTAAGCCGGGCCCGGAGGCCGGTCAACTGAGCGGGGCGGCGTGTCGTCACACCAGCACCATTTCGGGTGATGGTCGGGCACGGGCCTGCCGATAGGACCTGGAGGCCCACCTGACGCCCGCCCGGGCGCATGCGCTCCGGGCCGGCGTCGACCGGCTAGGCCGACCCGCCGCCGGAGCCAGAGCCGGCACCGAAGTCCTCCGGCGAGATCTGGTCGAGGAACTCGCGGAACTTCTCGACCTCGTCCTCCTGCTCGTCGGGGATCTCGATGCCCACCTCGTCCAGCAGGTCCTCGGCCCCGAAGATCGGCGCCCCGGTGCGGACGGCGAGCGCCACGGCGTCCGAGGGGCGGGCGCTGACCACCCGGTCGTCACCGAAGACCAGCTCGGCGATGTAGATGCCGTCGCGCATCTCGGTGATGTTGACCGCCTCCAGCTCCGCGCCGAGGGTGCGCACCACCTCCCGGAGCAGGTCGTGCGTCATGGGCCGGGCGGGACGCACGCCCTGCTGCTCGAACGCGATCGCCGCCGCCTCGACGGCGCCGATCCAGATCGGCAGGTAGCGCTCGCCCTGCGTCTCCTTCAGCAGCAGGATCGGCTGGTTGCCGGGCAGTTCGACGCGGACACCGACGACTCGAAGCTCCTGCACGGTGGCTGCTCCCTCGGCTGCGGCCCGCGGTCGGGCGGGCGGATCGGACAGGCGGCCGGCGACTGCCGGGACATCGGTCGGGCGCGGACGGCGACGGCGTCCACGGTACGCCGCCCTCAGGGGCGCAGGAGGTCGCGCAGCCGCGTCTCGAGCAGGGCCGTGTGCAACTGCGCGGAGAGCGCGGCCAGCTCCTGCAGCTTCTCGGTGGCCCGTGTCCGGGCCTCCTCCGACCGCGCCCGCAGGACGGGGGCGACGAGCTGCTCGACGAGGCCGGCCTCGCGCTCCACGGCGCTGCGGTAGACCCGCAGGTGCCGCGGCTCGATGCCGTGCCGGGCCAGCCCCGCCGCCGCCCGGGCGATGGGGAGGTCCGCGGCAGGGTGCCGGCCGTCGGCGTCGGTGCTGAGCAACCCGAACTGCACGCAGTCGGCGAGCTGCTCGGGCTCCAGCCCCGCGGCCCGGGCGAACTGCTCGGCGGTCAACGGGGCCGCGGCCCCCTCCTCGGTGGAGGCGGGGGGCAGCGGCGCCGACGCGCCACCGGTGCCGGGCAGCGGCTCACCGCGGTCCAGCGCGTCCAGGTGGTCCTTGATCACCCGCAGCGGCAGGTAGTGGTCGCGCTGCGCAGTGAGCACGTACCGCAGCCGGCTCACGTCCGCCCGGGAGAACTTGCGGTACCCCGACGGCGTGCGCTGCGGGTGGACCAGGTCCTCGGACTCCAGGTAGCGGATCTTGCTGATCGTCACGTCGGGGAAGTCGTCGCGCAGCACTGCCAGCACCTCGCCGATGGTCAGGCGCGGCGCGTGCTGGTCGCCGGCGTCCCCGAGCGCACGTTCGCGCTCGGGCACGGCGGTCACGCCCCTCTCTCCCCGGGACGCCCTGTCGGTGTCCCGGTCCGCGGTCCCCACATGCGGAAGATCGCCGGTCGGCGCACTAGCGAGCGGCCGGCTCGCCCGTGCGCGGGCCGGTCAGGTACACCAGGCGGAACTTGCCGATCTGCACCTCGTCGCCACCGGCCAGGGTGGCGACGTCGACGGGCTCGCGGTTGACGTAGGTGCCGTTGAGGCTGCCGACGTCGTGCACCGAGAAGCCCCCGCCCTCGCGGTGGAACTCGACGTGCCGGCGGCTGACGGTGACGTCGTCGAGGAAGATGTCGCTGTCGGGGTGCCGACCGGCCGTGGTGACGTCCTGGTCGAGCAGGAACCGGCTCCCGGCGTTGGGGCCGCGCTTGACCACCAGCAGGGCCGAACCGGCCGGCAGCGACTCCACGGCGCCCGCGTGCGCGTCCGCAGCCTCGGTGACCTCGGGCTGCTCGCCGGACTCCTCACCGCCGACCTTCGGGATCACGCTGGTGGCCTCGCCGACGCGCTCGGGGGCCAGCGCCGCACCGCACTGCGCGCAGAAGCGACTGCCCTCGGGGTTCTCGTGGCCACATCGAGTGCAGTGCACGTTGCGTCTCCTCCGGTGCGAGGGGCCCGCCGCGGACCTGGAACTGGCCGCGGGCGGCCGGCGGACGGTGGGCCGGGCGGCCCGCCGTGGGTCGGCCGCCGCGGGGGCGGCGGACCGTGGGTCATGGAACCAGCCGGTCGGCCCGAGGGTCAACCGGAGGTGCAGGGCCGGGGGGCGGGTTCACCGCAGGTGCCCCGCTGTTCCCAGCCCCACGCGATCATAGTGATCGATGCCGGGAGTCAGCCTCCCGGCGGGCCGGTCACGAGCCGTCGACCACGGCCTGGTAGGCGTCGGCGTCGAGCAGCTGCCCGATCGGGTCGCCGCCCTCCCCCGGCACGGCGATGTCGACCAGCCAGCCCGCGCCGTACGGGTCCGCGTTGATGGTCTCCGGGGCATCGGTGAGGCGGTCGTTGACCGCCGCCACGACGCCCGCCACCGGCGCGTAGACGTCGGAGACCGACTTGGTGGACTCCACCTCGCCGATCGGGGCGCCGGGGGCCACCTCGGCCCCCACCTCGGGCAGCTGCACGAAGACGATGTCCCCCAGGGCGTCCTGGGCGTGGTCGGTGATGCCGACCCGGACGACGGTGGACGTGCCGTCGGTCCCCTGCACCAGCGCCCACTCGTGCTGGTCGGTGTAGCGGCGGTCGTCGGGCGTGGCCATGCGGGCGATCGTCTCCCGGTGAGGTGATGGAACGGCCTCGGTGCAGGGGCCCACCTCGGGCGGAGCGAGAGGTGGGGGCACCGAGGTCCTTAGTCGGTCTCGGGCGAAGCGTATTGAGGGCGGTCCAACGGCCGCAACGCGTCCACGACGAGCTCGGGCGACTGGGCGATCTCCACCCAGCCGCCACGCCGCTCGATCCGCTGCACCACTCCGCCGGGGATGTTCATGGCCGTCGCCATGCTCTGGGGATCCCCCAGGACCACGAACTCGTACGGCGAGCGCAACGACGTCCCGTCGACACGGAGGTCGCCGGTCGTCCCGGTGACGGCGCTGGACAGCCCGATGCGGACGTCGTCGACCTGCATCGTTTCCGCGCCGGCCCCGCGCAGTTCCTGGATCACGTCGAGGAGGTCGGACACCCGGACGGCCCCGGCGGGGTCGCTGACGGAGAGGGCAATGCCGGGCCCCTGCGCCGGCAGCGTGCCGCCCAGGATGCCGAGGGCCTCGGCGCGGCGGCGGGCCTCCTGCAATGCGGCCCCGGTCTGGCTGCCCGAGCCGTTGAGCTCGCGCAGCGCCGCCCGCTGCTCCGTCAGCTGGGCCCGCAACCGCTCCTCCCGGCTGTTGAGCTCGTCGAGGATGCGCACGAGGTCCTCCTCGCGCGCGCCGGCCAGCATCTGCGCCTCGTCGGCGTTGCGCACCTGGACCGCGAGCGCGAACCCGAGCAGGAGGGTCAGCACGCCGATGAGCGCCGCCGCCAGGCGATCGGGGCGCCGCCGCGCGGCCGGGTCGGGAGGCGCGCCGGCGGCGTCGGGCCCGTCCGGTCCCGCGGCAGCTCCCGGTGGGGCGGGTGGCCGGTCCGCCGTCACGCGCGGAAGACGTGCCGCCGGATGGCGGCCGCGTTGCCGAAGATGCGGATGCCGAGCACCACGACGACCGCCGTGGACAGCTGCGCGCCCACCCCCAGCTGGTCGCCCAGGAAGACGATGAGCGCGGCCACCACCACGTTGGAGACGAACGAAATCACGAACACCTTGGCGTCGAAGATGCCGTCGAGCCGGGCCCGGAAGCCGCCGAACACGGCGTCGAGGGCGGCCACGACGGCGATCGGCAGGTAGGGCTGCAGCCACAGCGGGACGGTCGGGTCGAAGAGGAGGCCGAGCAGGACGCCTGCGGCGAGACCGAGGATCGGGATCACGTCGTCAGCCTCCGGGGCTGGGCTCGGTGCCGGGGACCCGGCGGGGGGTGACGGGCTCGGCGAAGCGCAGCTCCGGCGGGTTGGCGGCCGGCAGGGACAGCTCGTCCTCCTTGGCGAACTCGAACCGCAACCCCGCGGACGCGGAGAACGAGGCCAGCGCACGCACCTCGGGGTTGGCGAGGAAGGCGTTGGCCAGCGCGTCGGGGTCGCCGATGGCGCTGACCCGGTAGGGGTTGGTGACCGGGCGGAAGTCGACGAGCACCGCCTCGCCGGCGAACCGGATGGCGCTGGTGGGGCCGAGGCGCTGGCCGTTGATGCTGATCGCCTCGGCGCCGGCGGCCCAGAGCGCGTTCACCACGAGCTGCAGGTCGCCGTCGGCCACCTGCACGTTCCGGGCATCCGCGGCGCTCCCGGCGAGCGGGTCGTCGTCGGCCTCGGCCTCGGCGTTGGCCAGCGTGACGAGCAGCCCCGGCCCGGCGACGGCGACGGCGGCGGTGCCCTGCTCGGCCCGCGCGAGGGCGTCCAGCGCGCGCTGCCCCACCGCCGTGGCGGCGAGCAGCTCGTCGCTGGTCCGGCTGACCTCGGCGCGCAGCTCCTCGAGCCGCGCGGTCAGGTCGTCGCTGAGGGCCGACTCGTCCTGGATGTCGCTGACCAGCGCCTCGCGGATCTCCTGCCGTCCCTGCGCCTTGGCGGCGGCCTGGTCGTAGGTGACCGCGGCCAGCAGGCCCGCGGCGGCCATCGTGAGCGCGACCAGGACCCGCCCCCGGCCTCGCCGGGGTGCCTCTCCCCCGGCCTTGCGCGCGGCCGCGTCGGCGTAGGCAGGGTCGAGGGTCTCGGCGAGGACGTCGTCGAGCAGGGAGGCCCCCAGCGAGCGGACGCCACCGGCCGGGCGCGTGCCGGTCACGGCGAGTTCCGGGAGGCCGCCGCCCGGTCCGCGGCGAGCAACCCCACGACCTGGACGACGTAGAAGATGCCGGCCAGCAGGTAGAGCGCCGTGCCCCAGATGGTGAGCGCCCAGGCGAACGGCGCGGCGACGGTGGCCAGCGGACCGTTCCCGTCGGCGAGCAGCAGCACCGGGAAGGCGTAGAGCAGCAGGAGCGTGGCCGCCTTGCCCAGGTAGTGCACCTGCAGCGGCGGGTAACCGTGCGCCCGCAGGAGCAGCAGCATGAGGCCGAGGACGAGCTCCCGGCCCAGCAGCAGCGCCACCAGCCACACGGGCACGACCTCGCGCAGCGCCAGCGCGACCAGGGTGGAGACGATGTAGAGCCGGTCCGCGGCCGGGTCCAGCAGGGCACCCAGGCGGCTGCCCTGGTCCAGCCAGCGGGCGAGCTTGCCGTCGAGCCAGTCGGTGAAACCGGAGACCATGAGGACCACGAGGGCCCAGCCGTCCTCCTCCGGGCCCAGCAGGAGCCACAGGAACAACGGCACGCCGAGCAGCCGCAGCACCGACAGCGCGTTCGGGAGCGTCCAGACGCGGTCCGGAAGGGCCTGGCGGTCGGGCAGCGCGGCCGGCGTCGTCCGGGACGGGGGTACGGGTACGGCAGCCGACGGCCCGTTCGACGACGTCACGTTCCCTCCAGTGCCAGCACGACCGTGCCCGAGGCTAGTAGAAGGACCCCTTGCCCCCCACCACTCGCCTGCTCGCGGCGGGTCCCTGCCGGGAGCCACCGGCCCCCTCGTCGCTCGCAGGCTCGCGGCGGGCCTCCGGACGGGCCACGGCGGGCCCGCCCACTCGCCGGGACGGCGTCGCTCAGGCCGGCACGGCGACCGCCGCGGGAGCCGGCTCGTACCTGAGTGGGCGGCGGTCGAAGGCGCCGGTGCCGTGCGTGACCGATCGCAGCACGCCGGGGTAGCCCAGCAGCTCGGCCTCCGGCACCTCGGCGTGCACGGTGGCCCGGTCCCGGCCCGGGTCGGCCTCGGTACCCGTCACCCGCGCCCGGCGGGACGACAGGTCGCTCATCACCGCGCCCACGAACTCGGCCGGAACCCGGACGCGGATCTCGCACCAGGGCTCCAGGATCCGGGTGCCGGCCGCGTTCGCCAGCTCCCGCAGGGCCAGGGCGCCGGCGGCCTGGAAGGCGGCGTCGGAGGAGTCCACCGAGTGGGCCTTGCCGTCGACGAGGGTCAGCCGGACGTCGACGAGCGGCCGGTCACCGGTCACCCCGCGCGCGGCCTGCGCGCGGATGCCCTTCTCGACGCTGGCGTGGAACTGGACGGGCACGGTGCCACCG
The DNA here is from genome assembly GCF_054050975.1 of Blastococcus sp. SYSU DS0828. Lineage (NCBI taxonomy): Bacteria > Bacillati > Actinomycetota > Actinomycetes > Geodermatophilales > Geodermatophilaceae > Blastococcus > Blastococcus sp. SYSU DS0828. The sequence continues at coordinate 51,569 of NZ_JBJHAK010000023.1, read as the reverse complement.
ACGATGCGCTGCTCGAAGACGATCCCGGAGCCCGGCTCCCCCGGCTCCCCCTCGACGACGACGACGGCGTACTGGCCGTGCCCGCCGGACTGCTTGACGTGCCGGCCGGTCACCCGCGCCGGGCCGCGGAGCGTCTCCACCAGGGGGACCCGCACCGGGACCGGGGTGACGGCGACGCCGTGGCGGCTGCGCAGCCGCTCCAGCAGCACCTCGGCGTGCGCGTCCCCCACGCACCAGAGCAGGAGCTGCCCGGTGTCGGGACGCCGCTCCAGCCGGACGGTGGGGTCCTCCGCGACGAGCCGGGCCAGGGCCGTGGCCAGCCGGTCCTCGTCACCGCGGGAAGCAGCCTCCACCGCCACCGGCAGCTGCGGCACCGGCAGTTCCCACGGGGGGACCAGCCGGGGTTCCTCCGGCGAGCTCAACGTGTCGCCGGTCTCGGCCGTCGCCAGCCGGCCGACCGCGCAGACGTCGCCGGCGGGGCACGCCGCGACCGGCCGCAACGCGGAGCCCAGCGGTGCGGAGAGGACGCCGATCCGCTCGTCGGCGTCGTGGTCGGGATGCCCCCGCTCCGCGAGCCCGTGGCCGGAGACGTGCACGGCGACGTCCGGTCGCAGGGTGCCGGAGAAGACGCGGACCAGCGAGATCCGGCCGACGTAGGGGTCGGTGGTCGTGCGGACCACCTCGGCGACGAGCGGGCCGTCGGGGTCGCACTGCAGCGGCGGCGCGGGTGACCCGTCGGGCCGGGTGACCGGCGGGCACCCGTGCTCGGTCGGCGAGGGGAGGGCGGCCACGACGAGCTCGAGCAGTTCGTCGATGCCGACCCCGGTGAGCGGGGCGGCGCAGAGGACGGGGTGGAAGTGCCCGCGGGCGACGGCCGTCTCCAGGTCGGCCAACAGGTCGGGGACGGCGAGCTCGTCGCCGGCGAGGTAGCGCTCCATGAGGGTCTCGTCCTCGCTCTCGCCGATGATCCCCTCGATCAGCTCGGCGCGGAGGCGGTCGGCGTCCTGGTCGCCGGTGCGGGCGGCGTCGAGATGCGGCTCCAGGAGCGAGACCAGGCCGCGCGCGGCGCCGTCCGGCCCGCGGTCGACCAGGTGCACCGGGTACACCCCCTCCCCCAGCATGAGCTGGCAGAGACGCACGGCCTCGGCGACGTCGGCACGCGGCCGGTCGATCTGGGTGAGCACCACGGCGCGTGGCAGGCCCACCGCGGCGCACTCCTCCCACAGCTGGACGGTGCCGGCGTCCACCCCGCTCACGGCCGAGACCACGAAGAGCGCCGAGTCGGCCGCCCGCAGCCCCGCTCGCAGCTCGCCGACGAAGTCGGGGGAACCCGGGGTGTCGAGGAGGGTGATCCGGTGGCCGTCGTGCTCGACGGCGGCCACGCCCAGGGAGACCGACCGCTGCTGGCGGATCTCCACCTCCTCGGTGTCCAGGCAGGTGGTCCCCTCCTCCACCCGCCCGGCGCGCGGGACGGCCCCGGTGGCCGCGAGCAGCGCCTCCGCCAGCGTCGTCTTGCCGGCGCCGGCCCGGCCGACGAGGGCCACGTTGCGCACCAGCGCGGGCGGGCGGGGAGCGGGAGCCGGGGGGATGTCCTTGCCCATGGACCGACCTCAGCCGTCGGAGCCGCGTGCGGGAACGGGATGTGCTGCGCGGGCTGCCACGGTGCCTCCTGGTGCTGGTGTGTCGTGCGTCACAGCCTGCCCTGGGAGGTGGGTGGCGGACAAGACCCCCGGCCGGGGGCCGGCCCCCTCAGGTCTCCCGGACGCCGGCGCGCGCGGCGAGGCGGCGCACACCGCGACGGTGCAGCAGCCACCCGCCCCCGATCAGCAGCACTCCCGACGCCAGGAACGCCAGGTCCCAGCCCAACGGGCCACCGAGGTCGTCGCGGACGTGGTGGATGCCGAGGAGCTGGTGGTTGATCAGCCCCTCGACGAGGTTGAAGATCCCCCACCCGACGAGCACGAGGCCGAAGTGGAAGCTCCAGCTCGGCGCCAGCCGGTCGCGCCGCCAGGCGACGAGGGCGGTGATCGTGCCGGCGAAGGCGAGCACCCAGGTCGCGGCGTGGAAGAGGCCGTCGGCCAGCGTGTTCACCTCCAGGGCGGCGAGCGTCGTCGGCTCCTCCACGGCGCTCACCATGTGGTGCCACTGCAGGATCTGGTGCAGCACGATCCCGTCGACGAAGCCGCCGAAGCCCAGCCCGTACAGCAGCCCGGTCGCCCGGTCGGGCATCCGCCGGGAGCGCCGGCCGGTGGTGTCGCGTGCGGTGGCCATGGCCGCTGCGCTACCCCGTGGCCACGGGCGCACGCGCGGGACGCATGCTGGTCGGCATGAGCAGCGACCACGCCGCCGGCCGCGACCAGCACACCGGGCGGGCGCACGCCGTCCTCCGCAGCACCGCCGACCTGCCGGCGCCCTGGGCCGCGGTCTGCGGCGCATCGGTCGGCGTCATCCAGGGGAAGTGGGACGGACCCCGGGGCCTGGGCTCGGCCGACCCCTGCCCCGAGTGCCGCCGCATCACGGGGACCTGACGCCGCTCCTCCCCGGCGTTGCCGCGCAGTTCGTCGGCGTCTGTCCGGATCGTGGTCTTGTTGGGCATAACGGTCGCCCTGCGGTGCGGCACGCCTGCCGCGTCGGCGGCACCGGACCCCGCGGCCGGCCGGGGCGGCGCCGCCTGTGCGTCTGCTGGGTGGTCCGCGTGTGCGCGGGCGGCCGCCGGCCGCGCCCGGCAGACTCCGGGGTGGCCCCGCTCACCCGGTCGGGCCCGGGTCGGAGGAAACCGGATGGACGTGCAGGAGTCGGGTTCCGCGGTGGGCGGGAACGCGGCGGTGGGACTGAGCCAGCGGGAGGCCGAGGCCCGGCGACGGCGCGGCGAGGGCAACGTCAGCGTCCGCGCGTCGTCCCGCGGCTACGCGCAGATCCTCCGCACGAACGTCTTCTCGTTCTTCAACGTGATCCTGTTCGTCATCGGCGCGGCACTGCTCGCCCTCGGCCGGTACAGCGACGCCTTCACCAGCGTCGGTCTCGGCCTGGTCAACGCGACGATCAGCGCCGTGCAGGAGATCCGGGCCAGGCGGAAGCTCGACCGGCTCCAGCTGCTGCACCGCAGTCTGGTGACGGTCGTGCGCGACGGCACGCACGTCGAGGCGCCGCCGGAGGAGGTCGTCCGCGGCGACGTCGTCCACGTCCGCCCCGGCGACCAGCTCGTCGTCGACGGGCCGGTCCTCGACGGTGGCCGGGTGGACGTCGACGAGTCCCTGCTGACCGGGGAGTCCGAGCCACTGCAGAAGGGGCCCGGGGACGACCTGCTGTCGGGCAGCTTCTGCGTCGGCGGCGAGGGGTACCAGCTCGCGCGTGACGTGGGCGCCGCCAGCTACGCCGGCCGGCTGACCGCCGACGCCCGCCGGTCCACCACCGACCGGACACCCCTGCAGCTGCGCATCGAGTTCGTGGTCCGGCTGGTGATGCTGCTGGTCGCCCTGATGAGCGCCACCATCCTGTTCCAGGCCGCGCTGGAAGGCCTCTCCCTGGTCCGGGTGGTGCAGACCACCGCGGTGCTCTCCGGCCTGGTCCCCTACGGGCTGTTCTTCCTCGTGGCCGTCGCCTACACCGTCGGCGCGGCCCGGAGCAGCGGGCGGGGCGCTCTCGTGCAGCAGACCAACGCCGTCGAGTCGGTCAGCCACGTCGACGTCGTCTGCACCGACAAGACCGGCACCCTGACGACCGGCCGGCTGGCCCTCGCGGAGGTGCACCCGGTCGGCATCCTCGACACCGCGGCGGCCGGGGAGCTGGTCGGCTCCCTGGCACGCAGCACGGCGGCGCCCAACCTGACCACCACCGCGCTCGCCGACTCCCTGCCCGGCCGGGCGTGGACGGTGCACGAGGAGATCCCCTTCTCGTCGTCGCTGCGGTGGAGCGCCGTGCGCGCCGACGACGGCGTGCACGTCCTCGGCGCGCCGGACCGCCTGGCCCCCCACCTCTCCGGGCCGCCGCTCACCGAGGCGGTCGGCGCGCGGACCGACCAGGGGCTCCGGGTCCTGGTCGTCGCCCGCGCCGCCGCGCACGCGCCGCTCCGGGACGACGCGGGGCGCCCCCGCCTGCCCGCCCTCGAGCCGGTCGCCCTCGTGTCCCTCGCCGACGAGCTGCGCCCGGACGTCCCGGAGACGATCGCCCGGTTCGCCGGCGGCGGGATCGACCTCAAGGTGGTGTCGGGCGACGACGCGCGGACGGTCGCGGCCCTGGCGCGGCAGGCCGGGCTGGACGCCGGGGTGCCGGTGACCGGTGCCGAGCTCGACGGGATGACGGACGCGGAGCTGGACCGGCTGGCCGTCCGGGCGACGGTGTTCGGCCGCATCGCGCCCGAGCAGAAGGAGCGGCTGGTCGACGCACTGCGCCGGCAGGGACGCTACGTCGCCATGATCGGCGACGGGGTGAACGACGCCCGGGCTCTCAAGCGGGCGCACGTGGGCGTGGCGATGGGGAGCGGCAGCGCCGTCGCCCGGGACGTCGCCGACATCGTGCTGACCGAGGACTCCCTGGGGGCGCTGCTGCCCGCCCAGCACGAGGGGCGGCGGATCATCGACGGCATCGGGACCTCGATGCAGGTCTTCCTGTCCCGGGTCGCCACGCAGGGCCTGGTGATCCTCGCTGTGACGATGCTCGGCCTGGGGTTCCCCTACTCACCGGCGAACGTCGGGCTGACGCTGCTCACCGTCGGCGTCCCGACGCTCTTCCTCACCGCATGGGCGCGACCGACGGCGCCGGACCCGGACCTGCTCCCGAACCTCGGGCGGTTCGTCGTCCCGGCAGCGGTGGTGACGGCCGCCGGCGGCGTCGCGCTCTACGCCTACCACTACACCTTCCTGTTCGAGGGGCTCGGCCGCACCGGCACACCCGCGGAGGTGCTCGCCGCGTTCGAGCGCTACACCGGGCTCTCCTCCGACGACGTGGGGTTCGCCGAGGCGGCGGCCACGATCGGGGCCCAGACCGCGCTCTCCACCTTCGTCTCGTTCGCCGCGTTCCTGCTCATCCTCTTCCTCAAGCCACCGAACCGGTGGTTCGCCGCCTGGACGCGGCCGGACGGCGACAAGCGCCCGGCGATCCTCGTCGCCGGGCTCGCCGCGGTGTTCACCGGCGGTCTGTTCGTCCCCGCGGTCAGCGACTACTTCGGCCTCACGGGCGCCGCCGACCCGGTGTTCTTCACCGTGCTGCCGGCCCTGGTGCTGTGGTTCCTCGTGCTGAGCGCGGCCTACCGGTTCCGGGTGCTCGAGCGCGCCCTGGGGCTGACACGCCCCGGCGCGGCTGCGCTCTGATCCGACGACGCCCGGGGCGGCCGCCCTGACCAGGGTGCGGGCGGAGGGTGCCGGGGATGCGGTCAGCACCTCACCTCCGGCCCGGCGACCGGCGCGCATCGACCGAATCTCCGAGGCCCTGGGTGCTCCCCATGACCACCGCGCACCGGGCCGTGCCGGACGCCGCTGCGGTCACCGCCACGAGCACGGCCATCCGGCGGGAGGCGTCCCGGTCCGCCCCCCGACGAGAACGGCAACCGGACGGCAGATACCGGACGGCCGCCGCACGGCGCACTGCCTGCCCCGCACCGTTCCCGTCAGAGGTCTTTCCTGCGGGACGACCGCCCGGGCGATGAGTTTCCGGTCGAGGCGCCGTCTGAGGCGGTATGACGATGACGACGAGAGTGTTGAGTGTCTCCGTTCCGGTGGCTGACCAGGACGCCGCGCTGAGGTTCTACACCGAAGTGCTGGGCTGCGAACTCCGCACCGACGTGGAGGTGTGGCCGGGCGCGCGGATGATCGAGGTCGCCCCGCCGGGCTCGAGTGTCGCCCTGGTGCTCCTCCCCCCCGACAGCACGATCCCGATCGCGATCCGATTGGGCACCTCCGATGCTCAACGGGCCCACGACAGGGTCCGCGAGGCCGGCGCGACCCTGCACAACGAGGAGCTGGTGCGGATGGAAGGGGTCCCGGCGATGTTCTCCTTCACCGACCCCGACGGCAACGGGCTGGTCTACCTGGAGGACTCCAACCAGAGCCAGCTCCGATAGGCCCGACAGCCCCCGCACAGCAGCGCGAAGGAGTACTCACATGGCAGATCCCCGCCCCCTGGACATCACGTTCACGGCCCGGCTGGGCAAGGTCCGACCGTCAGACACCTGGACCTGTGTCCAGCTGCCGGAGTCAGCACGGATCTTCGGGACCCGTGGCCTGGTGAAGGTTGCCGGCACCGTCGACGGGCACCCGTTCACCGGAGCCTTCATGGCCCTGGGAGACGGCACCCACAAGCTCCCCGTGGCTGCGCCGATCCGCACGGCCATCGGCAAGGACGACGGAGACGACGTCGAGGTCCACCTGACCGAGCGACTGTCGTAGGCGAGCGATGCCTCAGGCGTGTCGAGCCTGCGGGTGGCGATCATCGTGGTCATGGTGGTGCAGACCCCACCCGCCCGCGGAGCTCATCGCCCGATCGGCCGGGGGCACCCGCGGCGGAGCTGATGCCCTGGACCGCCTGGCGCAGTCGAGCGGCGGCCCCGGCCGGCTCCGGTTGGCCGGCGTCCAGCCAGGTCAACACGGCGGCGATCGTGACCGTCGGGGCCAGCCGTGCAGCCCACCGGGCCCACCCCGGATCGGGGATGGAGGGGGCGAGGTGGTCGTGTGCCGTGGCGGTCATCTCGGCGGTGAACACGTCGACCTCGGCGCGGAAGGCCGGCTCCCGCGCCGCGTGGTGGAACAGCAGCCGGAACCCGTCGGGATCGCCGGCCGCGGCGGTGAGCAGGTCGTCGATGATCCGCTCGGTGTAGGGCGGGTCGCCCACGGCCGCATGCAGCCGTGCCCGCGCGCGTTCCAGCACCGCCCGGTAGAGGTGGGCCTTGGACTCGAAGTGCCGGTAGAGGATGGCCCGGCTGATTCCTGCCGCGGCGGCCACGCCGTCCAGGGTGGTGTCCTCGAAACCGGCGGCACCGAACGCGCTCGTGGCCGCCGCGAGGATCTGCTCTCGCCGCTCGGCGCGCGGAAGTCTGCGCCCCGGAGGCGTGCTGGCCACGGCGTTCACCCCACCACTGTAGACGTAGGCATGTATACCCTGGCGTCGACAACTGGTTGACCGGGGGGAGCGGACATGGCTGCGACGGCGGACGACCGTGTCGTCCAGACCGTGGTCGTCGGCGCGGGCCAGGCCGGCCTGGCCGTCGGTTTCCACCTGACCCGCCGTGGCCACGACGTCGTCCTCCTCGACGCCGCCGACGCCGTGGGCGACAGTTGGCGGGAGCGGTGGGACTCGCTGCGCCTGTTCACCCCGGTCGGCTTCGACTCGCTGCCGGGCCTGCCCTTTCCCGGCCGGCGCTCGGACCATCCGACCAAGGATGCCGTGGCTGACTACCTGGCCCGCTACGCCGAGCACTTCGAGCTACCGGTGCGGCTGGGCACCCGAGTGCAGGCCGTGCATCGCGCAGGTGCGGAGTTCGTGGTCTCCACCGACCGTGGGCGCTGGCGGGCCGGCGACGTCGTCATCGCTACCGGCGCACACCACAGACCGTTCGTCCCGACCTTCGCCGCTCACCTGGACCCGGGGTTGGTCCAGGTCCACGCGGCGCACTACCGCCGTCCCGCTCAGCTGCCGGCCGGTGCGGTCCTGGTGGTGGGAGCGGGCAATTCCGGGGCTGAGATCGCCCTTGATGTGGCGACCGACCCCACGGAGCAGCGCACCGTACATCTGGCCGGACGCGACGTCGGGCACATCCCGCACCTGGGGCCGTGGACCTTCCAGGTGCTGCAGCGCCTCGGCCGCCTCGGCGCCGTCCTCGCCCGACGCGGACTGGGTGGGCACGGCGATCCCCTCGGCCGCGTCCGCCCCGAGCAGCTGGCGACCGCGGGCGTGCAGCGACACCCTCGGGTCACCGGCACCTGTGACGGGATGCCACTGCTCGCCAACGGTCGCACCCTCGCCGTCACCGCTGTCGTCTGGGCCACCGGCTTGCGCCCCGACTACAGATGGCTGCACCTCGACGTCCTCCACTCGGACGGCCGGCTGCGTCACCGCGGCGGGGTCGTCGACGACTGCCCCGGCCTGTACGCGGTCGGGCTGCCCTACCAGCGCTCGATCACCTCCCACCTACTCGGGGGTGTCGGTGCCGATGCCCGCCACGTCGCCGACCATCTGCTCGCACGAGACAGGCCCGACCAGCGCGCTCTGCCCCGCTGATCGATCGTCGAACGGTGAGAGCTTCGCCGGAGGCAGTACGCAGCTCGTTGCTGTACTGGTCGACCCGGAGCACGGCAGAGGCGGGCCGACCTCGTGGTCGGCCCGCCCCTGACCTGCGACGTCACACTGTCGGGCTGACAGGATTTGAACCTGCGACCCCTTGACCCCCAGTCAAGTGCGCTACCAAGCTGCGCTACAGCCCGCGTGCCGCCCGCCTCCCGGGACTTCCCGGGCCGCGAACAACCGCCCGAGAAGGTTACCGCACGGCCACCGAGGCCCGTGACGGTGGTCAGCCGCGCTTGCCGTCCTTGTCCCGCCCCTCGCGGACCTTCACCGAGATCTCGATGGGCGTGCCGTGGAAGCCGAACTGCTCACGCAGCTTCCGCTCCAGGAACCGGCGGTAGCCGGCCTCCAGGAAGCCGGTGGAGAAGACGACGAACCGCGGGGGCCGGATGTCGGCCTGCGTGACGTACTTGATCTTGGGCGCCCGGCCTCCGCGCGCCGGCGGCGGGGTCTCCTGCACCAGCGCCCGCACGAAGGTGTTGAGCTCGGCCGTGGGCACCCGGGTCTCCCAGGAGGCCAGGGCGGCCCGCAGGTGGTCGGCGAGCTTGCTGACGCCGCGGCCGGTGGCGGCGGAGATGTTGACCCGCGTGGCCCACTTGACCCGGGCGAGCTCGCGCTCGATCTCGCGCTCCAGCTGGTAGTGCCGGTCCTCGTCGAGGGTGTCCCACTTGTTGATCGCGATGACCAGCGCCCGGCCGGCCTCGACGACCTGGCTGATCACCCGCTGGTCCTGCTCGCTGATCACCTCGTCGGCGGCGAGCAGCACGACGGCGACCTCGGCCGCCTGGATCGCCGCCTCGGTGCGGAGGCTGGCGTAGTACTCCATGCCGCTGGCGGTGTTGACCTTCCGGCGCAGCCCCGCGGTGTCGACGAACCGCCACTCCTCGCCACCGAGCGTGACGATCGAGTCGACCGGGTCGACCGTGGTCCCGGCGACGGAGTCGACGACCGAGCGCTCCTCCTTGGCCAGTCGGTTGATCAGGCTGGACTTGCCGACGTTGGGCCGGCCGACCAGCGCCACGCGGCGCGGCCCGCCCTCCTCGTCCTGCTCGCGCGGCGCCTCGGGCAGTGCGTCGAGGATCAGGTCGAGCAGGTCGCCGCTGGCCCGGCCGTGCAGCGCGCTGACCGCCTGCGGCTCCCCCACGCCCAGGCTCCACAGCTCGGCGGCGTTGGCCTCGCTGCGCTCGTCGTCGACCTTGTTCGCCACCAGGATCACCGGGCGGTCGCTGCGCCGGAGCACGCGGGCGGCCGCCAGGTCGGTCTCGGTGGCGCCCACCTGGCTGTCGACCACGAGGACGATGACGTCGGCGGTCTTCATGGCGTACTCGGCCTGCCGGGTGATCGAGGCCCCCAGGCCGGCGGCCTTCGGGTCCCAGCCACCGGTGTCCACCACGGTGAACCGCTTGCCGTTCCACAGCGCCTCGTAGGCGATGCGGTCCCGGGTCACGCCCGGGGTGTCCTGCACGACGGCGGCGCGCCGGCCCAGAACCCGGTTGACCAGCGTCGACTTGCCCACGTTGGGCCGGCCGACGATGGCCACCACCGGGAGCGGCGCGCCCTGCTGCTCGGTCACGACCGCTGCCCCACGGCGACAGCGGACTCGGCCAGCGCCACGATGCGGTCGACGACCTGGGCCTGGGAGAGCTCGCTGCTGTCGACGACGACGGCGTCGGCCGCCGGGCGCAGCGGGCTGTCGGCCCGGCTGCTGTCGTACTCGTCGCGGCGGCGCAGGTCGGCGGCGAGCGCCGCGATCTCCGCCGGGTCGGTGACGCCCAGCTGCCCCGCGCGCCGCTGCGCGCGCACCTCGGGTGCGGCCGTCAGGTAGATCTTCAGCGTGGCGTCGGGCAGGACGACGGTGCCGATGTCGCGGCCCTCGACCACCACGGCGTCGGCCCCGGCCACCAGGGCCCGCTGCTGGTCGACCAGCTGGCGGCGGACGGCGGGCACGGCGGAGACCGCCGACACCGTCCGGGTCACCTCGGCGCCGCGGATGCGCGCGGCGACGTCGGCACCGCCGACCTCGACCCGCTCCGTCCCGGCCTCGGTGCCGACGACGATCCGCGCCTCGGCGACGGTGCGGGCCACGGCCTCGGCGTCGTCGGGATCGATCCCGGCGTCGAGCACGGCGACGGTGGCCGCGCGGTACATCGCGCCGGTGTCGAGGTAGGCAGCGCCCAGCCGGGCGGCGACGCCACGGGCGACGCTGGACTTGCCGGTCCCCGACGGGCCGTCGAGGGTCACCGACCCGCGGAAGGGGGTCTGGGGGGTGGTCATGTGCTCCTGCTCGGTCATGGGGCCTGCTCGTGCATGGGGTCGCGGTCGCCGGGCCCGGTCACTGCGCGATGTCCCGCCGCAGCGCCACGGCGCCGCGCAGGTAGACGTGCTGGATCTCCGCCCGCGGCTTCGGCGTCTCGACGTGCGCCATGAGACGGAGCACGCGTGGCAGGGCGTGGGGCACGGCGATCTCGGTGGCGCACATGAGCGGCACGCCCCCCATGCCGAGCTCGCGGGCAGCCAGCGCCGGGAACTCCGAGACGAGGTCGGGGGTGGCGGTGAACAGGATGCTGATCACGTCGTCGTGCTCGAGCTCGTTGCGGTCGAGGACGGCGGCCACCAGCTCGCGGGTCGCCTCGAGCACCTGCTCCCGGTCGTCGGCCTCGACCTGGGTCGCGCCCCGGATGGCTCGGACGGCCATGCACTCTCCTCGCTCGCGTTCCCCCGCCTCCCGGGGACCCCACGAGTCTAGGGAGCGCCCGCCACCCCTTCTCCCCCGCGCGCGGCGGGCCCGGCCCGACGACCCGCGTCCGGGCCGCCGGGCCGGGGGTCTCAGCCGCCCAGCCGGGCGCCGGTGCTCCTGTCGAACAGGTGCACGTGGCCGGGGCGGGGGCGCACGTGCAGCAGCTCGCCCTTCCGCGGCGGGGTGCGCCCGTCGACGCGGGCGCAGAGCAGCTGCTCCTCGTCCCCGGCGGTCGTCCGGCCGTAGACGTAGGCGTCGGCGCCGAGCTCCTCGACGACGTCGACCTCGACCGCGAGCCCGGACCGGGCCACCTCCAGGTCCTCCGGCCGGACCCCCAGGGTCACCACCGCGTCCGATGTCCCGCCGAGCACCTCCCGGCCCACCGGGTGCACCTCGTCGCCGAAGGGCACACCACCGTCGACCACCGGCAGCGTGAACAGGTTCATCGCGGGCGAGCCGATGAACCCGGCCACGAAGACGTTGGCCGGCCGGTCGTAGAGGTCGCGCGGCCGGCCCACCTGCATGAGCAGCCCGTCCTTGAGCACCGCCACCCGGTCGCCCATCGTCATCGCCTCGGTCTGGTCGTGGGTGACGTAGACGGTGGTGATGCCCAGCCGCCGCTGCAGAGCGGCGATCTGGGTGCGGGTCTGCACGCGCAGCTTCGCGTCGAGATTGGACAGCGGCTCGTCCATGAGGAACACCTGCGGCTGCCGGACGATCGCCCGCCCCATCGCCACCCGCTGCCGCTGCCCGCCCGACAGCGCCTTGGGCCGGCGGTCGAGGTACGGCTCCAGGTCCAGCAGCTTCGCCGCCTCCCGCACCCGTTCGGCGATCTCGGCCTTCCCCTGGCCCGCCATCTTGAGCGCGAAGCCCATGTTGTCCGCGACCGTCATGTGCGGGTACAGCGCGTAGTTCTGGAACACCATCGCGATGTCGCGGTCCTTGGGCGGCACGTCGGTGACGTCGCGGTCGCCGATGAGGATCCGGCCGTCGGTGACGTCCTCGAGACCGGCGAGCATCCGCAGCGACGTCGACTTGCCGCAGCCCGACGGGCCGACCAGGACCAGGAACTCGCCGTCCTCGATCTGCAGCTCCAGGCCGTCCACCGCGGGTCGTTCGGCGCCGCCGTAGACGCAGCTGGTGTGCTCGTAGGTGACCGAGGCCATGGGTTTCCTCTCGCGAGCGGCGGCCGGGCTACTTGCCCGCGCCGGCGGTCAGGCCGCTCAGCAGGTAGCGGCGGCCGACCAGGTACAGGACGAAGATGGGGACGACCGACAGCGTCACCGCTGCCAGGAGAGCGGGGACGTTGGTGCCGAACTGGCCCTGGTAGTCCCACAGGCCCAGGGTCAGCACCCGCGTGCTCACCGACTGGGTGAGGACGAGAGGGAAGAGGAAGCCGTTCCACGCGGTGAGCGAGGTGAACACGGCCACCGTGGTGATCGCCGGCTTGGCCAGCGGGAGGACGAGGTGGCGCAGCGCCTGGAACGGCCCGGCGCCGTCGAGGGTCTGCGCCTCGTACAGCTCCTTGGGGATGTCGCGCAGGCTGTTGGTCATCACCAGCAGGGCCACCGGCATCGCGAAGGCCGCCGTCGGCAGGATGACCGCGAGCAGGGTGTCGTACAGGCGCAGCTGGGTGATCATCAGGTACACGGGGATGATCGCGGCCTGCGCGGGGATCGCCAGCCCGACGAGCATGAGCGAGAAGCCCCGCTGCACCACGCGCCCGGCGTTGCGGGCCACGGCGTAGCCGGCCGGGAGCGTCAGCCCGACGACGATGGCGATGGTGGCCACCGTGACGACCACCGTGTTCAGCAGGTACGTCGGGAAGTCTCCGGAGAGGACGGTCTGGTAGTTCTCCAGCGTCGGGGCCGGTGGCAGGGCCAGCGGGTTGTCCGACAGGTAGTCCGACCGGGTCCGGAAGCTGGCGGCGACCAGGAAGTAGAGCGGGACGGCGACGAGCGCCAGCCAGACGGTCGCGAGCAGCCCGGCGATGACGTTGGGGCGGCCGTGGGCCCGCCGCCGGTTCCGGATCCGCCGCCGCTGGCGCTCGGGCACCTCCGGCACCGGTGCGATCGGCGAGGGCGGCGCCTCCGCCGTCCGCACGCCCACCGCACCCGAGCGGCCGCCCGTCATGTCGTCGCCGCCCAGCGGCGCCCGGTCGCTCACATGCCCTCCTGCTGGCTCTGCATCTTGCGGAAGCCGGTCGCCGTGGTGACGGCGAGCGACAGGCCCGCGCCCAGGACCAGCAGCAGCACCGCGATGGCGCTGGCGTAGCCGAACTCGAACCCGCTGAACCCGGTGATGTACATGTGCAGCGGCAGGATGCGCGTCGCCGTCCCGGGCCCGCCGCCGGTGAGGATCAGGATGGTGTCGAACGTGGTCACCGAGCCGACGAGCATGAGGACCGTCGAGGTGACGACGGTGTACTTCAGCAGCGGCAGGGTGATGGTGAAGAACTGCCGGTAGCGACCCGCGCCGTCGAGGGTGGCGGCCTCGTAGAGGCTCTGCGGCACCTGGCGGGCGGCGGCTTGGTACAGCAGCGTGTGGAACGGGATGTACTGCCAGCTGATCACCCAGACCACGGTGTAGACGACGAGGTCGGTGTCGCCCAGGAAGTTGAACCGGTCCAGCAGCGGCAGCCCCTGGGTGACGCCGAAGTTCGGGTCCAGGACCGCGGCCCACAGCAGGGCGATCGCCGCCGTGGACAGCAGCAGCGGCAGGAAGAAGATCGAGCTCAGGACGGCCCGGTTGCGCTGGCGCCCGGCCGCCCAGACCCCGATCAGCATCGCGATCGGGGTCTGGACGACCCAGGTCAGCACCATGAACAGCAGCGTCAGCCGCAGCGAGGCCCACGCCCGGCCGTCCTCGACCAGGCGCGTCCAGTTCTGCGTCCCGGAGAGCTCGGGGAACCCGAAGCCGTTCCAGGAGGTGAAGCTGAGGTAGACGACCAGGACCATGGGCAGCACGGCGAACGCCCCGAAGAACGTGACCGCCGGTGCGAGGTACCAGCCCGAGGGCCGGTCCTGCCGGGTGATCGCCATCCGTGGTGCCCCTGTCCTGGTGCGCTGTGCCGTGTCGTGCATGGTGCGGTGCCGGGCCGAGGCCGGGTCAGACGCCCGACATCGCGTCGACGAAGCCCTGCGGCGTCTGGTTGCCGAGGAAGAACTGCTCCAGCTGGGTCAGCATCTCGGTGGCCTCGTCGGCCGGCAGGTCCTGGTCCCAGGACAGCTGGAAGTTGTCCGCCTCGGCCGTCGCGTCGTAGATGAACGTCGCGTAGTCGCCGTTCTCGGTCTCCGCCAGCTGGTCGCGGATGCCCTGCACCGGCGGCACGTCACCGGCCTCGATGAGGTCGGTGATGTACTCGTCCGAGGTGAGCTCCGTCCGCAGGTACTCGCGGGCGGCCTCCTTGTGCTCCGAGGAGCTGGTCAGCGAGTAGAAGTTCGACACGTTGCCCACCAGGTTCGACGGGTCACCGGCACCGCCCTCGATCGCCGGGAAGGTGGCCCACCCCAGGTCACCGGCCTCGACGAACTCGGGACTGTCGTTGAGCTGGTTGGTGTACTCCCACGAGCCCATGAGGTGGAATCCGGCGTCGCCCTGGGCCAGGATCGTGGATGCGCCACCCACGTCGTAGCCGACCGAGGCGAAGTCCTCGCCGAAGGCGCCGCGGTCGATGAGCTCGCGCAGCATCGTGAGCGATTCGAGGACGGCCGGGTGCTCCCAGGCGCCCTCCTCGCCGTCCCGGATGGCCTGGAAGACCTCCGGGCCGCCGACGCGGTCGAGGATGTACTCGATCCACATGAGCTCGGTCCACGCCTGGGTTCCGGCCAGGGCGATGGGCGTGACGCCCGCGGCCTTGAGCGTGTCCACGGCGGCGAGCAGCTCGTCCCAGGTCTGGGGCACCTGGACACCGGCGGACTCGAGCACGGCGTTGTTGTAGAAGAGCATCACCGGCTGCATGCCGCGCATCGGCAGGCCGTAGTTCTTCCCGTCGAGCTCGGCACCGGCGAGCACGCTGGGCAGGAAGGCGTCCCGCAGCTCGGGGTCGTCGTCCAGCAGCCCGGTGAGGTCCTCGACCTGGCCGGCGTCGACGTACTCCTTCAGGTTGCCGCCGCCCCAGTTGAAGAAGAGGTCCGGGGCGTTGGGCGAGCCGAGGGCGACCCGCAGCCGCTGCTTGTAGGGGTCGTTGCCGAACGTGGCGAGCTCCAGCTCACCGGCGTCGGAGTTCTCGTTGAAGCGTTCGATCGACGCTTCCTCGATCGGGTTGAGGGCCGCGTCCTCGAGGGCCCACACCTGGCCGGTGCCGCCCTCGCCACCCCCTCCACCGGGACCGGAGGAGCCGCAGGCCGCGACCAGCGTGCCTGCCAGGACCAGAGCGCCGGCCTGAGTGGCCACGCGGGTCAGACGCCGGAGGGACATCCCACCGCCACCTTCCTGTTTCGTCGTTGAAAACCGAAAGTTTCGAGCAGTTGCGAGAATGTAAGCCGCGTCACGAAGGGTGTCAACGGGGCCGTCACCGCGGCGTTATGAACCCCGCCAGCAGCCCGGTGGCGCCGCGAACGACGACGGGCTAGCGTCCGAGCCACCCGCGCGGGCTACCGCCGCTCCGAAACTTTCGATACCATCGCCGCTCCTGTCACAGTGATGCGCACCACTGGGCGGGTACCGCCGGCGCAGGTCCGGCGGGTTCGGCCCCCGGCGCTCACCCTCAGGAGGACGGCAGTGGCGACACCTCAGCTCGGCCGGCCGACGCTGGCCAGCATCGCGGCCGCGGCGGGCGTCTCGCTGCCCACGGTCTCCAAGGTGGTGAACGGCCGCCAGGACGTCTCCCCCGCCACCCGGGCGCACGTCCTCGCCCTGCTCGAGGAGCACAACTACGTCCCCGTGGCCCGCAGGTCCGCGAGCCCGGCCCGCCCGCTGGTGGACGTCGTGTTCACCGCGCTGGACAGCCCCTGGGCGGTGGAGATCCTGCGCGGGATCACCGAGAGCGGGCTGGACGTGGTGGTGGGCACCCTCGCCCGCGACCCCGGCGCCGACTGGGTGCAGGCCCTGATCAACGGGGGGCGGCAGGGCGCGCTCGTCGTCACCTCCCGGCTCACCGCCGCCGACCAGCGGCGGCTGGGCGGCTCGCACCTGCCCGTCGTCGTCATCGACCCGGTCGACATGCCGGGCCAGGACGTGCCCAGCGTCGGCGCGACCAACTGGGCCGGCGGGCTGGCCGCCACCGAGCACCTGGTGGAGCTCGGCCACCGGCGGATCGCGGTGATCGGTGGGCCGGAGGCGTTCCTGTGCAGCCGCGCCCGCATCGACGGCTACCGGGCGGCGCTGGAGCGCGCCGGCATCGGCGTCGACCCGGACCTGGTGCGGCACGGCAACTTCCACCACGAGGGCGGCTACGAGCAGGCCCGTCTGCTGCTCGAGCTGCCCGACCCGCCGACGGCGATCTTCGCCGGCAGCGACGAGCAGGCCTTCGGCGTCCTGGAAGCCGCCCGCCAGGCCGGCCTCTCGGTGCCGGCCGACCTCTCGGTCGTCGGCTTCGACGACCTGCCCATGGCGCGCTGGTCCTCGCCCCCGCTGACGACCGTGCGCCAGCCGCTGGCCGACATGGGCCGGATGGCCGGCCGCATGCTGCACGACCTCATCACCGGGGGGCAGCTGGACACCCAGCGCATGGAGCTGGCCACCCACCTGGTCCCCCGCGCCTCCACCGCAGCGCGCCCGCGCTGACCACTCACCGCACCCCTGGAGCCACCTCCTTGACCCAGCCCCCGGCCGCCGACGTCCCGGAGCCCACCCCGCTCCCCGGCCCCCCGCCCGCCGACTGGACCGACCCCGGCCGCCCCCTGCCCGAGCGGGTCCGCGCCCTCATGGCGGTCATGACGCTGGAGGAGAAGGTCGCCCAGCTCTACGGCGTCTGGACGGCGATCGGCGACGGCGAGGACGTCGCACCCAACCAGCACGAGTTCAGCGAGCCGCTGCCGCCGTGGGAGGAGCTGACCAAGGCCGGCCTCGGCCAGCTCACGCGGATGTTCGGCACCGGCCCGGTCGAACCGCTCACCGCGGCGCGCGTGCTGGCCCAGACCCAGCGGGACCTGATCGCGAACTCCCGGCTCGGCATCCCGGCCGTGGCCCACGAGGAGTGCCTCGCCGGGTTCACCGCCTGGCAGGCCACGGTCTTCCCGGTGCCCCTGGCCTGGGGCGCCGCATTCGACCCCGACTCGGTGGCCCGGATGGCCGCCGCCATCGGGGCGCAGATGCGCTCGGTCGGCGTCCACCAGGGCCTCTCCCCCGTCCTCGACGTCAGCTTCGACCACCGCTGGGGACGCACCGAGGAGACCATCGGCGAGGACCCCTACCTGGTCGCCGTCCTGGGCAGCGCGTACACACGCGGCCTGGAGAGCACCGGCATCGTCGCGACGCTCAAGCACTTCGCCGGGTACTCGGCCTCGGGCGCCGGTCGCAACCACGCCCCCGTCCACCTGGGTCCCCGGGAGTTCGCCGACGTCGTGCTGCCGCCGTTCGAGACGGCCCTGCGCGAGGGTGGCGCCCGCTCGGTGATGCACTCCTACGCCGCCGTCGACGGCGTTCCACCGGCCGCCGACGAAGCGCTGCTCACCGGCCTGCTGCGCGACACGCTCGGCTTCGACGGCGTCGTCGTCGCCGACTACTTCGGCGTCTCCTTCCTGGAGGCGACCCAGGGCGTCGCCGGTTCCCCCGGCGAGGCGGCCGCGCTGGCCCTGGCCGCCGGCGTGGACGTCGAGCTGCCGACCGTGCGCTGCTACGGCGAGCCGCTGCTCGAACTGGTGCGCACCGGTGCGGTGCCCGAGTCGCTGGTCGACCGGGCGGTCGAGCGGGTGCTGCGGCAGAAGGGCGAGCTCGGGCTGCTCGACGCCGGCTGGGACCCCGAGCCGGCGGTGCTCCGGGACGGCGGCACGCTGGACCTCGACCCGCCGGAGATGCGGGCGCTGGCGCGCACCATGGCCGAGCGCTCGGTGGTGCTGCTGGACAACACCGCCGGCGTGCTGCCGCTCCGGGCTCCGTCGTCGGTCGCCGTCGTCGGGCCCTGCGCCGACGAGGTGCTGTCGCTGATGGGGTGCTACGCCTTCCCCAACCACGTCGGGGTGCAGCACCCCGAGGTGCCGCTGGGCATCGAGCTGCCCACCCTGCTGGACGCGGTCCGAACCGAGTACCCCGAGGCCACGGTCACCACGGCGGCGGGCTGCCCGGTGCAGGAGCCCGACCGCAGCGGCATCGCCGAGGCCGTCGGCGTCGCCACCGCCGCCGACGTCTGCATCGCCGTCGTCGGCGACGTCTCCGGCCTGTTCGGCCGGGGCACCTCGGGTGAGGGCTGCGACGCCGAGGACCTGCGGCTCCCCGGCGCCCAGGCGGAGCTGCTCGACGCGCTGCTGTCGACCGGCACCCCGGTGGTCGTGGTGCTGCTGAGCGGGCGGCCCTACGCGCTGGGCGAGGTGGCCGGCCGGGCCGCCGCGGTCGTGCAGGCCTTTCTCCCCGGCGAGGAGGGGGCGGGTGCGGTGACCGGCGTGCTGAGCGGCCGGGTCAACCCGTCCGGCAAGCTGCCGGTCCAGGTGGCGCGGACGCCGGGCGGTTCGCCGGCCACGTACCTGAGCCCGGCGCTGGCGCGCAGCAGCGGCATCAGCTCCGCCGACCCCACCCCGCTCTTCCCGTTCGGTTTCGGCCTGTCGTACACCAGCTTCGCCCTGGGCGACCTGCGGCTGGACGACGTCGCCGTCGGCGACTCCCCGGCGGAGGTGGCCACCGACGGCTCGGTGCGCCTGTCGTGCACCGTCACCAACACCGGGGACCGGGACGGCGCCGAGGTGGTGCAGCTCTACCTCTCGGACCCGGTGGCGAGCGTGGTGCAGCCGGTGCGCCGCCTGGTCGGCTTCGCCCGCGTGGAGCTCGCGGCCGGCACGTCGGCGCGGGTGGTGTTCACGGTGCACACCGACCGGGCGTCGTTCACCGGGCGCGACCTGCGCCGCATCGTGGAGCCGGGCGAGCTGGTGCTCGCGGTGGGCACCTCCAGCGAGGACCTGCCGCTGTGCGCCCGGGTGCGGCTCACCGGTCCGGTGCGCGAGGTCGGGCCCGACCGGGTCCTCACCACGCCGGTGCAGGTCGGCACTCCCTGACGACGCCGGTCCCCGGCCCCGCGCGGTGCGGGAGCCGGGGGCCGGTCACGCCGGCTGCCGCAACCGTGCGCGGGCGGCCCCGATCAGTGCGCCGGCCGCCCGGTCCAGCGGTGCGGAGTGCAGCCGCCACTGCTGCCAGTGCAGGGCCACGTCGACGGCGCCCGCCAGGTCGAACGACCCGACCGCTCGCTCCCCTGCGGGCCGGGCGGCCGCCAGCTGGAGCTCCGGCAGCATGCCCCAGCCGAAGCCCAGGGTCACGGCGGTGAGGTAGTCCGCCGACGAGGGCACGTAGTGGACCGGCACGTCCGCCGTCGACGGGAGGTGGCGGCGCAGGTAGACGTGCTGGAGGTCGTCCCGGCGGTCGAACACGACCACCGGCGCCCGCGCCAGGGCCGCGGGGCGGGGGCCGTCGGGGAACCAGCGGTCGAGGAAGGCCGGCGCCGCGCACGGCAGGTACCGCATGGTTCCGAGCGGCGTCACCCGGCAGCCGGCCACCGGCTCGGCGTCGGAGGTGACCGCGGCCATCACCGTGCCGGCCCGCAGCAGCGTGCTGGTGTGCGTCTGGTCGGCGCTGTGCAGGTCGAGGCGCAGGTCAGCGGCGAGCGGGGCGAGCGCCGGCAGCGCCCAGGTGGCCAGCGAGTCGGCGTTCACCGCGAGCGGCACCACGGGCGGCCCGGACCCGGACGGGTCGAGCTGCCGGCCGGTGTCGGCGACGAGCAGGCCGACCTGGCGGGCGAGGCGCAGCACCGGCTCGCCGGCGGTCGTGACGGTCGCCGGCCGCCCGCGCCGCACCAGCACCCGGCCGGTGGCCTCCTCCAGCGCCCGCAGGCGCTGGGACACCGCGGACGGCGTGACGTGCAGCCGCCGTGCCGCCGCCTCCAGGGTGCCCTCGTCGACCACCGCCACCAGGGTGCGCAGCTGGGCCAGATCGATCTCCACGGACAGCAATGCTAATGCGGCTGAAGGATCTTTAGCTGGACTGCAGGCGATCGGCGCTCCTAGCGTGGCGTCCGTGACGACGGGACTGCTGGCCGCGCTGGCCGGGCTGGGGCTGGGCCTCTCGCTGATCGTCGCGATCGGGGCGCAGAACGCCTTCGTCCTCCGGCAGGGGCTGCGCGTCGAGCACGTCGGCGCGGTCGTCGTGCTCTGCGCGGTGTCCGACGCCGTGCTCATCCTCGCCGGGGTCGCCGGCAACTCGTGGCTCAGCGCCCGCCTCCCCGACGCGATCACCGTCATCCGGCTCGCCGGCGCCGCCTTCCTGCTGGGCTATGCCGCGCTCGCCGCCCGGCGTGCTGTGCGCCCGTCGTCGATCGCCGTCGAGACCGGGGGCCTCCGGACCGGTCTGGCGGCCACCGTGGCCACCTGCCTGGCGCTGACCTGGCTGAACCCGCACGTCTACCTGGACACGGTGCTGCTGCTGGGGTCGGTGGCCGACAGCCACGGTGGGCGGAGGTGGTGGTTCGCCGCGGGCGCCGCCGTCGGCAGCGTGCTCTGGTTCAGCGCCCTCGGGTACGGCGCCCGGCTGCTGCGGCCGCTGTTCGCGCGGCCGGCCGCCTGGCGGGTGCTCGACGCCGGCATCGCCGTCGTGATGGCGACCCTCGGCCTCGGTCTGCTGGCCACGGCGCTGTGAGCCGCCGCGGCGCGGTCAGAGCCCGACGAGCTCCTCGAGCGCACCGACCTCCGCGCGGGTGAGCTTCCGGATCGACCCGCTGCGCATCCGCTGGAGCTGGACCGGCCCGACGGCGGTGCGGGTCAGCCGCGAGACCGGGAGCCCGACGGCGGCGAGCAGCCGGCGGACGATGTGCTTGCGCCCCTCGT
Organism: Blastococcus sp. SYSU DS0828; assembly: GCF_054050975.1. Lineage (NCBI taxonomy): Bacteria > Bacillati > Actinomycetota > Actinomycetes > Geodermatophilales > Geodermatophilaceae > Blastococcus > Blastococcus sp. SYSU DS0828. The sequence goes on along the minus strand of NZ_JBJHAK010000023.1, from coordinate 30,593 downwards.
GCAGCACCACCTCGACCACGGACTGGCCCGCGTGGGTGTCGACGACCCGGAACGAGTCGACCGTGACCGGCCCGTCCTCCAGGTCGATCCCGGCGCGCAGCCGGCGGTGCAGGTCCCGCGGCACCGAGCCCGAGACCTGTGCCAGGTAGGTCTTGCGCACGCCGTACGACGGGTGGGCGAGCCGGTGGGCCAGCTCCCCGTCGTTGGTGACCAGCAGCAGGCCCTCGGTGTCCTGGTCGAGGCGGCCCACGTGCACCAGGCCGGGAGCCAGGTCGCCCACCATGTCGCCGATCGTGGGGCGGGCGCGATCGTCGCTCATCGCGGTGATGACTCCCGCGGGCTTGTTGATCGCGTAGGTGACGCGGTCGTCGCGGATCTCCAGGCGCGCGCCGTCCACGGCGATCTTGTCCTCGAGCGGGTCGACCCGCATGCCCTGCACGCGCACCTGCCGGCCGTTCACGCTGATCCGGCCGGCGTCGATCATCTCCTCGACCACCCGGCGCGACGCGACCCCGGCGCGGGCCAGCACCTTCTGCAGCCGCTCCCCCTGCCGCTCCCCCGGCTCCTCCGGCTCGGGGCGGTCACCGGGGTGCGCCGGGGCCAGCTCCATGTCCTCCGACCAGCCCTCGCCGGCCGCGGTCGTGCTCTCGTCGTTCGGGGTCGCGTCGCTCATCGCCGTCCAGTCTCCCACCCGCCCCCGGGCCGCCTCGCCGCGCTCCGCCCGGCCGTGCGCCACCTCACCGTGACACCCCGATCGGGGTACTGGTGGCCGCGGGCCGGCCGACCCAGGATGCGCACATGAGCAGCACGCGCAAGGTCGGCCTGGTCGTGGCCGCGACGGCGACGGCGGGGTGGGCGCTGTTCGCGGTCGCCATCGCGACCGGGGACCCCGACGACGGGGCGAACATCGGCGCCGGCCTCGCGGGCCTGCTGGCCCTCGCCCTGTCGGGGATCGCGCTGGTCGTCCTCCTCGCGTCCCTGCGGGCACCGGGCGACGGATCGGGCCGCCGGCGCGATGCGCGGATCGGGGCGCCGCTGGCGGTGGTCTCCCTGCTGCTCCTCGCCGCGTTCTGGTTCGGCAGCGGCTCGGTGCCGTCCGTGGCGTCCGAGGACGCCCTGCGCATCGTGCTCGGTGCCGGGATCGTCACCTTCCTGGCCTCGGTCGCCTGCTTCGTGCCCCCGCGCCCTCCCCGGGCCTGACCGGGGTCCAGGCGCGGCACCGGTCGACCGTATCAGGCGTCGGGGTGCTCGTCGAGCACCGTGGCGGTCTCCGGCAGCAGCGGCGCGAGCTCGGGCAGCTCGGCCAGGCTCGCCAGCCCGAGCCGTTCCAGGAACAGCGGAGTCGTCGCGTACAGCCCCCCACCGCTGTCGGGATCGGTGCCCACCTCGTGCACCAGCCCGCGCCCGATGAGGGTGCGCATGACGCCGTCGACACCGACGCCGCGGATCGCCGACACCCGGGCCCGGGTCACCGGCTGCCGGTAGGCGATCACGGCGAGGGTCTCCAGCGCGGCCTGGGTGAGCCGACTGCGCTGCCCCTCGCCGAGGTACCGCTCGACGACGGCGGCGTGCTCCTCGCGGGTGTAGAGCCGCCACCCCTCCCCCACCCGGCGCAGGCTGATGCCGGCCGAGCGGTCGTCGTAGGCCGCCGCCAGCTCCGTCAGCCCCTGGCGGACCTGCTCGACCGGGCAGCGCAGCGCCGCGGCCAGCGTCTCGTCGTCGACGGGGTCGTCGACGACGAACAGCAGGGCCTCCAGCCCGCCGCGCAGCTCGACCGGGTCCAGCAGCACCACCGCTTCCGGCTCCGGCTCCGGTTCGGGCGCGGGCGCGGGCGTTGCCGCGGGCGGGGACGCCGCCTCCTCGGCGGGCACCGCCGGCACCGGCAGCTCCTCCACCGGGCGCTCGGCGACGCGGGCGGCGAGCTCGGCCGCGACGGCGTCCCAGGCGGCCGGGTCGGCATCCCCGCGCTCGGCCGCCTGCTCGCGGGTGGCGGCCAGCTCGGCAGCGAGCGACTCCCAGGAGATGGGGGCGGGGTCTGGGTCGGTGCGGTCGTCGGTCACCGGTACTCCTCGTCGGCGTCGGGGGCCGGGGCGCCGGCCGGATCGGGCACGCCCTCGCCGGTCCAGCGCACGTGCAGCTCGCCCAGCGGCGTGAGCTGCTCGAACACCACCCGCTGCTGGCGGTACAGCTCGAGCAGTGCGAGGAAGCGGGCCACCACCTCCAGGGTGTGCCCGCAGTCGGCGGTGAGCGCCCGGAAGCTCGACGTCCCCGCGCGCACGAGCTGGTTGCGCACCAGCAGCAGCTGCTCGGAGACGCTGACCGGGGGCGCGTGCAGGTGCGCGACGCTGACCGTCTCGGGCACCTTGGGGGCGAGAGCCCGGGCGGCCAGCGCGGCGAACTGCGCCGGCGTGATGTCCAGCAGCACCTCGGGGACGAGCTCGGCGAACCGCGGCTCCAGCGCCGCCTCGCGCGGGTGGCGGCGGGCGGCGTCGGCCTCGCGCTCGCGCAGGAACGCGGCCGCCTGCTTGTAGGCCTTGTACTGCAGCAGCCGGGCGAACAGCAGGTCCCGCGCCTCCAGCAGCTCGAGGTCCTCCTCGTCGTCGACGTCGGCAGCAGGCAGCAGGCGGGCGGCCTTCAGGTCGAGCAGCGTGGAGGCGACGACGAGGAACTCGCTGGCCTGGTCCAGGTCCAGCTCGTCGCCGAGCGCGCGCAGGTGGGCGATGAACTCGTCGGTGACCCGTGACAGCGCGATCTCGGTGACGTCGAGCTTGTGCTTGCCGATCAGCTGCAGCAGCAGGTCGAACGGGCCCTCGAAGTTGGTCAGCCGGACCGTGAAGCGCGCCGGAGCGGCCCCGTCGGCCTGATCGGCCGGCGGAACCGCTCCGGTGCTGTCGCTCACGAGCACCCACCGTAGGCGGCCCTCCCGCAGGGACCCGCCGCGAGCATGCGAGAGGCGGGGGTCAGGAGGGTCCTCTCACTTCTCTTTCAGCCGACGGACGAGGATCGCGTCGTCCCCGCGCTCGGCCAGGTCGGCCAGCAGCACCGACACCGCCTCGCGGACGATGCGGCCGCGGTCCGCGGCGAGGCCGTGGTGGGCGCGCAGCGTCAGCCGCGCGGACTCCAGGGCCAGCAGCTCGTCGGCGGAGATGTAGACGGTGATCTTCTCGTCGTGCTTGGTGCGCTCGGCCCGCCCGCGGGCGGGCCGCCCGCGGGTGGCGATCTTCGGCTGCAGCACCGGAGCCGGGGCCGGCTCGGCCGGCGCGGCGCGGAAGGCGGCCAGGTCGTCGCCGGGCTGCGCACCGCCCGGGACGAGGGTCAGCGCCGCGGCCGCCTCGGCGGGCGACTCCCCGACCCGGCGGGCGGCGCTGCGCAGCGCCGGGGAGCTGGCCGGGGTCGGCAGGCTGGGGAGTTCGGTGACCTCGGACGCCGTCGCTGCGGCGTCCGTCCGGCGGAACAGTTCCGACGCACCGGGCAGAACGGGCCGCCGAGTCACAGGGCCAGCACCTCCTTGGCGAGGTCGCGGTACGCCGCGGCGCCCGTCGACGTGGGTGCCCACGTGGTGATCGGCTGGCCGGCGACCGTGGTCTCCGGAAACCGCACCGTGCGCTGGATGACGGTCTGGAACACGGTGTCGCCGAACGCCTCGACGACCCGGCTGAACACCTCCCGGCAGTGCACGGTCCGGGAGTCGTACATGGTGGCGAGGATGCCGTTGATCTCCAGCGACGGGTTGAGCCGCTCCTTGACCTTGTCGATCGTGTCGACCAGCAGCGCCACCCCGCGCAGGGAGAAGAACTCGCACTCCAGCGGGATCACCACGCCCTGGGCGGCGGTGAGCGCGTTCACCGTCAGCAGGCCGAGCGAGGGCTGGCAGTCGATGAGGATGTAGTCGTACTCGTCGACCACGTCGGCGAGCACGCGCAGCAGGGTCTGCTCCCGCGCCACCTCGCTGACCAGCTGCACCTCCGCGGCGGAGAGGTCGATGTTGCTCGGCACCAGGTCCAGGCCCGGGATGTCCGTGGGCACCCGCACGTCCCGGAGGCTCGTGCGCCGCTCCATCAGCACGTTGTAGATGGTCCGGTCCAGGTTCTGCGCCGGCACGCCCAGCCCCACCGACAGCGCCCCCTGCGGGTCGAGGTCGATGAGCAGCACCTTGCGGCCGAACTCCACCAGCGCCGCACCCAGGTTGATGGTGGACGTCGTCTTGCCGACGCCACCCTTCTGGTTGCACATCGCGATGACGCGGGCGGGGCCGTGCTGGGTCAGCGGCTTGGGGTCCGGCAGGGGGCGCTGACGCGCCCTGGCCGGGTCCAGCCGCAGCGCGGCCGCCCCCATCTCGGGGTCGGTGTCGTGCGGGCGCGCGACGGCAGAGGCCGCGTCCGCTCGGATCGCCATGGGTAGTCGCCTCCAGCTCGAGCCCGTCCGGACGTTCCGGGTGCGGTCAGCCGTCCTGTCCGCTCGGGTGAGGAAGACGCTAGGGAGCTGGAGAAAGGTTCCCAAGGCGGCACGCCGTCGACGTGTCGACATGGCGACGAATGCCAACGCATGTGACTGCTCAAGCCGAGCAGACTGTGGATTCTGCTGAATCCGAGCGTTCCCTGCTGTCAGGTGAGCGCACGGGGGTGGCTGGTCGCGTAGACCTCGCGCAGCCGGTCGACGGTCACCAGCGTGTAGACCTGCGTGGTCGTCACCGAGGCGTGGCCCAGCAGCTCCTGGACCACGCGGACGTCGGCGCCGCCGTCGAGCAGGTGGGTCGCGAAGCAGTGCCGCAGCGTGTGCGGTGAGATCTCGCCCTCCAGGCCCGCCCGCTCGGCGGCCGTCCGCAGGATCGACCAGGCGCTCTGCCGGGACAGCGGGCCGCCGCGCACGTTGAGGAACAGCGCGCCGCCGCGCACTCCGGCCCGGCCGTTCGCGGCGAGCGCCGGGCGGGCCCGCACCAGGTACTCCTCCACGGCCCGCAGGGCGTAGCTGCCGACCGGTACCACGCGCTCCTTGCCGCCCTTGCCGGCCAGCCGGACGGCGCTCTGCCCACGGTCGAGGTCGTCCACCGCCAGACCGACGGCCTCGGAGATGCGGGCGCCGGTGCCGTAGAGCAGTTCCAGCAGCGCGCGGTCGCGCAACCCGCGCGGCCCCTCCAGGGCTCCGGCCGCCTCGATCAGCGCGACCACCGACTCCACGGGCACCGCCTTGGGCAGCCGACGGGCCGGCGTGGGCGGGCGCACCTCGTGGGCGACGTCGTCGGGCACCAGCCCGTCGAGGAGCGCGAACCTGTGCAGTCCGCGCACGGCCACGACCGCGCGGGCGGCGGAGGTCGCCGACAGGGGCGGGTGGTCGTCGTCGCCCCGGCGCAGTGCGGTCAGGAAGCCGGCGACGTCGGACTCGGCGACCTCCCGCAGGCCGCGCACGCCCGCCGCCGCCAGGTACTCGCTGTAGCGGCGCAGATCGCGGCGGTAGGAGGCGATGGTGTTGGCCGCCAGCCCCCGTTCCACGGTCAGGTGGTCCAGGTAGCCGGTGACGACGCGTTCGACGTCCGGTCCCGCGGACAGCGTGCTGGTCAGGGGAGCACCTCCTGGAGCGGGACGGCGGCCATGTCGTGGGCCTCGGCCACCTCGGGCAGCACCACGCTGCCACCGACCACGTTCACCCCGTGGGCCAGGGCCGGGTCGCGCCGGACCGCGGCGGACGTCCCCTCGGCCGCGAGCGCCATGACGTAGGGCAGCGTCACGTTGGTCAGCGCGTGCGTGGAGGTGTTCGGCACCGCCCCCGGCATGTTCGCCACGCAGTAGAAGACCGACTCGTGCACGCGGAAGGTCGGGTCGTCGTGCGTGGTCGGCCGGGTGGCCTCGAAGCAGCCACCCTGGTCGACGGCGATGTCCACCAGCACCGACCCGGACCTCATCCGCGCCACCAGGTCGTTGCTCACCAGGGTGGGGGCCTTCGCGCCGGGGACGAGCACCGCGCCGATCACCAGGTCGGCGTCGAGCACGGCGCGCTCCAGCTCGTAGGCGTTGGAGGCGACGGTCTGCAGGTGCCCCTGGTAGATCCGGTCGGCGGCGCGCAGCTTGTCGATGTCGCGGTCGAGGACGACGACCTCGGCCTGCATGCCGAGGGCGATCGCCGCCGCGTTCATCCCCGAGACGCCGGCACCGATCACCACGACCTTGGCGGCGTAGACCCCGGACACCCCGCCGAGCAGCACCCCGCGGCCGCCGTGCGCCCGCTCGAGGCAGTGGGCCCCCACCTGCGGCGCCATCCGCCCGGCGACCTCCGACATGGGGGCCAGCAGGGGCAGGGTGCCGTCGGCCTTCTGCACGGTCTCGTAGGCGATCGCCGTGGTCCCGGAGGCGACGAGCGCCTCGGTGCACTCCCGGGAAGCGGCGAGGTGGAGGTAGGTGAAGAGCGTCTGCCCGGCCCGCAGCCGGCCGTACTCCTCGGCGACCGGCTCCTTCACCTTGAGCAGCAGGTCGGCGTCGGCCCAGACGTCGTCGGCGGAGGCCACCAGCCGTGCGCCCGCGGCGGTGAAGTCCTCGTCCGGGATGGACGACCCCTCCCCCGCTCCCCGCTCGACCAGCACCGTGTGCCCGGCCCGCGTCAGCTCGGTGACACCGGCCGGGGTGAGCGCCACCCGGTACTCCCGGTTCTTGACCTCTCGGGGAACTCCGACCCGCATCGCTGGCTCTCCTGGTCCCGGCGGGGCGCTCCCCGAGGGTGACGGGGCACCCCACCGCATCGTGGGCCGCCCGGTCGGGGCGGGCCTCGCCGCGGAGTGTAGGCATGCCGACCGGCTCGGTACCGGCGCGGAAGCCGATTCGTGACCGCGCGCGGCCGGGGGGCCGGGCTGCCGCGCACACCCGGCTGGCCGACGATGACGGGGCCACCCGCCCTCCCGGAGGACCGCCCCATGCGCTTCTACGCCCAGCACCCCGCCCTGCGGGCACGTCAGCTGGCCGCCGACCTCGGCTTCCTGGCGTGGTCGGTGGTCTGGGTGCTCGTGGCACGGGCCGCGCACGGCGCCGTCCTGGTGCTGGCCGAGCCGGGACGGGCGGTCGAGGACCTCGGCCGGTCGGTCGCCGGCTCCATGGGCTCGGCCGCGGCGGCGGCCGAGGACGTGCCCGTGGTGGGCGACGAGCTGGCCGCGCCGTTCGGCGCGCTCGCCGGCGCCGGGGGCTCGGTGCTGGGGGCCGGGCAGTCGGCGCAGGACGCCGTCGGCACGCTGGCGACGATCCTCGCCGTCGTCCTCGTGCTGCTCCCCGTGGGCTGGCTGCTGCTGCGCTGGCTGCCCTGGCGGCTGCGGTACGCCCGCGAGGCGGGTGCGACCCGCACCCTGCTGGCGGGCACACCGGATCTCCACGTCCTCGCCGCCCGGGCCCTGGTGAACGCGCCGCTCCCCCGGCTCGCCGCGCTGCCTGCCGGCACGGGTGCGGCCTGGCACGCCGGGGACCCTGCCGCGGTGCGCGCCCTGGCCGCCGTGGAGCTCGCTCGGCTCGGCCTCCGGCTGCCGGGCTGACCGGCGCGACCCGGCACCGGCCGCGGAACCCGTCACGCCGGGGAGCGGCCCTCGACCACGTCGAGGTAGTGCTGGTTGGCCATGACCCCGAGCACGTTGCCGAAGGGGTCGACCACCGATGCGGTGACGTAGCCGGGGCCCCGCTCGACCGGCTCCTGGTGCACCGTCGCGCCCAGCGACAGCAACCGCTCGAACGCGGCCCGGGGACGGCCGGGCGCGGGTCCGCCTGGCCGCCCCGACGCCGTTGGACATCGCCCGCACGCTCGCCGGCTGGGGCGCCGACGTCGAGGTGATCGAGCCGGCGCCGGTCCGGGCCGAGCTGGCGCGGATCGGCGCCGAGCTCACCGGCCGCTACGCCGGCGCGCCGTGATCGGCGGCCGCCTCAGCCGGCGTCGACCGGGCGGAGCCGCGGGCCCGCCGCCCGCACCTGGGCAGCGGCCAGCAGCCCCACGACGGCGGCGACGTTGCGGATGTCGCCGTCGAACACCCGCTGGACCGCGTCGGCGAGCGGTACCCGCTCCACGGTCATGTCCAGCTCCTCGTGCTCCACGGTGAAGCCCTCGGGGCGGTCGACCTCGGTGAGCCCCTCGGCCAGGTAGACCAGCACCTGCTCGTCGCAGAAGCCGGGCGAGCTGTAGTGGGTGGTCAGCAGCGACCACCGCGCGGCCGAGAGCCGGACCTCCTCGGCCAGCTCCCGCTTCGCCGTCTCCAGCGGTGGCTCACCCTCCGCGTCGCGGAGCCCCGCCGGCAGCTCCCACAGGTAGCCGCCCACCGGGTGCCGGTACTGCCGCAGGAGGACCACCTCGTCGGTCTCGGTGAGCGCCACGACCGCCACCGCCCCCGGGTGGCGGACCACCTCCCGGACGCTGTCCCCGCCGCCGGGCATCGCCACGGTGTCCTTGACCAGGCGGATGACCCGCCCCTCGTACACCGGCTCGGTGGCCAGCACGCGGTACTCGTGGGCGTCCGGCTCGCCCTTGCCCATCAGATGCCGACCTTCTCCGCCTCGTCCACCGGCACCGGCAGCCGCGCCGACTCCTGGTAGTCGACGGCTGCCTGCACGAACGCCGCGAACAGCGGGTGCGGCCGGGTGGGGCGGCTCTTGAGCTCCGGGTGGGCCTGGGTGCCGACGAAGAAGGGGTGGACGTCGGCGGGGAGCTCGGCGAACTCCACCAGCGTCCCGTCCGGCGAGGTGCCGGAGAAGACCAGGCCGGTCTCGCTGAGCCGGTCCCGGTAGGCGTTGGCCACCTCGTAGCGGTGGCGGTGCCGCTCGGTGATCTCCGTCGACCCGTAGGCGCCGGCCACGACCGAGCCCTTCTGCAGCACGGCCGGGTAGCTGCCCAGCCGCATCGTGCCGCCCATGTCCCCGCGCCCGGCGACGACGTCGAGCTGGGTGGCCATCGTGGAGATGACCGGGTCGGGGGTGCTCGGGTCGAACTCGGTGGAGTTCGCGCCGGTGATCCCGGCCAGGTTCCGGGCGGTCTCGATGACCATGCACTGCAGGCCTAGGCACAGCCCCAGGGTCGGGATGCCGTTGACCCGGGCGTGCCGGATCGCGCCGAGCTTGCCCTCGATGCCGCGCACCCCGAACCCGCCGGGGATGCACACGCCGTCGACGCCGGCCAGCGCCTTCTCCGCGCCCTCCTCGGTCTCGCAGTCGTCGGAGGCGACCCAGCGGATCTGCACCCGGCTGCGGTGCGCGAAGCCACCGGCGCGCAGCGCCTCGGTGACCGAGAGGTAGGCGTCGGGCAGGTCGATGTACTTGCCGACGAGCGCGATCGTCACGGTCTGCTTCGGGGCGTGGACGCGGTCGAGCAGGTCGCCCCAGACCGTCCAGTCCACGTCGCGGAACGGCAGGCCCAGCCGGCGGACGACGTAGGCGTCGAGCCCCTCCCGGTGCAGCACCTTGGGGATGTCGTAGATCGACGGCGCGTCCGGGCAGGAGATGACCCCCTCGGCGTCGGTGTCGCACATCAGGCTGATCTTGCGCTTGAGGCCCTCGTTGATCTCGCGGTCCGAGCGGCAGACCAGGGCGTCGGGCTGGATGCCGATGCTGCGCAGCGCGGCGACCGAGTGCTGCGTCGGCTTGGTCTTCAGCTCGCCCGAGGGCGCGATGTAGGGCACCAGCGAGATGTGCAGGAAGAAGCAGTTGTCGCGGCCGATCTCGTGCCGCACCTGGCGGGCGGCCTCGAGGAAGGGGAGCGACTCGATGTCGCCGACCGTGCCGCCGATCTCGGTGATCACGACGTCGACGCGCTCCGCGCCGTCGGCACCGGCGAGGATGCGCGCCTTGATCTCGTTGGTGATGTGCGGGATGACCTGCACCGTGTCACCGAGGTACTCGCCGCGGCGCTCCTTGGCGATGACGTCGGAGTACACCTGCCCGGTGGTCACGTTCGCCCGGCCCGAGAGGTCGATGTCGAGGAAGCGCTCGTAGTGGCCGACGTCGAGGTCGGTCTCCGCACCGTCCTCGGTGACGAACACCTCGCCGTGCTGGAACGGGTTCATCGTGCCCGGGTCCACGTTGAGGTACGGGTCGAGCTTCTGCATCGTGACCCGGAGGCCGCGGCTGGCCAGCAGGGTGCCGAGCGAGCTGGCGGTCAGGCCCTTGCCGAGCGAGGAGACGACCCCGCCGGTGACGAAGACGAACTTCGTCGGCTGGTTGTTGCGGAGCAGGACGTTGCTGCCCGAGTGATCACGTGTTCCCGACGGTCGATCCACGGGAGACGACCGTAACACGGTCGGAGCCCTCGGCCGGGCCGGAGTGCGCAGCGCCACCCGCGGACCCACCCGTCTCGCGCCGGCCGTCCTGCGGGCCCGCGACCAGCCACACCAGCAGCGGTACCAGCAGGGCCGCGGCGGTGGCGGGCAGCGCGACGCCGGAGTCGTTGACCGCCGCTCCGATGGTGAGGCTCAGCGCCACGGACAGGAGCGCGGCGCGCAGCACGGCGGCGTCCCCGGGTGGCAGGCCGGCCGGGCCCCGCGGCGGGCGGCCGGGCACGGTCGGCGCGCTGCGCAGCGGGCCACCGGGCCGGAGCAGCCAGACGGCGGCGACAAGCGCGACCGGCAGCATCCACGCCAGCGGGCTGCCCAGCAGGATGCCGATGTTGGCCTGGGCCTTGCGGCTCACCACCGTCCACGCCTCACCGTTGAGCACCTGCTCGACGAAGCGGCCCAGGTGGCTGCGCTCCGTCGGCGGCCCCGTCCAGTCGAGCACCGCCACCGTGCTCACCGCCACCACGGCGGCGGCGAGGATCACGCCCAGCCGGACGATCGTGACCCGCACGCCGGTCAGCAGCATGGCCAGGAGCAGGAAGCCGGGCAGGGCCGCCAGGACGCCTCCGAAGTCCCGCCCGAGGCCGGGTGCCCCGATCACGGCGACGACGAGCAGCCCGGCCCCCACCACCACGGCGGCCGTGCGTCTGCGCCGCCGCCGGGGGCTCGACCGGCGTGCGACCGCCGCGGCCAGCGCCGCGGTGACCGTCAGCGCGCTCACCGACAGCAGCCCGAAGCTGAGGTTGCCGTAGCCGGTGAACCGCCCGGCCACGATCGCGTCGTAGCCCAGCGGGCCGTTGAGCTCCATCGTCGAGCCGGTGAGCACGTCGCCGACGAGGGTGACCAGGGTCAGCGCGAGGACCGCCAGCGCCGGCCCCAGCCGGCGGCGGCGCCACGGGCCCAGGACGGCGAGCGCCAGCACTGCCAGGTCGGCGACGACCACCGCGGTCACCAGCGCCGGCAACGGCTCCCCGGCCCGTTCCCACGGCACCAGACCCGCGAGGTAGGTGGCCACCGGCAGCCCGGCGGCGGCCAGGCAGAGCAGGCGCAGCGCCCGGCGGACCGGCGGCCAGGCCCCGGGGCGGGCACCCCGCCGCCCGGTGCCGACGACCAGCACGCCCAGCCCGACGACGACAGCGCCGAGGAGCACGAAGGTCCAGAAGAAGACACCGGTGTTGCGGTGGTGGGTGAGCGCGGCGGTGTTGACCCGCTCGAGCTCGGCCACGGCCTCGGGCAGCGGCGGTCGCTGCCCGGTGCTCCGCCACGGCTGCCCGTTCATCGACGACGGCGGGTCCAGCCCGAGCGCTCGGAGGGCGGTGGGTGCCACGTCGATCAGCTGGACGAACGGCGTCCGGCCGGTGCTCGCCGAGGTCAGCCAGCCCGCGTCGAAGCCGGGTCCCGAGGCCATGCCGACGTGCAGCTGGGGCCGGCCGTCGTTGACCTCGGAGATGCCGGCGAGCAGCAGCAGGGTGTCGCCCGGGAGCGCGTCGACCGCGCCGCGCAGCCGCCCCAGCGCGTCGTCGATCCGGCCCAGGGCGGCCGCCCGCGGCTCGGGCCGGGTGCCGTCGTCGGTGGGCTCGGCACCGGGGGCGCCGGCGTCGGTGAGCTGGTCCAGGGAGACCAGGGTCAGCGGGCAGGAGTCCAGCACCTCGGCCAGCTCGGCGGGGTTCGCCACCAGGGTGGGCACCGTGGTGAGGGGCACCCCGTCCGCGGCGACGGCCAGCGCGGCGGCCCGGCCCGACACCGCGGCGCACCCGACGACCTCCCCCAGCGCGCCGGGCTGCGCGCCGAACCGGACGGTGCCCTCGTCCTCGGCGATCCGGGCGACGGTGGCCTGCGGATCGCCCAGCGCCACCGCGGCCACCCGCTCCTGGAGGCCGCACCGCGTGAGCGAGGTGTCCAGCCGGGGCTCCTCGGGGGCCTCCTCCTCGGGGCCGGCTTCCTCCCGGTCCCCGTCGGGCGCCTCCGGATCGGGCAGCGTGGGCAGCGGCACCGGTGGCAGCCCCTCGTCGGTGCCGGGGAAGCGCGCCCGGTTCCCCGCGCCGAGCGTGGCCCAGCCGTCGAGCAGGCAGGTGGTGGAGCGGGCGGCCCGCACCGACGTCGCTCCGATCGCCGACCCCTCCGCCAGCGCCCACAGCTGCGGCGTCGCCGTGGCGTCGACATCGGCCCACGTGAGCCCGGGCACCCCCACCACCACGACGCGGTCGGCGGCGTAGTCCTGCTGGTCGGCCACCGCACCCGCCCCGGTCGGCAGCCCGACCAGCAGCAGCAGGACCAGCGCCACGAGCGCCGCCGTCCTGCGTGCCACCCGCGTAGCCGGCCCGGTCATGTGCCCGGCCGGGCCGGGGACGTCCCGAGCAGGTCCCGGTAGATGCCGACCAGCTGCGCGGCCGTCCCCTCCTCGTCGGGCCAGGTGGCCGCCTGCCGCAGCCCCGCCTCGGCGAGGTCGGCGGCGTGCGCGCTGTCGCAGAGCACCCGCACCACGGCCTCGGCCAGGGCCTCGGCGTCTCCTGGCGGGACGAGCTCGGCGGCGTCCCCGAGCAGCTCCGGCAGCCCGCCGGTGCGACTGGCCACCAGGGGCACCCCCGCCCGCAGCGCCTCCTGGGCGGTGAGCGAACGCGCCTCCCAGCGCGAGGGCAGGACGCAGAGGTCGGCGGCACCGAGCAGGTCCGCGACGTCGTCCCGGCGACCCAGCAGCGTGACCGGCAACCTCTCGGCCCGGATGCGACCGGCGAGCTCGTCGTGCAGCGGCCCGTCGCCGGCGACGACGACCGACGGCGCGGGTCGCACGCGCTGGTCGGCCGACCAGCGGGCCACGGCGTCGAGCAGGACGTCGTAGCCCTTCTGCGGGTGCAGCCGGCCCACGGCGACCACGAGCGCGCGGTCGTCGTCCAGCCCCAGCTCCTGCCGCACCTCCGCCGGGGTGCGCGTGGCCGCGGGCAGCGGTGGCGCGGAGACCGGCGCCAGCCGCACGTCGCGCGCCCCCCGCCGACGGGCGTTCTCCGCCAGGTCGGCCGAGGCGGCGAGGACGACGTCGGCGGCCCGGACGGTGGCCCGCTCCGCGCGTGCCAGCACCCGGCGCCGCAGGCCACCGCCCTCGGGGAGGGCGTTGTGCAGGGTGAGGACCAGCGGGGGCGAGCCGTCGGCCAGCCGGCGCGCGGCCGCGGCGACCAGGCCGGCGCGCAACCCGTGCGCGTGCACGAGATCGGTGCCGGTCAGCGCCGTGCGGAGCGCCCGCACCGCCCGGGCGTCGGCGGCGGGGGCCAGCCCGGCGGAGATCTCGACGGGCGTGAAGTCCGCGCCGCGGCCGGAGAAGTCGAACAGCGCGTCGGTGGCTGCCGGGCCGCACACACCCACGTCGGCACCCGCGGCGAGCAGCGGGTGCAGCAGCGAGCGCACGTGGGTGCCCACCCCGCCGGTGCTGGTGGCGAGCACCTCGGTGACGCGGCGGCTGCGCAGGGGCGCCTCAGGCACCGCGCACCTCCTGCCCGCCCGTCGACCGCAACTCCCGGAACGCCCCCACCAGCTGCGCGCGGGCCGTGCCCATCATGACCGCCAGCGCGACGGCGAGCACCACGCACCCGGCGAGGACGCCGACCCCGAGCGTCACGAGCAGGCCGCCCCCCGGCACCGGGTCCGCGCCCAGCGCCCGGGTGACCCACAGCCCCGCGGCGCCGCCCACGACGGCCGCCAGGACGGCCACGGGGCCGGTGCGGCCCAACCCTCCCAGCGCGGGCCGGCCCGCCACCCGGGCGACCACGAGCAGCAGCCCGGCCCCGGCGACGGTGACCCCCGCGGTGTGGCCGAGCCCGAGGGCCAGCGCCCGGTCGCCGGCGGGCAGGACCCGGGCCAGGACGACGTCGGCGACGACGGCGAGCAGCCACCCGCCCAGGACGCAGGCCGTCGGCGCCTTCCACAGGCCGCGGGCGTACAGCGCCCGGGTGAGCACCGCCACGAGGCCGTAGCCGAGCAACCCCGGGGCGAAGGCCATGACGGTGTCGCGCAGCGCCGCGACGTCGCGGTCGCCCTGGGCAGCGAGGAAGACCCGCGCCACGGGGCCGGCGGTCGCGACCAGCACCGCGGCGGCGACGGCGGAGGCGGCGACCGCGAGCACGGTGACCGGCGCCAGCGCACGGCGGTACGCGGCCTCGTCGCCGCTCTCGGCGCTCTCGGCCAGCCCGGGGTAGGCCGACGTCGCCAGCGGGACGGCGAGGGCCGCCCAGGGCAGCAGGAAGACCGTGAGGCCGGCGGCGTACACGACGAGCGTGCCTGCGGGGGCGCCGTCGTTGGCCAGCCGGATCGCGACGGCGGCCAGCAGCTGCTGCCCGGCGAGGGTCAGCACGCCGGCGGCGGCCAGCCGGCGGACCCGCGGGGCGGCGCCGACCGGGAAGCGCAACGCCGGCCGCAGCCCCAGGCGCAGTCCGCGCACCGGCGCCAGGAGGCTGAGGCTGAGGGCGACCACGCCGAGCGTCGTGCCGACGCCGAGCACCAGCTCGGCCGGCGTGGAGAGCCCGGAGACGTCCCGGCCGCCCCCGATCGCGGCGAAGACCAGGTAGGTCGTGGCCACCACCACGCTGGACAGCAGCGGGGCGAGCGCCGGCCAGGCGAAGCGCCGGTGTGCCTGGAGCACGCCCGTCAGGACGATGCCGATCCCGTAGAGGACGACCTGCGGCGCGAAGACGAGCAGGAACCGGCTGGCCAGCTGTACCTCCGCCGCGTCGCCGCCGCCGAGCAGCAGCTCGGCGATCGGCTCGGCGAACACGGCGACCAGGAGCGACAGCGGGACCAGCAGCAGCAGCGTCCAGCCCAGCAGCGCCGAGGCGGTGCGGCGCACCTGCTCCCGGTCGCCGGCGGCGATGCCACCGGCGAGCATCGGCACGACGAGGCTGGCCAGCGCGCCGCCGGCGACGACCTCGAACACGATGTTCGGGACGTTGTTGGCCGCCAGGTAGGCGTCACCGGTGGTGCCGGCCCCCACCGTGTTGGTGAAGACGAGCGTGCGGCCGAACCCGGCCAGCCGGGCCAGGAGCGTCAGCGCCGCGATCAGCGCGGCGGCGCCGGCCACCCCGCGCGCCACCTGCCGGGTGCTCACGAGGATCGGCGACCGAGGCGGTCCAGATCGCGGAGCCCGGGGGTGGCCTCGATGACGCGGGTGAAACTGATCCGCTCGCTGGCCAGGGTGAGCGCGGTGATGGCCGCCAGCGCGCCCGTCCGGGCGCCGCGGGAGGGCATCCGGGCCAGCCGCAGGCCGAGGAGGGCGCCCACGGAGTTCGCGCCGCAGTCGCCGAGCATGATCCGCTCGCCGAGGTCGTCCGGCAGCACGGCGAGGCTCGCCCCGAAGGGACCGGCCACCAGGTTCCCCGCCGGGCCACCCAGACCGGCGGCCGCGGCGATCGCCGCCACCTTCGCCGCGCGCCCGGGTCGCAGGTCCAGCAGGTTGAGCAGGTTCGCGGTGCCGGCGACCAGGCCGGTGGTGAGCACGCCGTCGACCACGGCACCGGCGCCCCGGCCGGGCCCGCGGGTCAGGATCGCGGCCACGGCGGCCGCGGCGCCGATACCGGCCACCTTGACCGCCCCGGCCGAGACGCGGCCCTCCCGGAGCGCTCGCAGGTGCCCGGCCAGCCCCTTGTCACGGGCCTGCTCGGGCCGGGCGCCGGCGAGGTCGTCGTACCCGCCGACGAGGCCGGAGACGGCGCCGACCACCACCGCTGCGGCCCGGGTCCCGGGCGGGGCGCCGAGCGCCGCCGACGCCGTCGCCGAGACGGCGAGCGCCGGCCCGCCGAGCAGGGACACCGGCCGGCCGGCGTAGTTCGTCCGCCGCCAGGCCGCACCGGCCGGCGACGCCGTCAGCGCCGTCGATGCGGCCAGGGCGACGCGCGCCGCTCCCGCACCGGCGAGCGCGAGGGCCGCGGCTCGCCGTCCGCTCACTGCGCGGCCGCGGGCACCGGCGGCACCGGCTGGGCGTCGTCCGCCGTCCCGTACTTACCCGACGTGCCCTGCGACTCCTGACCGAGGGCGAGGACGGTGCTGATCCTGCCCACCTCCGTGCCCACGTTGTCCACCGTGGAGACGGCCGCGGCGAGCGCGGGGTCCGCGCGCAGCACGCCGACGAGCCCCTCGGGGCGCGCCGTCGCCGCCGTGCCGGCGACGACTGCGCCACGGCCCTGCTCGTCGAGCGCGGTGACCAGCTCGACGAGCATGGTGGTGCGCTGATCGGCGTCCGCACCCTCGAACAGGCCACCGGTGAGGACGACGGCGTGGTCGGCCGGCGAGACGGAGGCCGACTCGGCGGTGAGCACCTCCAGCGAGCTGAGCCCGGCCAGCACCGAGGACACCGCCGCGGTGTCCGGCACCGGACCGCCCTCGGGGATCATGAGCACCTGGGACAGCAGGGAGGCCACCAGGACCCCGGCATCGCCGCTCTCGGGCAGCTGGAGGCCGGCGGGGAGCCCCGCGCCGGTCACGTAGCTCTGCAGCGCGGTCGCGGTGGCCGGGTCGCTGTACTGCGGCTGCAGGCGCACGACGCCGCTGACCGAGCCCCCGGCGTCGCCGATCAGCGCGGTGACCTCCTCGACCGTCTCCGGGGCGACGTCCTCGTCGGTGAGCACCAGCAGCACGCTGCGCTCGGTGAGCGTGCCGTCGACCAGGACCGGGCCCACCGCCTCCTCGAACTCCTGGCTGGTGCTCAGCTGCGCCTGGAGGTCGCGGGTCTGGTCCTCGAGCGCCCGCTTGTCCTGCTCGAGCTGGGAGACCTGGTTCTCGATGTCGGCCAGGATCGGCTCGTTGAGCGCCGTGGTGCCGATGACGATCCCGAGCGCGACCGCGAGGAACACGGCGATCAGCGACACCAGGTGGTAGCGGAAGTCGATCACGAGAAGAGGTTCTCCAGCCAGAACATGAAGCTGTTCCATTGGTCGAGCAGCAGGTCGAGGTACAGCCGCCCCGCGGCGGAGACGGCGAGGGCCGACCCGATGGCGATGAAGGCGGCGAGCACCAGGACGACGAGCGCGGTGGTCGAGATGCGGCTGCGGTAGAGCCGGCTGACGCCCTTGGCGTCGACCAGCTTGCCGCCCAGCCGCAGGCGGGTGAGGAACGTCGACGCCATGCCCCCGCGGCCCTTGTCGAGGAACTCGACGAGGGTGGCGTGGGTGCCGACCGCGACGATCAGCGTGGCGCCCTTCTCGTCGGCCAGCAGCATCGCGATGTCCTCGCTCGTGGCGGCGGCCGGGAAGGTGATCGCCTCCACGCCGAGGTCCTGGACGCGGGCGAGGCCGGGAGCCCGCCCGTCGGCGTAGGCGTGCACGACGACCTCGGCACCGGAGCGCAGGACGTCGTCGCTGACCGAGTCCATGTCACCGATGATCATGTCGGGCGAGTAGCCGGCGTCGACGAGGGCGTCCGCGCCGCCGTCCACCCCGATGAGGACCGGGCGGTAGTCGCGGATGTAGGCGCGGAGCGCGTGCAGGTCCTCCTTGTAGTCGTAGCCGCGGACGACCACGAGCACGTGCCGGCCCTCGATGGAGGTGGTGACGTCGGGGACGCCGACCCCGTCGAGCAGGAGCGCGCGCTCCCGCTTCATGTACTCCATCGTGTTGGCGGCGAACGCCTCGAGCTGCACCGACAGCCCGGCCTTCGCATCGGCCATCGCGGCGGCGACCGACTCGGCGTCGTGCTCGGTCCCCTCGGCGAGCACCGTGCCCTCGGCGTCGAGCAGCCGGCCGCCGTCGAGGCGGACCTCGGTGCCCTCCTTGACCTTCGCGAAGACGTCCTTGCCGACGTCGTCGAGCAGCGGGATCCCGGCGTTGATGAGGATCTCCGGCCCCAGGTTCGGATAGCGACCGGAGATGCTGGGCGCGGCGTTGACCACCGCGGCGACCTTGCAGCCCACCAGCGCGTCGGCGCTGACCCGGTCGATGTCGACGTGGTCGATGACCGCGATGTCGCCGGGGCGCAACCGCTTCGTCAGGTTCTTCGTGCGGCGGTCCAGGCGGACGGTGCCGGCGACGCCGGACCCGGTTTCCTGTGCCCGGCCGCGGCGAACGGTGCCGATGCGCATGACATCGCATGCTGCCACGCCCGGCACGCCGGCCGATCCACCGACGCGCCTCGGCAACGCCCTGGTCACTCAGCGTGTCCGACACCACCTTCGGCCGACACGCCGGGTTCGTCCCGCGGGCTACTTCCGCGGAACCGTTACCGAGTCGTGACTAGCGTTGCCCGTGTGACTGGTGTTGCCGCAGCCCTGACGACCGACGCGTCCCTCCCGCAGGTCGAGGAGGCCGCCCCGGCCCCTGCCGGCACCGCGGTGATCAGGGCCGTTCCGGCTCCGGAGCCGGTCGCGGCCCCGGCTGCGCCCCCCGTGCCGCCGGCCGCGCCGGTGGTGGACGAGGACGTCGCGGACCAGGACGGCGTGGACCAGGCCGTCGCGGGCCAGGACGGCGCGGACCGGCCGCGCGGCCGCCGGAAGCTGCGGGGCCAGGGCATCCGGGAGCACCGCCGGCAGCAGACCCGCGAACGGATCGTCGACGCCGCCACGGAGCTGTTCGAGGCGCGGGGCTTCGACGCGGTGAGCGTCGTGGAGATCGCCCAGCGCGCCGGCGTGGTGGAGAAGACCGTCTTCAACCACTTCCCCGTCAAGGAGGGGCTGGTCTTCGACGCCGATCCGCCGATGCGCGCCGCGCTGCTCGCCGCGGTGCGCCGGCGGCCGGCGGGTGAGTCGGTGGCCGCGGCGGCGGGGAGCTTCGTGGTCGCCGCGGTGAGCCTGCTCGGCACGCCCGAGGCCGCCGAGGGCGTGGCCCGGATGGCGCGGGTCATCCGGGGCAGCCGGACGCTCCAGGTGCGGGAACGGGAGATCCTCGGCGAGCTCACCACCTCGCTGGCCGACCTGATCGCCGAGGAGACGGCGGCCCGGCCGGGCCAGCTCGAACCGTGGCTCGCCGCGCACGCCGTCCTCGGGCTCTACGCCTCCCTGCTGGAACTCGCCCGCGACCGCGTCCTGGCCGGGGTGAGCGGGCCGGAGCTCGCCGCGGAGCTGCGCCGCCAGGGACGCCGGGGCCTGGCCCTGCTGCAGTTCGGGCTCGCCGGGTACGCCAAGCGCAGGTGACCGACCTGTCGAGCGGGGCCCGGAGGGCCTCCCGAGGGAGGTCGGGGAGCCGCCCCGCGAGGCGGCCCGCCGAGGGGCGGCCGGAGGCCTCCCCGAGAAGGGCCGGCAACGGCTCAGCGCAGGCGGGGAACGGCTCCTGGCCGCGGTGTGATCCGGAGGATCACAGACTGATCTGCAGAGAACGGAGCAGCTGGTCGCCGCGGTTGCCGGGGAGACCCGGATCGCGGGTGAACAGCGCGACCGCCACCATGTAGCCGTCCTCGCCGGCCCAGGCGTGGCCCGCGTCGCACAGCCGGCGGATGTGCTCGCGCACCTTGGGCTCGCTGCTGTACGGGCCGAAGTCCAGGCCCGTGGCCAGGAAGTTGACGACCCGGTACCCGAGCTCCTCCGCGGTGCGCACGGTCGTCTCCGGATCCGAGTAGCTGGCGACCGCGGAGATCACGTTCGTGTAGCCGGCCTTGAGCAGCTGCAGCACCAGGTCGTTCCCGCGGACACCGCCCCAGAGCTCGGGCATGACGATGTCCCGGTCCGGCGCGGGGATGTAGGGCGGGTTGGAGATCACCGTCCGGGCCTGGTGGCCGCCCGCGGAGTCGGCCTGGTCGAAGAAGTCGCCGAGCTCGACGGTGTAGCGGTCGGCGACGCCGCGCTCGGCGATGTTGGCGCGGGCCTGCTCCACCGACGGGGCGCTGATGTCGTAGCTGCGCACGCGCAGCTCGGGCAGGGAGCGCACCACGTCGGAGATGGCGGTGGCGTCGCCGGTGCCCAGTTCGTCGACCCCCTCCTCGACCCAGCCCAGCTGGTCCCGGTACTGGTCGAGCAGCATGCACACCGAGAAGCCGTAGTGCGCGGACTCGTCGGTGGAGGAGAAGCAGGTCACCGACGCCCCTTACCCCGGTGCATTGCGGGCCACTCACCCGCTCCGGGGAATGCCGGTCAGCGGGCAGCCGCCGCCACGGCGAGCAGTTCCCGCGCGTGCGCCTGGCCGGTGTCGCTGTCGGCGAGGCCGGAGAGCATGCGAGCCAGCTCGCGCACGCGGTCCTCGCCGTCGACCGAGCGGATGTCGGTGGCGGTGACCCCGGCACCGGTGTCGGGTGCCTTGTCGACGACCAGGTGGGTGTCGGCGAAGGCAGCGACCTGTGCCAGGTGCGTGACGACCACGACCTGGTGGTCCCGGGCCAGGCGGGCAAGCCGCCGGCCGATCTCCCCGGCGGCCTGGCCGCCCACCCCGGCGTCGACCTCGTCGAAGACCATGACCGGCACCGGGTCGGCGCCGGCGAAGACGACCTCGATGGCCAGCATCACGCGGGAGAGCTCCCCGCCGGAGGCGCCCTTGTGCACGGGCCGGGGCGGCGCGCCGGGGTGCGCGGCCAGCAGCAGCGCCACCTCGTCGACGCCCTCGGGCCCGGGGTCGTCGGGGTGGCTGTCGATGCTGAAAGAGACCTGGGCGCTCTTCATCGCCAGCCCGGCCAGCTCGCGGCCGACCTCGGCGGCGAACCCCTCCGCGGCGGCCCGCCGCCCCGCGGAGATCGCGGCGCCCAGGCGGTCGACCTCCGCGCGGGCGGCGTCCCGTTCGGCCTCGAGCGCCTCCAGCGCCTCGTCGGAGACGTCCAGCTCGGCCAGGCGGTGCTGCGCGTCCTCGGCCCAGGTGAGCACCCCGGAGACGCCCGCCCCGGGTTCGGCGTACTTGCGGACCAGCGCCGTCAGGGCGGCTCGGCGGTCGAGCACCTCGGCCAGCCGGGCGGGATCGGCGTCCAGGTCGGCCACGTAGCCGGCGAGCTGGCCGGCGACGTCGGAGACGACGGCCACGGCGTCGGCGAGGTCCTGGGCGAGCATGACCAGCGTCGGGTCGTCGGAGCCGGCCAGCGCGCGCTCGGCGATGGCCAGCGACGCGGTGGCGTCCTGCGGCAGCTCGCCGCCGACGAGGTCGCCGGTGACGTCGCCGATGAGCGCCATGCGCGCCTCGTCGGCGGCGGCTCGCAGCGCATCGGCGTCGCTGAGCCGCTTGGCCTGGGTGTCGAGCGCCTCGTCCTCGCCGGGTTCGGGGGCGACCGCGGCGATCTCCTCCAGGCCGTGACGGAGGACGTCGGCGGCCTGCGCCAGCTCACGGGCCTGCCCCCGCCGGCGGTCGAGGTCCGCGGCCAGGTCCCGCCAGCGCTGGTAGGCCTCGCGGTAGCGCTCCAGCAGCGCCAGGTGGTCGGCGCCGGCGTAGCGGTCGAGCGCGCGGCGCTGCTCGGCCGGGCGGGACAGCCGCAGCTGGTCGGTCTGGCCGTGCACCGCGAGCAGGCTCTCGGCGAGCTCCGCCACGACCCCGACCGGAACGCTCCGGCCGCCCAGGTACGCGCGGGACCGGCCCTCGGCGCTGACGGTGCGGGCGAGGATGAGGCTGCCGTCGTCGTCGGGGTCGGCACCGGCGTCGGCCGCCCGCGCCCACGCGGGTGACTCCGGCGGCAGCTCCAGGCGGCCCTCCACGCCGGCGCGACCGTTCGCCCGGACCCGGCCGGGGTCGGCCCGCCCGCCGAACAGCAGGGTCAGGCCGGTCACCACCATGGTCTTGCCGGCGCCGGTCTCCCCCGTCACGACGGTGAGACCACGGCCCAGCTCCAGGGTGACGTCGTCGATCGCGCCGAGCCCCCGGATGCGCAGCTCCGAGAGCCGCCCGGTCGCGGTGCCCGCCGGGGCCGGTCGTTCAGACGCCGTCGTGCGTGCCGCCACCGCTCACCTCCCGCGCCGGGAGGTCGGAGCCGTCGACGACATCACGGGCGAGGACGTTGCGGCTGGTGAACAGCTCGTGACCCGGACCGGGGTGCCGGGCGTCACGGAAGCCGCGGACCGGCAGTCCGAACTTCGCCACCAGCCGGTCGCCGAACGTCGCGGCGTGCACGCGGGCGATACGCACCGGCCGGCTCGCCCGGCGGACGTCGACGTGGCCACCGTCGGGGACCTCGACGGTGCGCCGCCCGTCGGCCGAGACGCGCGCGCGGTTGCCGTCTGCGGGGACGGCGACGGTCACCACCGAGTTCGGCGAGGTGACCAGTGGCCGCGCGAACAGCGCGTGGGCGTTGGAGGGCACCAGCAGCAGCGCCTCGACGTCGGGCCAGACCACCGGCCCCCCGGCGGAGAAGGCGTAGGCGGTGGACCCGGTCGGGGTGGCGCACAGGACGCCGTCGCACCCGAAACTGGTCAGCGGCCGCCCGTCGATGGCGAGGACGACGTCGAGCACCCGCGAGCGCTCAGCCTTCTCCACGGAGATCTCGTTCAGCGCCCACGTGCCGCCGACGACCATGCCGTCGCGGTCGCGGACGTCGACCTGGATCGCGAGCCGCTCCTCGACCGAGTACTCGCAGTCCTCGATGGCGGTCAGGGTCTCCTCGACCGCCTCGGGCTCGGTCTCGGCGAGGAAGCCCACCCGGCCGAGGTTGACCCCCATCAGCGCGGCGTCGGTGTACCGGGCCAGCTCGGCGGCGCGCAGAAAGGTGCCGTCGCCACCGAACACCATGACGATCTCGGCGTCCTTCGCGGCGGCCTCGTCGCAGGGAACCACCTCGGCGCCGGGGATCTCCAGGTCGGGCGCCTCCTCCTCGAGCACCTTGACGCCGATGCCGCCGCGGAGCAGCCGCGCCGCGGACGTGCGGGCCAGCTCGACGATGTCCTGCCGCCCGGTGTGCACCGTGAGCAGGACCCACCGGGCCTCCTGCCCGTCGCGCGGTGCCGTGCTCGGCTTGCTCACTGCGGTCCCTCCTGGACTGCTCGACGGACGGTGTCCTCCTCGGTCGGCCCGGCGTCGGACCGCAGCCAGAGGAAGAACTCCACGTTCCCAGCGGGCCCCGGCAGGGGGCTGGCCACCACACCGGCGGTTCCCCAGCCCAGTGCGTGCGCCGCTCGGCCGACCTCCAGGACGGCCTGCACCCGGTGCTCGGGATCGCGCACGACCCCGCCGGCACCGAGCCGCTCCCTGCCCACCTCGAACTGCGGCTTCACCATGGGCAGGAGGTCGGCGCCCGGCCGGGTGCACGCGGTGAGCGCGGGCAGCACCAGGCGCAGCGAGATGAAGGACAGGTCGGCGACCACGAGGTCGACCGGTCCGCCGATCGCCTCGGGGGTGAGCGTGCGCACGTTGGTGCGCTCGTGCACCCGCACCCGGTCGTCCGTGCGCAGCGACCAGGCCAGCTCCCCGTACCCGACGTCGACGGCGACGACCTCCGACGCGCCCCGGTCCAGGAGCACCTCGGTGAAGCCGCCGGTGGACGCGCCGGCGTCCAGGGCGCGCCGCCCCTCGACCGGAACGGGGAACGCCTCCAGCGCCCCGAGCAGCTTGTGCGCGCCGCGGGACACCCAGGTGGGCTCGTCGGGGTCGGTCCGCACGACGACGGGGGTGCCCGCCTCGACGCCGGTCGCCGGCTTGGTGGCCGCCTGGCCGGCGACGGCGACCCGCCCCTCGGCGATGAGGCTCACGGCGTGCTCGCGCGACCGGGCGAGGCCGCGGCGCACGAGCTCGGCGTCCAGCCGGGCGCGACGGGCCATCAGCGCGGATCGATCGTGCCGAGTTCGCGCTGCAGGCGCGCGTGCTCGACCTCGAAGACGGCCACGTGCTCGGACACGGGCAGCTCCTCCAGACCGCCCAGCCGGTGGCCCGCGCTCGCCCCGGCCGGGGGCGTTCCCCCGCCCGTCGCCGGGACCTCGGTGGCCGGGGACTGGGAGACCACGGACTCGGTCGCCGGCGTCGGCCGCGGCCCGGTCGTGGGCCCACCGGGAGCGGCGACCGGCGCAGCCCCCGGGCGGGGGGGCCCGGGCACCGGACGCGGTGCGGTCGGCTCGGTCACGGAGCACCTCTCGGGGAATCGGGTCGAGGAGGGAAGGGCGCGCGCTCGCGCACGAGCCGGCGTCCTGCTGCGGAGGTTACCGGCCGGCAACGACGCGGACCGGCCCGACGGAGCAGCGCGATAGCGTCGGGCGACCGCACCCACCACCGATCCCAGGGGAGATCCCGCCGCGTGGCCACGATGGACCAGTGCATGACCGCCCTCACGGGCATCCTCGGCGACCTGGCCGCGAACCCCGCGGCGGCCGGGCTCGACCGGAGCCTGTCCTGCCGGCTCCCCGACCTCGAGCAGGTGGTCCTCGGTCGGCTGAGCTCCGGTTCGGTGCGGGACCTGCACGCGGTGCCCGACGGTCCCGGCGTCCCGAAGGCCGACATCCGGCTGACCATGACCAGCGACGACCTGGTGGCCCTCACCGACGGACGGCTGTCGTTCGGGCCGGCGTGGGCCAGCGGCCGGGTCAAGCTGGAGGCGGGCCTGCGCGACCTCCTGCGGTTGCGCAAGCTGGTCTGAGAGCGGGCGGCTCAGCGGGAGCCGGCCGACGGCAGGTGCCAGGTCCGCGCGACCTCGGTCGCTGCCGGGCCGTGCGCCAGGACGCGCACCGGCGCGGCCGCGGTGGGGTGGGCGGCCCAGTGCGCGACGCAGAGCGCGCGCAACCCGTCGAGGTCGTCGGAGGCCGCCGCACCCCGCTGCGGGGGTCCGGCGTCCGGTCCGCGGAGCTCCAGCGCGTCGCCGCCCTCGGCCCGCTGGACCGTCCAGCCGCCGCACCGCCACGTACGGCCCTCGACCGTCACCGCGGGGTGGGCGTGCAGCATCCCGGCGGCGTCGGCAGCGAGCAGATCGGGCCGGTGGTCCGGGCCGGCGGCGAGCAGCGTGGCCGGATCGGTGACCCCCGAGAAGACCAGCAGGCTGGCCGCGCCGGCGCGGCGGGCGCCCTCGATGTCGGTGTCCAGCCGATCGCCCACCACCAGCGGGCGCTCGGCGGCGGTGCGGCGGACGCACTCGGCGTGCATGGCAGGGTCGGGCTTCCCGGTGACCAGGGGCTCGCATCCGGTCACCTGCCGGACGACCGCCACCATCGCCCCGTTGCCCGGTAACGGGCCGCGCGGCGAGGGGATGGACGCGTCGGCATTGGTCGCGATGTGCCGGGCGCCGTTGCGGACGGCGACCACGGCCTCGGCGAGCTGCGCCCAGCCCACCTCGCGCCCGTACCCCTGGACGACGGCCTCCGGATGGTCGTCCGCGCTGGCGACCACCGTGAGCCCGGCGGCCTCCAGGGCAGCCGCGACGCCGGGGCCGCCGACCGGCAGGACCCGCGCCGCGGGGTCGAGGAGACCGGCGACGACGGTGGCCGCCGCCTGGGAACTGGTGATGACGTCGGACGCGCCGGCCGGCACCCCCAGCTCGGTCAGGTGGGCGGCCACCTGCTCCGGCGTGCGGGCGGCGTTGTTCGTGACGAAGCCCAGCCGCATGCCGGCGGCGCGGGCACCGGCCAGGGCGGCGGGCACGCCCGGCACGGCGTCGGGGCCGACGTAGACCACCCCGTCCAGGTCGAGCAGGGCCACGTCGTACAGCCGGGCCGGGGGCTCGGCGCAGCCCGCGGCGAGCGCCGGGATCGGCGACCCGGTGGCCTGGTCGCTCATGCGGTCCCCCTCATCCGGCGCGCCCGCACCTCGCGCAGGGCCCGGGCGTAGTGGGCGAGGTCGGGGCGCATGGCCACGGCGAGTGCGAGCTGTTCCGCGGCGAGGGCGAGGTCGCCGGCGCGGCTGGCGGCCAGCCCGAGGCCGAACCGTGCGTAGTCGTCGGCGGGGTCGGAGGCGATGAGGCTGGTGAAGGTGTCGATCGCCTCGGGGTACCGGTGGGCGTCGTACTGGGCCCGCGCCAGGGCCTCGCGCACGCTGCGCGAGCCCGGCTCTGCCTCGGCCGCGCGGGCCAGGAGGGTGGCGGCGGCGTCGGGATGCCGGTCGGCGAGCAGCTCCAGCCCGCGGTGGTACCAGTCGTAGACACCGCCGGCGGGTGCCTGGCGCGCCCCGCCCCGGTCCTCCGGTGCACCGGGCTCCGCCACCGCTGCCTCCTTCCTGGACCGCTGCCCGGTCCTCGCTGCTCTCCCCGGCCGGTCGGGAGCGACCGACGGCGGCCGTCGCTGCCGCTCCTACGATCTGTGTCGTGCTCTCGTCGTCGGTGGGACCCCGAACACCCGGGTCGGTCCCGGGCCTGGAGGTCCGGCCGTTCCGGGCGCTGACCTACCGGGACCGCGATCCCGGGCACCTCGCCCGTGTCAGCTCGCCAGCCTACGACCTGGTGACCCCGGCCGGCCGGGATCGGCTGGTCCACGCCGACCCGCACAACATCGTGCGGCTGATCCTGCCGGGGCTCGACGGTGGGCCGGGCGTCCCGGACAGCTGCGCCGGTCTCGCCGCCGCCACGCTGCAGGCGTGGCTGGACGAGGGCGTGCTCGTGCGCGACCAGGCTGCTGCTCTGTGGCTGTACGAGCTGCGACCGTCCGACGGCGCCCCGGCCACCGTCGGGTGGCTGGGCGCAGTGGTCCTGCCGCCGGAGGGGTCGACAGCGGTGCTCCCCCACGAGGACACCTACCCCGCGGCGGTGGAGGGACGGCGCGCCCTGCTCGCCGCGACCCGCACGGACCTCGAACCCATCGTGCTGGCGCACGATCCCGATCCGGCGGTGTCCGGCGTGAGCGACACGGTGCGGCGGACGCCGCCGACCCTGGAGCTGCGTGACGGCGACGGCGTGCTGCACCGGCTGTGGCGCGTGACCGACGCGGCGACGCTGGAGGCTGCCACGAGTGCCCTGGCCCGTACCCGGGCGGTGATCGCGGACGGGCACCACCGGTTCGCGGCGGCCCGCGCCCACGCCCGCACCCAGGGCGGTGGACCGGGGTCGGGCGCGGTTCTCGCCCTCGTCACGCCCATGGGACCGGGCGGTCTCCGGGTCGACCCGATCCACCGCGTGGTGCCCGGCCTGCCGTTCGATGCGGCTGTGGACGCGGCGGCTCGCGGGTTCGTCACGGCGGAGCTGCCGGTCATCGGGGCGGGCGCCGGCGCGGTCGTCGCGGCGGCGCGCACCTGGCTGGGGGATCCCGCCGAGCGGGGGCTGCTGCTGACCGACGGCGCCCGGCTGGTGCGGCTGACCGGCGCCGACCCGGTGGTCCGGGCCGCCGTTCCGCCGGAGGCCCCACCGGCCTGGCGCGACCTCGACGTGGTGCTGGCACACCACGGGCTCGTCCAGCTGCTATGGGCCCGGCCGGACACGGTGGACGCCGTCGTCATCGCCCACACCCTCGAGGAGGCGGTCGCGGCCGCGCTCGAACAGGACGGGGTCGCCGTGCTGCTGCGCGCCCCGTCTCCCACCGACGTCGCCGCGGTCGCGCGCGCGGGCGCCCGCATGCCGCGGAAGTCCACCCTCTTCGTGCCGAAGCCGCGCACGGGCCTGGTGCTGCGGCCCCTCACGGACTGACCGGCGGGCCACGCTGGTCAGGCGGTCTCCCCCGCCGCTCGCCCGGCCGACCGCGGGACCTTCCGTCCGCGCCGGCAGTTGACCTCGCAGACCGACGCGGTACCTGACCCGGTGCGCCAGAAGCGCCGCTGGAGCGCTCCCTCGACCTCCACGACGTCACCGGGCTGCCAGGCGGCGATGCGCCGCTGCAGCGCCCGGTCGTACGTGATGCAGGTGAGGACGTCCACCGACCGACCTCGCACCGTGGGCACCGGTCTGCGCACCACCAGACGGAAGCTGAGCAGCGCGTCGCCGCTCGGCAGGGTGCGCAGTTCTGCGGGGGCGGACAACCGCCCCCGCAGGACCACGTCGTTGCGATCGATCACAGCCACGCTCATGCCCGCAGCCTGGTCGGTCGTGCCGCCCTCGTCCGCCGTACGACCCGATCTGTGGAGTCACGCGCGGGTGTGGACGGCGGTTCGTCCCCGACTCGGGGTCAGGACTCCTGGTCGTCGCTCCCGGATCCCGCTCGCTCGTCAGCGGAGGGGGCGTCGCCGTCGGTCTCACCCAGCAGCTCGGCGACCTCCGCCTCGACCTCCTCGGCGAAGCTCATCGCCTGCGGGCGGTTACCGTCGTCCGGGGTACCGGCGGTCGGGCTCGCGTCCTCCGGAGCGATGAACTGCAACGCGATGTCCTTCGGGGCCACTGCTCCCGGGACTACGTCCTCCGCAGCGACGTCCTCCGCAGCGACGTCCTCCGCAGCGACGTCCTCCGCAGCGACGTCCTCCGCAGCCTCTGTTCCCGGAACCACCTCCTCCGGAGCGATCTCCCCCGGAACCACGTCCGCCCGAACGACGTCCTCTCCGGACATGTCTGCCTCGTCGACCTCGCTGAACTCGACGCCGAGATCCTCACCCGCCAGCTCGGGATCGATTGCCGCGACGGCCTCGAGCCACTGATCGGCACGCTCGTCCTCGCCCTGGGCTCGCAGGAGCTCGGCGTAGGCAGCGGCCAGCCGCAGCCGGCCCGGATCGCCGGCGAACACAGCCGACGGCTCGGGGCGACCACCGAGAGCCGCCTCGAGGACCAGGCGGGCCGCAGCCTCCTCGCCGAGATCCTGTCGTGCGCCTGCTTCGACCAGTCGCAGCTCCACGGTCTCCTCGGCGTCGACGCCTTCGGCGAGCGCCTCGTTCACCAGGCGGATGGCCACCTCGGGACGGCCGAGCGCACGCTCACAATCGGCCAGCACTGCGCGGTAGCCCTGATCCCCGCTCATGCGGCGGTAGGCACGGATCTCCCGAGCCGCCTCGGCGTAGTCGCCGGCGTGGTAGGCCGCAACCCCCACGGCCTCGCGGACGACGGCCAGCCGGGAAGCCCGATCACGAGCAGCGCGTGCATGGGCGAGCGCGGTCTCCGGGTCCTCGTCGACCAGGGACCCGGCCGCGACCAGGTGCCCCCCGACCTTGGCGGAGTTGCGCGGGTCGAGCCCCTTCAGGGCAGCGCGGATCGCAGGATCCAGCTCCCGGGGATCTGCCCATTCGGGGATCTCCGGACCGACCGGCACCGGGGGGCGCCGGTCCTGCGCGTCCCGGGACGGACGGCCGCCGGAGGGACCACCCTCCGGGCGTCGGTCGCGCCAGTTGCCCTGCGGCGTTTCCCCCGACGGTCGGCGGTCCTGCCAATCACCACGCGGCCGGTCACCCTGCGGTCGAGCCGGGCGGTCGCCCTGGGGACGGCGGTCCTGCCAGTCACCACGGGGACGGTCCCCCTGAGAGCGAGCCGGCCTGTCCCCCTGCGGCCGAGCCGGGCGGTCGCCCTGGGGGCGCCGGTCCTGCCAATCACCACGCGGGCGGTCACCCTGGGGACGGCGGTCCTGCCAATCACCACGCGGGCGGTCACTCTGGGGACGGCGGTCCTGCCAGTCACCACGGGGACGCTCGCCCTGCGGCCGAGCCGGACGGTCACCCTGGGGACGGCGGTCCTGCCAGTCACCACGGGGACGGTCCCCCTGAGAGCGAGCCGGCCTGTCCCCCTGCGGCCGAGCCGGTCGATCGCCCTCGGGACGGCGGTCCCGCCAGTCACCACGCGGCCGGTCGCCCTGCGGCCGAGCCGATCGATCGCCCTGGGGACGACGGTCCTGCCAGTCACCACGCGGGCGGTCGCCCTGCGGTCGAGCCGATCGATCGCCCTGGGGACGACGGTCCTGCCAGTCACCACGCGGGCGGTCGCCCTGCGGCCGAGCCGGTCGATCGCCCTCGGGACGACGGTCCCGCCAGTCACCACGCGGCCGGTCACCCTGCGGCCGAGCCGGTCGGTCACCCTGGGGACGACGGTCCTGCCAGTCACCACGGGGACGCTCGCCCTGCGGCCGCCCGGGCCGGTCACCCTGCGGTCGCCCCGAGCGGTCGCCCTGGGAACGGCGGTCCTGCCAGTCACCACGCGGGCGGTCGCCCTGCGGTCGACCCGGGCGGTCACCCTGGGGACGACGGTCCTGCCAATCACCACGGGGACGATCCCCCTGAGAGCGAGCCGGCCTGTCGCCCTGCGGCCGAGCCGGTCGATCGCCTCGGGCACCACCGCGCGCGCCAGCACCGCCCTCCGGCCGACGATCGTTCTGTGACCGGGGGCCGCGGCCACCCTGTCGCCCGTCGCCGGACCCGCCGGACCCGCCGGAACCACGTCGCGGAGCAGTCATGCCTTTTCAGTACCTCTTTGCTAGACGCCGCACACGACCAGCACGGCCGGCGGCGGACATGGAAAAGCGAACGGGGGCCAGAGCGCTCGCTCTGACCCCCGTTCGGGGAAGTATGTCCGGCGGCGTCCTACTCTCCCACCCCGTCTCCAGGGCAGTACCATCGGCGCTGAGAGGCTTAGCTTCCGGGTTCGGAATGTTGCCGGGCGTTTCCCTCTCGCCATGGCCGCCGTAACTCTGTGA